>NZ_JAUOPP010000032.1:0-47508 GCF_030547765.1 Colwellia sp. 6_MG-2023 | reverse complement strand
GACGCGTAGCTCAGCTGGATAGAGTACCTGGCTACGAACCAGGCGGTCGCAGGTTCGACTCCTGCCGCGTCCGCCACATTTCTCTCTTAAAGAGAAACTAAAAAACCAATCTTATGATTGGTTTTTTTTCGTCTAAAATTTAACAAATGAATGAGTGTTGAAAGAAGTGACACGTAGCTCAGCTGGACGGCGTACAAAGGGACTTGGCGACGAACCAAGCGCTGATGTACGTAAAGGGTTCGACTCCTGTAGCAATCGCCACATTTCTCTCTTAAAGAGAAACTAAAAAACCAATCTTATGATTGGTTTTTTTTCGTCTGTAATTTGATAAACAATAAAATATATATCTGCTCAATATGAATATTCTTACCACCCCTCAATTACATTAATGATAGTGACTCTTTATGATTTTTATTTTATACGTAGTATTTGTCATGAAATTTTACACTTTTAGAAATGTTTTACATTACTAAAACCTAAAAAATAAATATTCACATTAAAAACAATTGTGTACAGCACCACTTTAAAGGTTGGCGTAATAAATGCTTTAATTTTATCCATAATATGAAATGTTGAGTTAATTGCACTGATGGATAGTCGTGTTTTCATTTGTGTTGTTATTAATTGTTAATGAGGATGTCGTATGAAAAATTGTTTATTAAATAGATTTATTTCTATTTTAGCTTTTTGTTTTGTTGCCAACACTTCACAAGCAGCTTTAATAACTGAAATTACTAATAATTATGGTAATATTAGTTCTTTAGTTACACCTGCTGGTGGATTGAATCATTTTGGCGGGACTAACTGTAATTCATTACAGTCGGACTCAATTAAGATAACAGACACAAAAAGTTCTGATGGTTGTAATCGTTTTTATGATTACTTTGATTTAGAAACTGTGAACTATGATTCAATTGATAGCTTTACGCTATCATTAACCTTTTCTGCTACTAATGATGCATTTTTTTTCATCTTTCCTGAAGATTGGAAAGTTATGGCTGCTTCCGGCGGTAATAATGCTGATACGGTTAATAAAAGAGATATCGCTTCCGTGGACGGTAAAACATCACAAGACTTTATTTTTAATGCGAGCAACACCTCTGTTTTTAGTGATATTTTAGCTAAGAACGAATTTGGCTTTTGGCTTGGTGACGACGCTCTTGGCGCTAATAATTTTAATTTGTTTAGTGCTACTTTAAAAATAGAGGGTACTGCAACGGCTGTTCCAGAGCCAAGCATGCTAGCCTTGTTTGGTTTAGCTTTACTGGGTATGACTAGAATAAAATCCCGTAAAAAGTAGCTTTATGATTTTTATTAATTGAAAGGCAGCACAATTAGTGCTGCTTTTTTTTTCTGAACTGGTGATAGTGTTTAGTGCTTGATATGCTCAGGCTATCGTTGAGAGTCATGTTCTCTGTTGTGACCTGGTTCTATTCATAATTTCAAAAAATATTAAGAAGAGAATGTGTCTGTGGCGAAGTATTATTTTACCTGTTGAAGATTTAAACTTGTGAGGCTTTTATGAAAAAGTGGTTAGTTATACTTTTCTCACTGGTTAGTGCTATGGTTGCCATAAGCTGTCAGTCAATTTCAGAAAGTGAAAACCTGTGCACCGATTCATGGGAGCGCTTTATTCATGAGAACATTCCAACAGGTGATGGTAAAGGACATGGCCCTGATCTTGGATCTGATGAGTGGAAGTCTGTCGTTGAATTTAAACTTGGTATTCGCGGTAATACCAATATTCCCCAACGAAATACTAAGGCTTGGTGTGCTCATGTTGATAAATTATTACGTAGTAAGCTAGCAGTTTAAAGTTCAAGTTAAACGATAAACGCTTTCTTTTATACTTACGTTATAAATAATAAGATTAAGTAAAGTTAATTAGCTAGCGCTATCTCAACTATTAATAAAGTTATTGAACGAGTCGCTTACATTTTTAATTGTTTAATATTTTTTCAGAAGCACACTTGAAAAATGAGTGGACTTTCAAAGTAGCTTTTAGGTAACAAGCGAGTTACGTTCTCACTATTTATGTATTCTTATACGATAAAACATCAAAACTAAAGCATTGGCTAAATCTTTATTCATCGCATAAGTGCTCGTTAGACGGCTCAGTGTTGTTATCGCTTTTTATTTGTAAATGTCTTAGCTGATAAATAATTATGTTTTTCATAAATGTAAACGAGCACACTTATTGACATAGGCAGGTCGGGAAGGCTTGAAGCAATGGTTAATCAACACTTAAGTATGAAAATTAATTAAATTGATAAGGACAAGTTAAAAGCTATACAGGTTATGTTTTAACCGGTAAGAATTTTGTTATTAAAAGGCGCTTTTTATGCCATTAGTCGAATAAAAATACTTTGCTTTTATTGGATTAAATAAATAGTAGTCATGGCTTTATATTCACTATGCATATTATGCATTCATTATGAATAATTTTACCACATGTGTATATTGTATATTATAAATTAAAATCACTCTATATCTCAGGTATTTATGTGTTTCATATTGTATACAATATCTTATTATGCAAATTTACCTGAATATTTAGTAAAAAAGACTGAATATCCATCCTTTTGCCTATTGACGAAGTATTATTTTTCTGAAACTGCAAAATAATGTTTGTTTTTCATAAATGGAGTGATTATTCTAATTTCACTAACTTACGAGTGAGAACAAAAAATGAACAGTATGGAGCATCAATTTATAGAAGCAGGTACACTTATGCTTGCTGGAATGGTATTTGTGTTTGCTTTTTTAAGCTTATTAATTATTTTTATTAATACCGTGTTAGCTAGATTAGCAGTGAAGTTTCCGGATGCTATTACACCTAGCAGAAGTCATTCTAGTACAAAAAATAAAAAGGCAGTAAGCGGTGAAATTTCACCTGCAATAGTTGCTGCAATTAGTGGCTCTATAAGCCAATATCGTCACAAACATTCTACACAGTATAAGTCAAAGAGATAAGGGTACAATCATGAGCAAACCATTAGGTATTACCGAAGTTGTCTTAAGAGATGGTCATCAGTCAATTCTTGCTACCCGTCTGCGTTTAGCAGATATGTTGCCAATAGCGTCAACATTAGATGAAGTTGGCTATTGGTCAATTGAGTCATGGGGTGGTGCAACATTTGATTCTTGTATTCGTTAT
The DNA here is from genome assembly GCF_030547765.1 of Colwellia sp. 6_MG-2023. NCBI lineage: Bacteria > Pseudomonadati > Pseudomonadota > Gammaproteobacteria > Alteromonadales > Colwelliaceae > Colwellia > Colwellia sp. 6_MG-2023. The sequence continues at coordinate 44,351 of NZ_JAUOPP010000032.1, read as the reverse complement.
TTAGGTGAAGATCCTTGGGAACGTATTCGTGCTTTAAAAAAGGCGATGCCAAATACAAAACAGCAAATGTTATTTCGTGGTCAAAATATTTTAGGCTACCGTCATTATGCTGACGATGTTGTAGAAAAGTTTGTTGAACGTGCTCACCTTAACGGTGTTGATGTTTTCCGTATTTTTGATGCGATGAATGATGTTCGTAACCTTAAAACATCTATTAAAGCTGCAGTTAAAGTTGGTGCACATGCTCAAGGTACATTAAGTTATACCGAAAGCCCTGTACATACACTTGAAGGTTGGTTAACTATGGCTAAGCAACTTGAAGATATGGGTGCACACTCTTTATGTATTAAAGATATGTCAGGGTTGTTAAAACCATACAATGCCGCAGAATTAATTACTCGTCTTAAAGAAACTGTTGCTTTACCTATTGCGTTGCACTGTCATGCAACAACAGGGTTAAGTGTAGCAACTCAAATGAAAGCAATTGACAGTGATATTGATGTAATCGATACCTCTATTTCTTCTATGAGTATGACTTACGGCCATTCACCAACAGAAACAATTGCTTCTATTGTTGAGGGTAGCGCACGTGATACTGGTTTAAACATTGAAAAAATGGCTGAAGTTGCAGCTTATTTCCGTGATGTTCGTGAAAAATATGCTGAATTTGAAGGTAGTTTGAAAGGGGTAGATGCAAGAATATTGACGGCGCAAGTACCTGGTGGCATGTTAACTAACATGGAAAACCAACTTAAAGAGCAAGGTGCTGCAGATAAATTCGATGAAGTGTTAACTGAGATTCCTAAAGTACGTAAAGATTTAGGTTATATTCCACTCGTTACTCCAACATCTCAGATTGTTGGTACACAAGCAGTACTTAATATACTTACAGGTGAGCGTTACAAGTCTATTACAAAAGAAACTGCAGGCGTACTTAAAGGTGAGTATGGTGCAACTGCTGCTCCTGTTAATGCGGAATTACAAGCACGTGTGTTAGATGGTGATGAAGTCATTACTTGTCGTCCTGCTGATTTAATTGATCCAGAGTTAGATAAGTTATCAACAGAATTACAGCTGTTAGCTAAAGAGAAGAATATTGATTTAGCTAATGACGTTATTGACGATGTATTAACTTATGCTTTATTTCCACAAATAGGTTTGAAGTTTTTAGAGAACAGAAATAACCCGTCAGCATTTGAACCAATCCCAACAAAAGCAAGTGCTAAGACAGTTGAATCATCTGAGCCAAAAGATACAACAGCACCAGAAAGTTACGATGTTAGCGTTGATGGTAAAGTTTATAATGTTGTTGTCGCTCCAGGTGGCTCTATCGACTCGATTACATTACCAGCGGGTGATGATGCGATTAAACAGTCAACCTCTATTTCTGCTGAAGAAACGCTGAATGCACCACTTTCAGGTAATATATTTAAAGTACTTGTTAATGAAGGTGATTCTGTTGAAGCCGGTGATGTTGTCATCATTATGGAAGCCATGAAAATGGAAACAGAAATTCGTGCAGTTCATGCCGGTGTTATTACTAGTTTGCATACCAAAGAAGGTGACTCTGTTGCTGTTGGTGATGCTTTACTTAGCTTTTCGTAGAGGATCTTATGGATTCATTAACTAAATTATGGCTATCAACAGGCTTAGCTAACTTTGAGCTAGGGCAAGTCATCATGATGTTGGTTGGCTGTGGCTTGTTGTATCTTGCTATTGCAAGAAATTTCGAACCGTTATTACTCCTTCCTATGGGCTTTGGGGCTATATTAACGAATATTCCAGTTGCTGGGTTTTCTGAAGTAGGTGGCTTACTACACTATATTTATTATGCAGGGATAGATACAGGCATATTCCCATTAATAATCTTTATGGGAGTCGGTGCTATGACCGACTTTGGCGCCTTGATTGCGAACCCTAAAACTTTATTGTTAGGAGCGTCAGCGCAATTTGGTATTTTTGCTACGTTATTTGGTGCTATTGCTTTAAATGGTATACCAGGAATTGAGTTTAGTTTAAAAGATGCTTCAGCAATTGCTATTATTGGTGGTGCTGATGGACCTACAGCAATATTTTTGGCTTCAAAATTAGCACCTGAATTACTTGGCGCAATTGCGGTTGCAGCATATTCATACATGGCATTAGTACCTATTATTCAACCGCCTATTATGAAAGCTTTAACAACAGAAGATGAACGTAAAATTGAAATGGCGCAACTTCGTCCAGTAACGAAAGTAGAAAAAATTATTTTCCCACTGGGTGTGTTGTTAATGACTATTTTCTTTTTACCATCAGCAACGCCTTTAGTCGGGATGTTCTGTTTAGGTAACTTGATGCGTGAGTCGGGTGTGGTTGACCGTTTAAGCTCTACTTCGCAAAATGAGTTAATTAACATTACAACTATATTTTTAGGTTTAGGTGTTGGTTCAAAGTTAAGTGCAGAAGCTTTCTTAAATGTTCAAACATTGGGTATTTTAGGCCTTGGCGCAGTAGCCTTTTCTATCGGTACTGCTTCTGGGGTACTAATGGCTAAACTAATGAATAAGTTTTCTAAAGAGAAAGTTAACCCATTAATTGGTGCTGCTGGTGTTTCTGCTGTTCCTATGGCGGCTCGTGTTGCTAATAAAGTTGGTTTAGAGGCTAACCCTCATAACTTCTTGCTTATGCATGCTATGGGTCCAAATGTGGCTGGGGTACTTGGTTCAGCTGTAGCCGCAGGTATATTACTTGCTCTTGTAGGTTAAGCTTCCCTAATGCTATGTCTCCTTATGCAGAGATAAACTTGATTTATATTAAAAAAAACCGAGCATGTCTCGGTTTTTTTATGTGCAAATGCTAATATTAGTTTTTATCCAAATGATACCTAACCCATATGAAATATTTTCTTATTATATGTTTTGCACTTGTTAGTTTGTCAGGCTGTTCTACGTCTTCAACTGGCCGTAATCAAGTAGCGCTTTATTCTGATTCTGAGTTAAATAAAATGGGGGTAACTTCATTTGAACAAATGAAGCAAGAAATACCTATTAGTACAGACCGAGCAACTAATGACTTTGTCTTATGTGTTGCTGAAGCTATTATTGGCAATGTGCCAGAATCTGTATTTCCTGGTGAATGGGAAGTGGTTGTATTTGATTCAGCACAAGTAAATGCTTTTGCTTTACCTGGTGGAAAAATAGGTGTTTACACTGGTATTTTGAATGTTACAGAAGATCAAGATCAACTCGCTGCAATTATGGGACACGAAGTAGGGCATGTGCTCGAAAGGCACTCTAATGAGCGCTTATCTGCCAGTCAGCTCTCGAATGTTGGCTTAGCTGTTGCCACTATTGCGCTTGGGGCAAGCGACATTGATAATAAAGGGTTATGGGTTGCAGGTTTAGGGATCGGCGTTCAATATGGTGTTATTATGCCTTATAGCCGCTCCCATGAAAGTGAAGCTGATATTGTTGGCCAAGATTTAATGGCTCGTTCTGGTTTTGCACCCGAGGCTAGTGTTCAGTTATGGAAAAACATGTCGAAGTTGAATAGTGCGGAGTCACCAGAGTTTATGTCGACTCATCCATCAAATGAAACGCGCATTAAACAACTCACTGATCACTTAACCGTTTCTAAGCCTTATTATTTAGCTAAAAAAAGTGCTAATACGCTACCTAAATGTGTAAAACCTAATGTTATTCCAAAGCCCAAGAGTTAAACACTAAGGTTTATTGTATTGTTTATTGTCTCGGGAAGTTTATATGGAAGCAGGTTCCTTTCCCTAGGTTACTAGAACATGTGATATTTCCATGGAGTGATTGGGTTACTAAATTGTAAACGATATGCATACCTAAACCACTACCTCCTTGACCACGTTTGGTAGTGAAGAATGGTTCAAAGATTTTACCTAGATTTTCTGTTGGTATGCCACACCCAGAATCTTTGAATTGCATGTTTATTTGCTGATCTTTCTGTTCTATATTAATGGTGATTGTGCCACCTTTTTCTTGTTCAAAGGCATGAGTAATCGCGTTTATCACTAAATTGGTAATAATTTGTGCTATCGCGCCTGGAGAGGTTTTGATAACTAAATCATCAGGACTGTTCAGATTAACTTGAATACCACTACGTGCTATTTTAGGACGTAAACTTGACAACACATCATTGATATAAGCTTTTAATTTGAACTCTCTAATTTCTTCATTTGATTGATCTATAGCGACTTCTTTAAAACCTTGAATTAAATCAGCGGCTCTATTTAAGTTTGATTGTAATAATTTTGAGCTAGCAGTAGCTGTTTCAACGTAGTTAACGAGCGCTTTTTTGGTAATATTGTCATTTTGATAAAGTTTATAAAAATCATTGGTCGCATCTTCTAAGTGTGATGATGCTGTAATGGTAATTCCTATCGGCGTATTAATTTCATGTGCTACCCCCGCTACTAAGCGACCAAGAGATGCCATTTTTTCTGTTTGAATTAATTGTTCTTGCGTATTTTTGAGGTTATTGATTGATTGTTCTAGTTCTATTGTTCGTTGTTTAACACGGTTTTCTAATTCATTCTTATTGTCTATTAATGCTTGATTAGTCTGTTTTATTTCTACAGCAATAAGCCAAGCAATATAGCTGATAAAGCTTAATATAATGATTAGTAAAATAGCGGAATGTATATCACTTTCTTTAGTCTCATTATGGATGTATCCCATCTCGTTTAGGTAACCGATAGATAAAAGGTTAATAGCAACTAAGATATAGAGAAAAAAAGCTAAACGATGGCTACCTTTTAGTAGAGATATCATTATAAGCGCAGGGAAAGCAAAGAGTATTTCGTCTCTTAAACCGTTATATATCCAAACAAAGGCAAGTAATATAACCGTTAAAAGTAAAAGAAGTATATTTGTGCCTAATTCAAGTTTATTTCTTTGGGCTAAAAAATAAACGGGCATGATGATAATAATAGTGAATATAATGGCATAGATTATTTGCTGGTTATCAGTAAATAAGTATTGTATGGCAATTATTGCGAGAGCAGATTGAACGGCCCAAAATAGTTTAATTAACCTATTTTTAGGTATGTTTAGTGAGTCGATATCTACCGGGGTTACTTTATCCATATAATACTTCTGTGTTTGAAAATCATATTACTAAATACGTTTAGTCAAAAGCTTGTTAAGGGTGTAGTTTAAAATTAACCCATTCATTGTTTTGTTTTTCAAAACACACACGATCATGTAAGCGGTTTGAGCGTCCTTGCCAAAATTCAATATATGTTGGTTTTACTCGCCAACCACCCCAAAATTCTGGATGTGGCACTTCGCCTGTCGCGTACTTATCACTAAAAATAGCCATTCGTTTTTTTAGTTCGTCGTCATCAGTTAATTTCTGGCTCTGCTTTGACGCCCAAGCACCTACTTGACTACCTCGATCTCGGCTATGAAAATAGTCTGCAGACTCTTGTGTTGAAACTTTTTCAACAGTTCCTTCAATGCGTATTTGTCGCTGTAATACATTCCAATGAAATAGTAAGGCGACTTTATCATTTTCATTCAATTCCTGACTTTTTCTACTGCCATAATTGGTGAAAAATACAAAACCTTGCTCGTCGAATTTTTTTAATAGCACCATTCGAGAGCTGGGTTGGCCATTGTGGCCACAAGTACTCACCGACACAGCTTCAGGAAGTAATATTCCTGACTTATTGGCATCTTCAAACCATTGCTTAAATAATGGGAAAGGAGTTGAGTTGGTAGGTATCTCAGGTAAAGGCAAGGCTACACCTTGCCCAAAAGTAAGTAAGCAACGAAGTTTTTCAAATAAAGTCATAAGGCTAATAAGTTATCTTTGAAATAAAATCTATGTTATCAGCATTTACAGTAAAAAAAAGTGATAATTTTCAATTGATAATGCTCATTTTAGTGACATTACCTATATTCATTATAATCAAATACTATATTGGCGGGGGGCCGGGCATTATGCTCTGGATTTATTCGTTGCATTATTGTTATAAAAGCGTCTTTATTTTTTATATAAAGACATGATATTTCTTGTTAATAAACTAAAGTTATTTTGGTGCAATTACCAATCATTTTCATCGTCTAATAATTCTTTTAGTCTTTTTTTCTCCATTAATTCATCGATACGTTTACGAGCGAGCAAGTTTCTTTGTGCTTGTTCTGCTGCTGTTTTTTCGGTGAGTTCAACTGACTCAATATCAATATTTTTATTGAGTGTTTCATCGTCGTCATTTATGTCATCTAAAAAGTCATCTTCTACCATTGTCTTCGCTCTTAAAAAAATCTTGTATTCAATATCAACATAGGGGGCTAATGATACTATTTCAAACTTTTTTTGGAAGAACTTTCTATTTTATTTTATTGGTGTGCTAGCAATTGCTTGATAAACTATTGGGCTATATAGAATTAATGATATGAACTTATCTTATATGCAAAGTCTCGATTTTTCTTCTTGGTTTAATTGTTATCAACAACAAGCGTTGATGTTAAATGAGCGCCGTCTAATTGTATTGGTGGGAGATAATGCTTGGTCGAATTCTATATTAAAAAGTATTGATAGTGCTGATGAGAAAAATAGTAGTGACAGTAAGTGGCTGATTTACGGTGATAGCGATAATATTGAAGCAAATATTGCTAAGCAGCGTTTTCGCGATAAATTAGGTAGCGAAAGCAATTTTGTCATTTTTCAAGATCCAGACTTATCTATTGATGCTTTTGCTTGTTTGTCAGGCACACTAGTGGCAGGCGGTATATTTTTTCTATTAATAAACGATAGATCACAGATAGCAGAGAGCCTTTTTTATCAGCGATTTTTTGACTTATTAAAAAGTTTTCCTGAACATGTGATTATTGAAAAAAACCAATTTGTATTACCTACTTTGCTACCAACGCAAACAACGGATAATACATTTGAACGTAATGACTCTTTATTACCCTATAATTGTGTTACTCAAGAACAAGTACTTGCCGTTGATTCAATTATAAAGGTGTTTAAGGGTAAGCGTAATAAACCTTTAGTATTAACGGCTGATAGAGGTAGAGGGAAGTCTACTGCTTTAGCAATTGCGTGCGCCGAGTTGTTGAAATCGGCAACTAAAGAATATCACTTGCGGTTAGTTATTACGTCAGCAGATATAGAGTCATTAACCGTTTTCTTCAACCACTTGATTCGTTGCTTGCCTGAAGGCGAGTTTCAAAAGCGTAAGTTTACAATGTTACATGGTTCAGTTGAGTTTATTGCTGTTGACCAATTAATTAAACAACCGGTAAATGCTAGTGTGTTGCTAGTTGATGAAGCAGCGGCTATTCCTATCTATTTGCTCGAACAGTTATTGTCGAATAATTCGCGCTTGGTGTTTGCTACCACTATTCATGGTTACGAAGGGGCAGGTCGTGGCTTTACCTTAAAGTTTCAAGGTACGCTAGCGGCTCAATATCCTCATTGGCAAAGTTTACATATTAATGAGCCTATTCGATGGCGAATTAATGACCCACTTGAACAATTAGTTTTTGATGCCTGTTTGTTGAATGCTGAACTGCCAAGTATCGCGGAGGACTCATCAATAAATAGCTTGTCTTCGCTAGTATTTAAGCAATTTAGCGCGACTGAATTAGCCCACGACGAGTCATTGTTTAAACAAGTTTTTTCGGTGCTCGTGACTGCACATTATCAAACTAAGCCTAGTGATGTAAAAATGCTTTTAGATAATGAGCAAGTACAGCTTGTTTGTTTATTGTCTAAAGAATTAACGAAGCTAAATGTAGTCGCGGTTGCACTCTTAATTAATGAAGGTAGTTTCAACTCTAACTCTAGCGCTAGCTCAGATCCTATTGTTATCGATAGTGAATTAGTGAATGCGATTCAGCAATCTAAAAGGCGCTTAAAAAATCATTTTGTGCCGCAATCACTATTAACTCAATGTGGAATTGAATATGCCTTTGATTATCACTACATCAGAATAATGCGAATAGCAGTACATCCACAACTACAGCAGCAAGGCGTTGGCAGTTATTTTTTAGATAAAATAGAAAATTTTGCCGCATTACAAAATGTTGATTTTTTAGCGTCTAGTTTTGGTGCGACTAAGCCGTTACTTTCTTTTTGGCTAGTGAATAATTTTAAGTTAGCGCGTATAGGTTTTCAAAAAGATAAAGCAAGTGGTGAACAATCTGCACTCGTACTTAAAGCGTTGTCTTCAACAGCAGCAGTGGCACTTACGGATATCAATTCAACGTTTTATCGCAGTTTTGAATATTTATTAACAGATGAATATAAGCTATTGTCTGCCGAATTAGTGGCATTAATTATAAGAAACTACCCTAAGTTAACTTGCACTGAACTGAGCGAGCGTGATCAAGCAAATATTGTTGATTTTGCTAAGGGATATGGTCAGTATTCAAGTTGTGTTTTTAGTTTACATTTATGGCTGAAAATGGTTCTTTCTGATGTGAAATATGCTGAAGATCAAGACTTGCTAGTATTTATCAGTCGCATCTTCCAGAAACATAGCATTAATGATGTTTGTAACACCTATGGTTTTACTGGTAAAAAAGCGCTTGAACAATTTTTTAGAGCAAAAGTTAAACTATTATTAAGTCGTTAGCTGTTAATCAGTAGAATAGTTGATTAGCTTCTTGCCTGCCATTCCCAGAACTTTTTCATACCCAAATACTCACAGCGTTTATCATTACCGCTTTCCCCAGACCTTTGGTCGCAAAGGTGAATATCTTCATGATGCAATAAGCGATCTACGTAATAATTGATTGTTTTAGCTAATCCGTAAGTTGGGTAGTCTTTATAGGTTTCAATTAAAATAGTTAACCAGTGTTCAAGCTGTAAAAATTCTCCAGAGGTTTTTAAGCGCATAGATATTGCTCCACATTTATTCCATCATCTGTACTGGTTGCTAATAAGGCTTGCCACAGAACTTTTTTGGCACTTGCGTTTAAGCATTTACAATCGCCACCGTGTAGTACTCCTGATTTAAGCAATTGATGTAACATATTACTTGATAATTCAACTTGAACTTTCGTGTCATTAATGTCGGCGCTAGAAATTTCAGAAGTCATATTTCATCCTTTAATGTACATTTTCTTAATCCTTAAAATAAACCAACTACAAATTAAATGCAAATGATAATTATTACTATTTGTGGGAAATCTAATGTTTTTTTGAATAAGTGCAGTACAATAAAGTTAAGAGCAGTATAAGGATCAATAAATTATGAGTGTTGCAATTTGTGTTGAGGCACTAACTAAGAAGTATAAAGATGTTATTGCGGTCAATAATATCAGCTTCAATGTTAAACAAGGTCATTGTTTTGGGCTTTTAGGGCCTAATGGTGCCGGCAAGACAACGACGATAGAAATTATGGAAGGAATTATTTCGGCTAGTTCAGGCTCAGTTGTTTATAAAAACCATGAGAAACAACCAAAAGAAGTCGATAATTATATTTCCCAGCAAATAGGAATTCAGTTTCAACATACCGCTTTACAAGACTTTTTAACTGTCAAAGAAACATTGAATTTGTTTTCTGCTTTTTATGAACATACATTATCGCAACAAAAAATTATTGAGCTCTGCGATTTAGGTGATTTTTTAGATCGAGATAATCGATTATTATCAGGCGGGCAAAGACAACGTTTATTACTTGCCTTAGCATTAATTAATGACCCTGAAATTATTTTTTTAGATGAACCAACAACGGGGTTAGATCCACAAGCAAGACGAAACTTTTGGCAATTAATAAAAAATATTAAAGCACAAAACAAAACTATTATTCTGACAACACATTATATGGATGAAGCTGAGCAGCTTTGTGATGATATTGTGATTATGGCTGAAGGGAAAGTTATTGAATCGGGATCCCCGCAACAACTACTAAGTAAGCACTTTAAAGAGGTGTTTATCTATTTACCTGCACAACAAGTTCCTGCTTCATTAATTCAAACTCATCATTGGGAAGTTGTATCGGATAGGGTTGAAATTACCACAAGCAACGTTGAACAAACATTATTAATGCTGATACAGAATCACGTTTCATTAGAAGGCCTTCATGTAAAGTCTGCTAATTTAGATGATTTATTTTTACATTTAACTGGCCAGTCTTTAAGAGAATAGAGCAATATGAATATAAAGCGTTTTTATGCGGTGTTCAAAGCCCGCAACATTGAATTTTTTCGTGATAGATCATCGCTAGGCTGGAACTTAATATTTCCTGTGTTATTACTTATCGGTTTTTCGGTTATTTTTTCAGGGGATGGGCGTCCAGCATATAAAGTTGGCATTATTAATAGTGTGACCGAAGGCAAGGCTCAAGCAGAAAGTGTACAAGATTCATTTAAAAATATTCGGTTTATTGATTATATTAATTACGACACTGTAGAGCTTGCTAATAAAAAGTTAAGTCATCACACCATAGATTTAGTGATTGATGTTTCAACAAGCCAATATTGGGTTAATAACGAATCATCTAAGAGCTATCTAGTAGAAAAAATACTTAATGTCCCATTAAAAAACTATATCCGTTTAGAAACGGTAGGAAAAGAAATTCGTTATATAGATTGGGTGTTACCCGGAATTCTAGGCATGAATATGATGTTTAGTTGCTTATTTGGTGTGGGCTATGTGATTGTGCGTTACCGTAAAAATGCCGTATTAAAACGCTTAAAGGCAACACCTCTATCGGCGTTTGAGTTTGTCTCAGCGCAGTTATTATCTCGTTTATTTATCGTGATATTTATATCTACGGTAGTGTATAGCGGCTGTAACTTTTTGTTTGATTTTTTAATGATCGGTAGCTATTTCGATTTAATTATTATTGGCATGTTAGGCGCTTTTTGTTTAATCAGTTTGGGTTTATTAGTTGCCAGTAGAAGTAAAAGTGAAGAGCTTATTGGGGGCTTATTAAATCTAACTTCTTGGCCTATGATGATGCTTTCAGGTGTCTGGTTTAGCTTAGAAGGGGCACCATCAGCGTTAAAAACCGTGGCAGACTTTTTACCTTTAACACATTTAGTGGCTGGTGCTAGGCAAATAATTACTGAAGGCGCTACTTTAGGTGACATTAGTTATCATGTTACGAGTTTATTAGTGATGAGTGCGATATTTTTGTCTCTTGGTGCTTACTTTTTTAGTTGGAATACTGAGCGTTAACACAGTTGTATTATCTCCTTTGCCCAATTAATAATAAATTGGTAACTTGAACGTTTGATTATCATTAAATAATGATAATCAAACGTAATTTATTATAGGTTTTTGAACTTTTAATATTAAATTGCTATAAAAATATATATTCTAGCTTTATGTCTTTTATAGCAAACTTACCCATTAAGAATTTATAATGAAAATATTGAGCTTGGATGATCACCCTATCTTTAGCCAAGGGTTGAAAGCGTCTTTGTCTGCCTATATGCAGGAATGTGATATTACCTCAGCCTTAAATGCACAAGAAGCACTAGCACTTTTAAAAAAAAATACCGACTTTGATTTGTTGATATTAGACTTATCCATGCCAGACATGAATGGTGTTTCTTTTATGAAATCACTTATCTCCAGAAAAATTGATATCCCTGTGGTGATTATGTCTGCAAAAGAAGATTTAGTGACCTTATCAGAGTGTTTAAGTCTTGGCGCATTAGGCTTTCTCCCTAAAACATGGACGGTAAATCAATTAAGTGAAGCATTAACTAAAATCATCAATGGTGAGATTGTTATTCCTGATCATATTGCCAACTCCTTAGCAATAATGTCGAAAAACTCCATAGAAAATACTCAGTCATCACTTAGCGAAAGGCAATTAGAAATATTGAAAATGGTACAGTCTGGGTTAACAAATGCAGGTATTGCTGCTGTTTTGTATATCAGTGAAGCAACGGTAAAGTCACATTTACAGCGAATATTCAAAATATTAGGCGCTAAAAATAGAATGGACTGTATCCGTAAAGCAGAACATTTAAGAGTACTGCCAGCGCTTAGATAAACTTATTGGAATTGGTATAACCAAGCTGATACTGAAAATTGAACAAAATAAATATCATTTTGATAAAGGCTATTAACATTGCTTACATTAGATCTTGAACAAAAAATAAATACAGAGTTAATTCAAAAAGAAAGTTTCTCTTTATACATGAAAGAAATGTTGAGGATTTACATAGGCTCTATCATTGTTGGTTTACCGCTTTACTACTTTATTTTTAAAGCGCAAACATCAGAAAATTCTATCAATATATGGTTTACCCTCGATGCCATATTATTGGTAAGTGTGCTCGTTACTTTTTATCTGTTTTATAAATATCCTGCTAAATTTAATCCTTCTTCTTGGGTAAACCTTAGCGATATTCCTCTGCTTATTTTTAGTGCATATATAGCTTCTGCTCCTTGGTTACTATTACATTCAGAAACTGATATTTATTTGTATACCATGCTTATTATGATCATTGCATTAACGGGAACGATAGCGCATGCACTTGCTTATTATTTTTATCGAGTAGTCTTTTTTTCGATATTGCCTTTATTATCATTGGTTATTAAGTTGTATATGATGGAAGTAGATCATGGTGTCGATATTTATATCGCATTAATTTTGGTTTGGACTGGATTAATGGCCTTTTTCCATGGTGTTAATAAATCATTAATAGACGCAATTTTTTTAAAGTTTGAACATGTACAGGCACGAGCAAATGCTGAGCGACTTAATGCCGAAAAGTCGCAATTTATTGCGGCGGCAAGTCATGATATTCGCCAACCACTGCAAGCGGTTAATCTTATTGTGAATACGCTTAAGTCAGGAAATAGTAATCCTAAAGATGATGTATTATTTGAACGTTTAGAAAGTAGTGTTAATAGTATGTCTGAATTACTGAATAGCTTGCTTGATGTTTCTGAATTAGATGCACAGGTTATTATTCCTAAGCCACAGCATTTATGTTTAAGAACCTTCTTGGTTAAATTACAAGGAGAGTTTGAACCACTAGCCAAAAAGAAAGGAATTACTGTAGAGCTTGATGTTGAAGACTGCACGGTGTTGGCGGATCCTGTTTTATTAAAACAAGTATTAAATAATTTGGTATCAAATGCTATTCGTTATACAAATGTTGGCGGTGTTAAACTCTTTGTCACTAAAGATTCAGAGGGAGTTAAGCTTAGTATAAAAGATACTGGTGTAGGGATATGCGTAGAAGATCAAGAGGTTATATTTTTAGAGTTTCGACAACTGCACAATCCAGAACGTGATCAAAATAAAGGTTTAGGTTTAGGTTTATCTATTGTTAAACGCTTATGTGAATTGCAACATTGGCCGTTATCACTTAACTCTGAACTGGGCACTGGCAGTTGTTTTAGTATTAACATACCTGAGGGGGATAACAAGCAGGTTGAAGTTGCCGATATCGTTGATATGAATAAAAATTTGAGTGCTATAGATATCATTGTTATAGATGATCATGAAGGTATTCGTTTTAGTTTAAGCCATACTCTGGCGAATTGGGGCTGTAAAGTGCACGCTTTTGAATCTGCAGAAGAGGCTTGTCGCGCCATTAACGGTTTACCTGATTGGGCTCCTAATTTACTGATATCCGATTATCGATTACGCAATCACAAGACAGGCATTGCGGCTATAAAGCAGGTTAAATTAACCTTAAATTATCCGATTAAATCAATATTAATGAGTGGTGATACCTCGCCAGAGGTAATAAAAGCGATAGAAGCCGAAGGCGTGAGTTGGTTACATAAACCGATTAAACCGGCAAAATTGAGAGTGGTGATTACACGAAAAATGAAAGATCTATAGTGACTTGATGACATTTCTTTTCTATTAAGCTTTTTCTATCAGTTTTTTCTACGAAGGTTTAGTCGCACTGAGAGGGGATAGTGAATTAACTGTCTCTAGTTGCATGAACGTTGCAACTAGAGACATTAAAAGCATATTAGTTATTTAATCTTAAGTATTCAAAAGCAAATAAACTTTTTCCAGACGTTTGATTATAGTATTGGCAGTATAGTTTTTCACCTTGTTTAGGGGCTAACGAACTTGTGTTAGCGTGAACGCTTAACATTGTTTTTCCTTTAGCCTTAAGTTTTTTATCCCATATACCGCTTCGAGAACTATTACTTCCTTCGGCGCATTCTTCTATCCCTTCAGAGTTACCACAATGAAGTAACATAGCTTTACCTGTGATAAAGTCTACGCTGTATGAATATTCATCTTTTCGTTCAGTTTCGCCTAATGCACCAGCACCAGGGTTCGCTGATCTAATACACTGCATAGACCAATCATTTGAATTACCTAATGCTTCATATTTTTTTGTGTCAACTTCCATATAAGCTACTTGACGTGATTCAAGTGAAGGTAAAATACAACCGTTAGTTAATTCGGCTGGCTTTCTATTTAACAAACCTGTACGTTTCTCTTTAGAAAACCCTTTCTGAAATGTATATGTACCTAGGTTACCTATTATTATATTTTCAGGTTTAAAATCAGTACAAGTCGTCATTGATGTTAAGCTTGCATCTGGTCCGCCTTCTAAGCTTGGGCCTGCAACATTGCTAACACTGGCGTTTTCACTGGTTGATTTAGCCGTTTTCTGTACTTCTTTTTTAGCTTCACCGGTTAGCTTGTTTTTTAAACTACCAAAAAGGTCTGCATGAGCACTTGCAACGCTTAATGACATTGCCAAACCCATTAAAATAGATACTTTACTTAACTTCATTGTTTTATTCCTTGTTACTACGGGTAATTATTTCGAATAACTATATATAAATAAAAGTAGTATCAGGGAAAATTTCATACTTTAGTATGAACCTGATTATCATTATAGTTTTTTGTTTACATTAACTTTTATAAGAAATGATACTAATTTAAAAGATTAAGTTAGTGTTGCTAGCCATTGCATAGCATCTTCTTCATTATCAAAATTCTTACTTTGTTGTGATTGTCTAGAAGGGGAGAGCAAGTTAATAATATCAAGAGTCGTAATAGAAGATATTACCATTGCTTTGGCAACTAAATTTTGCGTGTTTAGCCATTGATTATATTTTTCAAGTTCTTCATATGCCTCTGGCGTACCACCTAATACTTCCAGATTATTGATTAAAATAGAAAAAGGTTTTCCTTGAAAGGTATCAATTATTTGTTTTATACCAACAGTATACTTTTTCGCACCAAATTCGTTAAAAGCACCTTCTAGCTTTACTATAATAATATTTTTATCAACAGTAATTGTTACTTCTCCGTGTTCTATTTCCATTATAATTAGGGCTCCTTGGTGCATTTATTGATGCTTTGGTTTATTAACTGTAGTGTTATATTTACTGTAATTCAAATATAAAAAAATTGATAATAAAACTTATCATTGATTCAATAGTCGACTATTCACCGCGTTACGCTATACTGCCGCGATAAAATGAACGTATTAAATACAGAATTAAAATAGCGGAGATATTGTGCACAATTTATATTATAAAGGTCGAATTCACACTAGAGAAAACCATGTAAAAACAGGGTTTAAAAATGAACGCAATGCTAAGCTAGGGACAGAAAAAAATCCATTAACGCTAGTTGTTGGTAGTGAAATAAGAAAAACAGAAGTTGAGGCTATTGTTACGGAAAATAAATTTTATGCTGATATCAGTGTTGATGACTCTATTGATGAGAATATTAGCGAGCTTGATGCAGTATTAAATACACCAAAGACAACTACCTTCGAGAAAACACCTAACCGTAACGAACCATGTTCGTGTGGTAGTGGCAAAAAATACAAAAAGTGTTGTGGTAAGTAAGATTAAGTTTAACCAGCATCTTTTCTTATTCAATGAAATTGAGCTTTTAATAAGTTGGCTAATTGCGTTTATTAACCAACTTATTAAAAGCTCATGGAAGTGGTCGTCTTGTTAGAACGCAAAAGAACATTAAGGAAATCATTTAGAGCCCGAACATAACATTACAGCGACAACCTTAACGGTAATATCATTTAAACGATTAAAGGTTTGATGTTTAAATGCCAATTATTATTTGTCCTGCTTGAGTGGTTTATTATAATGATTTAGGCTTAAGTTCTAATAAGTTAACTACAACCATCATAAAAACAATCGTCAGTGTTAAATTATTTAATATTCAGTAATGACGTAAGCCAGGTTTGGTAATAAGTACCCTAAATTAACGATTAACGATTAACGATTAACGTCATAGTCTCTTGTTAGAGCAAGGTATATTCATCTCATCTCATCTCACCTCAAGCGAAGAACACAAATTATCCATGCTTTTTGAATCCATACCATCATGTAGAAAAGGATTCTGAGTAGTAATTTGCTCTCTGGCTAAGTTGCTTTTTGCTGAAATGACTTGTTGTATCCAATCGTTATAGGAGGAGATACGAGTGTATAGCTCAGTAACACCATACTCTCCAATATCATAAAACCATGAGTCAGTGCGTGAACTTACACCAAGTAATATATATTTACTCCCGCTTTTAATATATGCCGGGCCGCCACTGTCTCCGTTACCAGAAACCCCTTCTAGAGCTTCTCCGTTTAAACCTTTCTCAAATTTAAAAACGATATCGGTATCAGTTGTATCAATAATTTTATTTTGAGCTTTTCTCAATTTGCCATTATTTTCTTTGTAGCTTATTGTTTGTCCTACTTTACCTGTTCCTGTTCCCCCAACACCTATAAACCAAGTAATAACTCCGCTTTCAGTATTACCGTTATATAAATCAGCTGGTTTAATATTAGTAACAGGAGAATTAAGCTTTATTAAAGCGATGTCATGTTCACCGCCCAATTGATATTTTGGATAGCTATATCTGTTAGAAATAGATACAAGTTCATTTCCCACTTTTATCTTCTGTCCAGGATTCATGCAAAAAACAGCATGAGCTGCTGTTACAACCCATTCAGGGTGGATTAATGTTCCGTGAACACCGATATTATATAACGTTGCTAGTGGGGGGAAGTCTGACGGTACAGCATGATAAGTTTCGTCAGAAACATCATGCCGAATGACTATTGCACCAGCTACTAACGGTGTAATAAGAGTGATTAATAAAATTAAAATTTGAAATACTTTCAAGTGAACTCCATTTCTAAAAGTTGCTCTGATGCCTCACTAAGAGGTAAACAATAGGTGATTAACATATGCGACGAAAGAGCAAAAGCCAACTGTTTTTTTTTCTTATTTATTAGCTTATTATATTTCTTTTCTACATTTTTGTTTAAATGTATCTATTTTTTCCATAGTGTATTCTACGTCATCACGATCAAATACATAGGTAGCTTTTTGGTAAATAGATTGTATTCGTCAGTTTCAACAAATTGGTGGGGCGAGTGTGTCTGTTTGGCGTGAACTAAGACGATTACGCACTAAGTTTATCGATAAAAGGGACAGCTTATTAGAGCAAGTTCGATTTGCTGCGGATAATAGCGACTGGCAAGGTTAGACTCTTACTATGGGTGGACTACATACGAAAAAAAAGATAGACCAATTCAGTTACATTACGCTTTGAATATTAATGAGCAAACAGGTGAATGCCTGCAAAGCTATTATGATGAACTAATACTCAAAGTTAAAGGGTTATGGTTTCTAGGTAAAGCTATTCTCACGCGTCACTATCAGTGGAAAATATAAAAATCGTAAACGTCTTAGGTTAGCCTAAACTCGACTTAAATTTGGCTTTAGCCTCATTTAGCCGTAAACCTGCAAATAAGAACAACTCAAGTAAACCTAAAAACAGCCTTTAGCTAAAAATTAAGCTTTAGCGCAAACCAAAACACTCCAATACTAATTTTTTAATCTTTTTAAGTCGATTGCCAGAATGGCAGAGATGCTTTTACTTGGAGTTCTGTAAATAACTGTACTAATTATCAATATTGAAAGGCAAGAAGGTGCGTTAAGCGGAAATGACACTTAATTTTTTTGCCTTATATTTTCTAATGCTAATTGTGTGAAACAAGGCATAAATTCTATTTCATATCTTTATAAAATTAGTCAATCTTCTAATAGATTGATTTATTCAATCTTCACCTATATTCTAATAAATCAAATATTATGAAAGAAGGCAAAACCAATATTTAAACAATGGCTTTTGTCTTTGAATAAGTTGTTAAATTTTCTTCGCATCGAAAAGGATTCAGAGTGCCAATTAATACAAAGAATACATTCATGGAGCTAGTTACTTCATATCACGAAAACCCCGAAAAATTTATTTTTTTTGTTGGCGCTGGTCTTTCTCAGCCTCTTTTTCCTTCATGGAAATCATTATTAGAAAACTTTCTTGAACAAGCAAAAGAAGGTGAATTACCACACGAAGAAAACGAAATATTAGATCTAATTGAAAAAGGCGAAAGCTACTTAGATGTGGCGGAAGTTTGCGTTAATGCTATGGGAACTGTGCGTTATAGAGATGTAATGGAGAAAATTTTTGATAAAGACTTTTCTGAGGATGAAGTTCCAGAAAGTTATAGAGCGTTAATGGAACTTGCTCCAAAAACAATTATAACAACAAACTATGATCGAATCCCTGAGATTGCGGGAAGAGGAAAATATCGAATAAATACGAATAAAAATGCACCTGAAGCCTCACGCTTTGTTTCAGATGGAAAAAACTCTGTTTTTAAAATGCATGGAGATATAATTGATCAATCTAGTATTGTATTAACGACTAGTGATTATCAGAAAATAATTAATGGCAATCAAAGCACGAGGTTATTACTAAGTAGCTTATTGTCAACCAAGATTCTAGTGTTTGTAGGCTTCTCATTATCAGATCCTCATATTGATGTGATTTTAGATAACATTAGGTCAATCAATAATGGAATGCCTTTGTCTCACTATATTCTCCTCAATGAAAACTCAAGCTTTAAGATTTCTTCATTTGCACGAAAGTATGGTGTCAAAGTTATCTCTTATACGCCATCAGATGCTAGCCACCCTGAAGTGACCGAACTCATCAGAGCTTTGAGTCATGAAACAGGGCAGATCCCAGAACAAGTAAAAAAGAGTGAAAATATAGAATTATCTACCTCAGATGATCTTGTAAATCATTTACATGAATTAGCTAAAGAGGCTTTCGTAAATTCTCCATTTTCAATATTTTACTCTAACGATGAAATATATTTGTCATTTACCCCATCAGGAGAAACTAAAGGTGAGATACAAAAAGAGTTTTTATCAATTATAAAGTTAATGAATTTTGATTGTTCAATTTTGAGTAATCTTAATATTTCTGCAATAGCTCGAACAGCCCCAAGTTCTAACTTTGATGAATCACAAAGAATATTAATAAAAGCAAAAGTAAGTTTTATCGATGCAAACAAGTTTGCGGCAAAAGAAATATCAACTTCCACAATTTGGAAGTTGATTGATTTTTATTCACCTCTAGGTCTATCGAATGTTTTTCAACAAGAGGGTAAAGTCTCTTTTCCAATGAGCATTGGATTAGTCGGAGGACAATCATGAGAGATAATAAGCATAAAACGCGTCTTGAGTTAATACGTAATAATAAGGTTATTAACACTATAGAGCCTAATATGGAGTCTGGTAATGATGTTCTAGAAATGTCTACAAGCAGCTCTATAGATTCATTTCCTATATTTTCGTTTAAGTCGACAAGCCCTGAACTGAACAGTGTTTTTATAACTTACTCTAAGAATGATCAAATTCGCCTTTCTATTGCCCAGAATGGTGAAGATGAATATATGAAAATGTTTGAAGGTGAGTTCTTTAAAAAAGAAACGAATTCCACATCTAAACCGGATTGCTTATCTTTAAAGATTGAATCTATACATTCGTTTTTTAGACTTTCACTGTTAGAAATTTCGTCAGTGCAAGAGTTTAAAAATATAACTTTTGATGCCTTTGTTAAAAAACTCATGGATTTTTCAGGAATTAATATCGAAATAAACATAAGTCCAGACATTGCAATACTTCCGGTAACTGGAATTTCTAGGCATACAAATTTATTCCGCTTATTTAAAGAAGTTTGCCTAATGATTGATGCTACCGTTGTTTTTAATAAAAACAATACCATTGACATAGAATCGCGAAAATCAAAAATAAATGGAATTAGAAAGCAAGAGGTAATAAATTTAACTAATAAAGATATTATTTCGATTGAGAGTACAGAGCAAATATAATCTAAAAACTGATGTTACCATTGTGTCTAATGTCTCGAATGTGGCATGAGTTGTCATAAGATTAAATTTAATGTAAAAATAGATAACACCTTTATCATTAACAATCGTTTTGTATAGACTACATATTGTCTACACTGTTATGTGTTTTGTTGTTATTATATTGATTTAAAAGTTTTTTTAAATCAATATAATAACAAGCTGTCAGTAAGATAATTACCCCACAACAGCTTATTAGAAATACTCCTTCCATGAAGTATATCCCGATCACAAATAAATCTGCTACACATGTGCTACATAATTATTTTATTCGTGTTTTCTTTGAAGTGTCTTTTGATATAAGTCGTTGATTTTTATGGCGCCCTTGAGAAGATTCGAACTTCCGACCTAGCGCTTAGGAGGCGCTTGCTCTATCCTGCTGAGCTACAAAGGCGTTTTGAAACGAATAAAAATAGCTACGCTACTTTATGCTGCATATTCTATTGCTTTATGAGCATAAAGTTAAGCTTTACCTTTGCTTTATATACTTTTTTTTAATATCGCACCGCTACATCATTTATTTGGATATTATCTAATAAATCATTATTCAGTGTTTTTGCTGTCGCACTTTGCGATGTAAGTTTGGTTATTTTAACTTTGTGTGGGCTAATATTGTAACCTGTATAGCTTTTTCCTTGTTGACTAACGAAAGTGCTACTATGGAGTAACGTGAACTCATCACCAACTTTCACGCCATGATTTTTACCTAAATTTATTGTAATTTGGTTGCCTTGGACTTGTATTATTTTTCCTTCATTCGGCTCACACATAACATTTTCGTCAATATCATTTATTGTCCGACTAAGTAAAGCATCAATCATATTACCGTAATCGCTCTGCCAAAAGGTGGTGGCGTGTACATCAATACTTCTTCTTTTATTGAAATCCCAAACCGCAGAGTCTTGGTAATTACCTTGCCATATTTGTTCGCCACTAAAACCATTGTATAAATAAAGGGTAAAATCGAAATTCCTAGGGTAGGTCGGTTGTTGCCATACTTTTAATGAATTTGTTCTTTGCTCTTGCAAAGACATATCGTTAATTTCACTAAAAAGAACATATTGGCTGTCGGTATTTTCAGCTAGAGAGATTGTGAGTTGTTTTATTTTTTCTTCATTGAAACTATTATTTAAACGCGAGAATTCTGTTGAGCTTTTAAGTAATAATTTACCCCCGCTATAGCTACTTTGATTTTTAAGTTTTTTATTTAGCTGTTTGATCATGGCGGAATCAATTTGATATATTTTGCCAAGGTTTGCGTGTTCTCTTTGAAGTAAGTGGCTTTTGGTGATCAAAATTGATTTTTTGTAATCTAACGAGAAACACTTTTTTTCTTGAGGAAAAATATCGGCACGTATAGTAACGCTAATCATATCGTTACTATGAAGCTCTTCTATTAATTCAATTGAATTCACACTGCCACTAGCACGTATACTTATTTGATCTTGAGTGAGCAAACCATTCACCACTTGTTGAATGCTTGAAACGCTAGCACCAGCGACAAGTAATGCTTTTTTTAACGCATTTTCCATTGCCTTAGTTCGCGCTACTTCAACCGAGTCTTTAGCTGTTGATGCATAGCCTTGAGCCTCATACCATTGTGCATTAGTAATAGCGCTAGTTAACATTAAGCTGATAGATAAAATGATTTTTTTAGATATAGTATACATATACTCTCTCATGAAAATTAAAAGCCTGTTTTAGGCATAGTGCAATTTACAAGGAACTTAACTATAGAGCTTATGCACAATGTGTGCCTGTTTATTTTAACTAACCTTGTACTTGAAGTTTAATTGGCTTGAAATGTGCATTGTTTTATAGCAATAAATAATCGAATAGATAAAAAGTTCATTGCTTAAGCTAGCGAAATATAGCATAAATGTTGAATTATTAAGGGGTTCACTATGATAAAGTGGCTGATACCATTACTGCTGCCGACTCTTTTATCTTGTAGCAATACAGTAAAAGAAGATAACTTTTATAAGATAAAGCAAACAGATAAAAGTGAGATAGATAGTTATAACTTACCTAAGCATGCCATTAATGATTTAGTAAAAGGTTTAGCGTATCAAATGTTAGCAAATAGTAGTTTTGTTAACGCGAAAACGCCGGTGGCTGTTGCTTCGTTTGTGAATTTAGAGGATCTTGAGTCAACTAATTGGCTAGGAAATCAAATAGCAGAAAGCTTTGTGCATGAATTACAGAGTCATGGTTTGGTCATTATTGACTACAAGGCTACAGGTCATATTCGTGTTACAAAAGCAGGCGACTATGTTTTTAGTCGTGATTGGGAAGAGCTTCCTGAACGTCAGATTATTGACTATGTAGTCACAGGAACTATGATGGAGCAAGAAGACGGGATTATCGTTAATGCACGTATGATTGGCATTCAATCTCATGTTGTTGTTGCTACAGCACAATCTTTTATTCCTAAATGGGTTGTAGGTGCAGAAAAAAATCATGGTGAACATGTCATAATGAAAGACGGTATGATGATTCGCAGTAATCATAAATTAATTAAAGAGCAGCGCGCTGTTGCTATTCAACAGTAATTTAAGAGGTGAAATAATGATAAATGCACGCTTTAAAATAATAACTGCTGTTGTAAGTTTACTGTTTATTGCTTCTTGCACAAGCATGTACGATAAGCATGTACAATGGCAAGTAGTTGAACCACAAGTATTTCCTATTATTCACGGTATTGGTTACGCACCAATAAGTTTACAAAAATCTGATAACAAAACTCAACGGATGCTAATGGCCATTAAAGCGTCGAAAATTGCCGCTTATTCAGAGTTAGCAGAGCAAGTTTATGGGCAACAAATTAGTAGTTCAACAACTATGGCTGATATGTTAATTGAAAACCAACAATTAGTTTCATCTATAAAAGGCTTAATTAGAGGCGCTAAAGTCGTAAAAAGTTATCCGGTAGGGGATACTTATACAACAGAATTACAGCTTGATTTCAAAGACGTGTATGAAATATATCAAGCAAATTTACAGCGAAAAGAAATTAAGAAGGTCGAATACTTTTAAACGTAGGGTACACTCGATTCAACCAAGCTTCATTATAGAGGCTTGTTTTGTATTAATGAAATATTGACTTGAGGTTATTTTGAGTCAGTTATTCTAATAGCTAATAATTTGAATAACTGAAGTATATGACTTATCTAAGCTTTCATCTCTATGCTGCTTAATCCACCAGATTTCTTACCTTTACTATCATAAGTCATTGATGATTTATTGTTATTTTCTAATAACGTTGTTTTCATACGCTGAACAGCTAGCTGAGATTGCGCTATTATTTGGCCATTTATTTTGTTTTTTTGTTGGCAAAGGTGTAATAGATCTTCAATTTCAGTGAGTTTTTCATCAAGAACCCCGGCTTTTTTATCTATTGAAAAAGCTTGGTTAAGACTAATTTTTTTATCTAAATCTTGAATAGCAACCAACAATAAGTTTTTTTGCTCACTAATTTCTAGTAATGCGTCAGGTTGATGTTGCTGTAAAATAAGTTTTTCGCTACTAATAATTTGCTCTAGTTCTTGTAATTGAGCAAATTGTTGAGAAATTAACTCTATTGATTGAGGGGAAGCTGACATGTAAGTACACCTTTATTATAGCAAAGGGTGATTATCACCCAGTCCCACGGTTATATCAAATTATAACGTAAATTCAAACTTAGCCATGCTAGCAGCAAGCTTTTGCGGATCTATTTTATACTCACCAGAGGCAATTGTTTTTTTCAGCTCTTCAATTTTCTCTTGATTAATCACAGGTGCATCAGCTGATTTTTTTTGTAATTCTTTGAACTGTTGCGCTTGTGGCGTCAAGGAAACAGAGTCGCGAGCAACATGTTTAGTTTGTGGGCTATGTGCTGTAGTTTGAGCCACATCTTGTTTAGCATGAGACTGCTTATTTTGGTTGATCTGTGCTTGGTTATTTAAGTTATTGATATTTATAGTCATAATATTACCCTACGGTAAAAAGTTCTTCTAAAGTTTATTCATTAACTTTATATCGGCAAAAAGTAAGATAACTTAAATAAAATACACTAAAAATTTTAGGGTAAAATAATTTCCGACTGTAAAGATTAGATCTTAAAAATTATAGGTTAATAGTAACCTGATTAACAGCACTAATTTGAGGCTTAATTATTCGACCAGAACGTGAGTTTTTAACCTCAATCTGTTCATGTAAATTACCTGAGCTTAGTGCAGTACCTTTTGTTTTAATTAAAAAGTTATCGTTTTTTGCAATAATAGTAATAACGTCTCCTTTACAAACTAAACATATGTTTGATTTAGTAATGGTGCGTTCATTGCCGATTCTTTTTTCTGCTTTACTACCCAACACTGAGTTTATATCGGTAATCCTTTCACCACGTATTTTGTTTGTGGCAATGTAATCTATTGCAATATTCTCTTTAGTGAGCACTTCACCTTTCTCAATCGTACTCGTTGTAACAACAACTGCAAAGGTTCTTTCAATTTTAGCAGGTAAGTATAATTGCCAAGGAGTTGCATCATCACAAGTTATATTAACATTAACATTCCTACGATTGGTATTTTCAGGTATATTTGCTTTAATAGGTACTTGGCAAGGTTTTATTATTATTCTTGTATCTATATTGGTAACATTAAAGGATATTCGTCCATCAGCTGGCGCAGGTATATTGGCTTCTAGGTATTTTTTTGCAAATGACTCTATATAAGCTCTATCCCATGTTGTCGCTAAACTGATGGAGGGTAAAAGCATTAATAAGCAGATAAAAGAAAGATAAACGATACTTGTACGCATGATTTTTTGCCATATATTTTTAGGTTAATTCAAATACTCGACTATGCTCTTAACTAGGGTAACATAGTTATTGGCACATTAAGTTTATACTATGAGTATATTAATTATATTCATTACTTATAATATAGTGACATACTAAGCATCAGTTTTTTGTCACTTATTTTGACATACAGTAAATACAATCAAGAATTGTGCCTTTTTGTTCTATTCAATATAGGATTAATGATAGCGCTCTTGATTATAAATGAGGTTTTTATGGCAGGTATATTAGACTCGGTCAATCAGCGAACACAATTGGTTGGTCAAAATAGATTGGAACTACTACTTTTTAAATTGGTAGGTCGCCAACGTTTTGGAATTAACGTTTTTAAAGTAAGGGAAGTATTACAGTGTCCTAAATTAACCATGATTCCTAAACAAGACTCTTTTATTAAAGGGGTTGCTCATATTCGTGGACAAACTATTTCAGTTATTGATATGAGTAAAGCTATTGGTGGGCCAGCGATAACGCAAACTGAAGATTCTTTTATTATTATTGCTGAATATAATCGTAGTATTCAAGGCTTTCTAGTGGCAGGTGTTGAGCGGATTGTTACGTTAAGCTGGAAAGACATGATGCCACCTCCTGAAGGAACAGGGAAGTCTAGCTATTTAACTGCTGTTACTGAAATTGACAATCAAATGGTTTCTATTTTAGATGTAGAAAAAATATTGAATGAAATTAGCCCTGTTTCAACTGATTTAAGTGATGGTGTTGTTGATAAAAGTGTGGGCGAAGATCTCGGTGAACGAATAGTGATGATAGCGGATGATTCAACCGTGGCACGTAATCAAGTAAAAAGAGCATTAGAGCCATTAGGTATTAAAATGGCGTTAGCAAAAAATGGGCAAGAGGCATTAGATCAACTCATTGCTATTGCTGAAACGTGTGAGCATAGCATTACTGAGAAAGTAGCTTTAATGGTTTCTGATATCGAAATGCCAGAAATGGATGGCTATACGCTAACCGCTGAAGTGAAAGGTAATGAACGTATGGCTAAAATGCCAATTATTTTGCATACATCACTGAGCGGTGTGTTTAACAATGCCATGGTTCAAAAAGTTGGTGCTGATGATTTTATTGCTAAATTTCATCCAGATGAACTAGCAACAGCGGTTAAAAAGTGGCTAAACCATCCATTATAAAAATAGTCACCATATCAAATAAATTAGGAAGTAGTACTAGTGTCAGTAAGACAACTTGACGATAAAAGTTATCATCAATTTAGAGTTTTTTTAGAGCAACAGTGTGGCATTGTACTAGGTGAAAGTAAGCAATATCTAGTTAAAAGCCGCTTAGCTCCGTTAATGAGCAAGTTTGGTGTTAATTCGCTTGGAGAATTAGTGACTCGAACGTTGTCACCCGTAGAGCGACAACTACGAGCTGCAGTGATCGATGCCATGACGACTAATGAAACACTATGGTTTCGTGATGATTACCCTTTTAAGCTATTAAAAAGTAAAATATTGCCCGAATTAGCTCAACGTAAAACGCCTGTCAAAATTTGGTCAGCAGCGAGTTCGTCTGGGCAAGAAGCATACTCTATTGCGATGTCAATTTTAGAGTATCAAAAAAGTAATCCTGGCAGCTTCTCAAGAGGTATACAAATTATTGGTACTGATATTTCAAGTACTATGCTGGAACACTGCAAATATGGACATTATGATTCACTTGCGTTAGCACGTGGTTTGTCTGAAGAAAGAAAAAGACAGTTTTTTGAAAATGGTGATAATGGCATGCTGAAGGTAAAAGATGAAGTGAAAAAAATGGTAAGTTTTCGCCCGCTTAATTTACTTAATAGCTATAGTTTGATGGGACGTTTTGATGTTGTTTTCTGTCGAAATGTGCTGATTTATTTTTCAACAGAAATCAAAACTCAAATAATAAGTCAAATTCATGGCACTTTGAATGAAAGAGGGTATTTGTTTTTAGGTGCTTCGGAATCACTTTCTGGATTAAATGCTGATTTTGAGATGCTGCGTTGTAACCCAGGTATTATTTATCAAAAAAAATAAAAAGGGAATAATCTCCTTTTATTATTAATGTGCTGTAACCACTATAGTTGTGAAATTTACAATAATTAGAAGTTAGATAAACTTCACAACTTAGTATTTACTTAATCTACAACCTGCTATTTCACTGGATATTAACTTTACAAACCACATACTCCCCTCTTATTTATCCCTGCAACATACTTTCATTGCTTAATACTTTTTTATTTACTACTAGTAAGGTCGTTGGCAGCATTTTACTTTCTTTTTAATTTGTATCATCTTTATTGGCATAATTATTGAATGACTCAATGTTAAATATAATTAATGGTGAGTTATTATGGCTATTAGCTTTGATAAAGGTTTTGAACTTCACGCAAAGGGAATGCTTTTGCGATCTCAGCGAGCGGAAGTGATCGCTAGCAATATTGCTAATGCTGATACCCCTGGTTATAAAGCAAAGGGCATGGACTTTCAAAAAGCGATGCAACAAGCTGGTCAACAACAAATTGGCATGAGTAAAACTCACGCTAAACACTTTGATGTGCGTACTGAAATAAATAATAACATTGCTTTTCGCAATCCAGATCAGCCCGATACCGGAGACGGTAACACGGTAGATGTACAAGTGGAACGAAACTTGTATCTAGAAAACACATTAGAGTATCAAGCTGGGGTTCAGTTTCTTAACGGAAAAATAAAAGCCCTGAAAAATGTCATCTCAGGAGGTGCTTAATAATGAGCCTTTTTAACGTATTTAACATCACAGGTAGTGGTATGAGTGCGCAGTCAATGCGTTTAAATACCACGGCAAGTAACATTGCTAATGCTGACAGTGTTAGTTCAAGTGTAAGTGAAACATATCGTGCTAGGCATCCAGTTTTTGCCGCTGCTATGCAAAAAGCTGCCGGGGGACAAGAAAGTAGTGTTGGTGTACAAGTATTAGGGATAGTTGAAAGTAACAAACCTCTAAATGTTGAATACGCACCTGAACACCCTATGTCAGACAAAGACGGTTATATTTATAAACCTAATGTTAATGTTATTGAAGAAATGACCAATATGATTTCTGCGTCTCGTTCATATCAAACTAATGTGCAATTAGCAGAGTCAGCAAAAAACATGTTAACTAAAACACTGCAACTTGGTCAGTCATAAGGAGTAGGAAATGGAAACTGTTAGTGGTACAAATGGCCTTGACTCTCTTTATTGGCAAAAAGAAGAATATGAAACTGCTGATAGTGGTGGCAATGGCATGCTCACACAGGCTGATTTTTTTGCGTTGTTAACACAAGAATTAGCAAACCAAGATCCAACCGAACCTGCAGATAACAATGAAATGATCTCTCAAATGACCGCATTCTCTACAACAGACGGTGTAAGTCAGTTGAATGAATCTTTTGCTGGTTTTGCTAGTTCGATGACTTCAAGTCAAGCCTTACAAGCCTCATCTTTGGTAGGTCGAAGTGTTTTAGTTGAAGATAATGTTTTTGGCATGAGCGAAGGCGATTCAGTTCAAGGGAAAATAGTTACTACTGAGGCGGCAAGTAATATCACTATTTACGTTGAAAACGTTGCAGGTGAAATTGTTCAAACGGTACCTGTTGGCGATATGGCTGAAGGTGGTGCCGCCTTTACTTGGGATGGCCAAACGTCTGAAGGGGAAGCCGCAACTACTGGGGCTTATCGTTTTAGAGTTGTTGGTCTTGTTGATGGACAAGCGTCTGAATTGCAAGCAATGACTTATCGTAAGGTAGATAGTGTTACGCTTGCCGGTTCAAACGGTATTGTACTTAATCTTAATGGTGGTAGTGCGATGAAATTAGAAGATGTAGTTGAAGTTGCAGAAGGTTAATTGATTGGGGCAAAACTCAACAAAAAGATAAATTTTACAGGTTAGCATTAGAATGAAATGTAGCCTAATAAAGCAATGAATTTTTAAGAGGATTAAATTATGTCATTTAATATAGCATTAAGTGGGTTAAACGCAGCACAAAAAGATTTAGATGTTACGTCTAACAATATAGCTAACGTTAATACCACGGGCTTTAAAGAATCGCGTGCTGAATTTGTAGATGTATATGCAACATCTTTATTGTCATCAAGTAAAACAAAAGTGGGTGATGGTGTCTTAACATCTGAAGTTGCTCAACAATTCTCACAAGGTAGTATCGCTTTTACGACTAACTCGCTTGATTTAGCAATTACGGGGAATGGTTTCTTTGCAACAGTACCTGATATTGGTAGCTTAGAAACATCTTATACGCGAGCGGGTGAATATAAATTAAATAAAAGTAACTTTGTTGTTAACTCGGCTGGCGAATATTTGTTAGCGTTTGATGTTAACTCAGACGGCTCGTCTTCATCGGTTGCCTTAAGTACTGCATCACCACTACAAATACCTACTTCATCAGGTGCGCCAACCCCAACCAGTGAAGTAGACATCAAAATGAACTTACCTGCAAGCGCAGAGATTATTACTGCTCCTTTTGATATAAATGATAGTTCAACATTTTCAGAGTCAACCGCATCCAACATTTTTGATTCGCTAGGTCAAAGTCATATTGTGACGTATTATTTCGCAAAAACAGCGGATAATACTTGGGATATGTATACAGCAGTAGATGGTGACTTAGTCGATATACCAGGCGGGCCAGTTAATAATGGTGCTGGTATTAATGGAGCACAATTAGTGTTCAATTCTAGTGGTGGTTTTACAAGTCAAGATCCTGCTTTGATTGAAACGGCAGCATTAGGTGGAGCTATATTAAACAATGGCGCAGATCCTCTTCAACAAATAATTATTGATTTTAATTTAGGTGTATCTGGTGAAGAACCAACACAATGGACAGGTGAATTTTCACTTAATGGATTAGAAGACGATGGTTTAGCGGTTGGTCGATTAACCGGTATTGAGATAGGTACTGATGGTTTAGTAGAAGCTACCTATAGTAATGGTACGGCAGAGGCTTTAGCACGTATAGCATTAGTGAGTTTTGCTAACGAACAGGGCTTAACTCAAATAGGTGGTACATCTTGGAAAGAAAGTATTACTTCTGGTGACCCGATAGCGGGTGAGGCGGGCTCGGGTACGTTTGGTGAAATTAACTCATCAGCCTTAGAACAGTCAAATGTCAATTTAACCACAGAGTTGATTGATTTAATTTCAGCACAACGAAACTTCCAAGCTAACTCTCGTTCGTTAGAAGTGGATAATGATTTAAATAATACTATTTTACAAATTAGATAGTTAAGCAGTGATTTTATTTTAACTGTTGTATTATTGAACAAAATTATCTTTAAGCTGCTAGCTCTCGATGACTATGTTATTGGGGGCAGCAGCTTTTTCTTTTATTCTCTTATCTATTTCCTCTATATATTTCTTTTCAAAGTGCAGAAAAACATAGCATAAACTTCTTAATACATCTTTGGCATTGTCCTTGCATTTATTAACGTAACAATTTTTATTTTCTGGAAACCATTATGGATAAGATGCTTTATGTCGCCATGAGCGGTGCCAAACAAAATATGCAGGCGCTAGCAATTAACGCTAATAACCTCGCAAATGCCAAAACTACAGGCTTTAAAGCTGATTTAGCACAAGCGCGAACCATGCAAGCGTTTGGTGAAGGTCAACCAACACGTGTTTTTGCCATGACTGAACGCGCAAGCCAAAATTTTGACTCTGGCTCTTTATTAACGACTGGACGCCCGCTTGATATCGCAATCAAAGGCGACGGTTGGTTTGCTGTACAGACGCCGCAAGTAATGAATAGTGCCGCTGATCCTTTTGGACAAAGTGAAGCTTATAGTAGGCAAGGACATTTACGTTTAACAGAAAATGGCACCTTAGAAACGACCAGTGGTGAAGTTGTATTAGGAGACAATGGTCCTATTATTGTTCCTTTACCGGTTAGCAATATTCAAATCTCATCTGATGGAACTATTATGGTTCAGCCTGAAGGGGCGCCAAGTAGTGTACAGGAAGAAATTGGCCGCATTAAATTAGTTGACCCTGATGTTCGTTTATTAGAAAAAGGCGCTGATGGCCTATTTAGACGTAAAGATGGTCAAGCAGAACTGGCTAGTGTCAATGTACAAGTCCAAGGCGGTGCTCTTGAGTCAAGTAATGTTAATCCTTTGTCTGAAATGACAGACATGATCGCATTACAAAGACAATTTGAAATGCACTTAAAATTAATGAAAACAGCAGAAGAAATTGATTCAAGCAGTTCTTCATTATTACGTGCATTCTAGTCTTAAAGAAATGCATGAAAGCAATAAAATTTTTAGAGGTGATGTATGAACCCAGCATTATGGATAAGTAAAACAGGTTTAGACGCTCAAACCAAAGATATCGCAGTTATTTCTAATAACTTAGCGAATGCCAGCACTGTTGGTTTTAAAAAGAGCAGAGCAGTATTTGAAGATTTGCTTTACCAAAACATAAACCAACCAGGTGGACGAACGGCTAATGATAGTGAAGCACCTTCAGGTTTAATGCTAGGTGCAGGTACTAAAGTTGTTGCTACGCAAAAAATCCATACGCAAGGCGATATGCTAACAACAGATAATTCGTTAGATCTTATGATTCAAGGTGAAGGCTTCTTTGAAATTTTGTTACCTGACGGTTCATCTGCTTACAGCCGTAATGGTCAATTTACCATGGATGAAGAAGGTAATATGGTTACGCCAGGCGCTGGTTATGCGTTACAGCCACAGATTACTATCCCTGAGGACGCAATCAGTATTGTCATCTCACAAGACGGTGAAGTGTCAGTAACACAACAAGGCCAGGCAGAGCCTGCGGTAATTGGACAAATTAACACGGTTAATTTTGTTAACCCAACAGGGCTTGAGCCAATAGGACAAAACTTATTTACTGAAACCGCTGTAAGTGGTGCTCCACAAGAAGGTATTCCAGGTCTAGAGGGCTACGGTATGCTAGTGCAAGGCGCTTTAGAAACCTCTAACGTAAATACTACCGAAGAGCTGGTGAACTTAATCGAGTCTCAACGTGTTTACGAAATGAATTCGAAAGTAATTTCTGCTGTTGATGAAATGTTAAGTTATATCAACCAACAACTGTAATTTATTTTTAGTTTAAACAGGTAGGAAATAAGGTAGGAGGCAATAATGAAAAACAAACTATACAAATGTAGCTTTAATTTAATTGTAATGATGTTAATAGCGCTGTTAAGTGCTTGTAGTAACACTGTGGAATTAAGTAAAGTCTTACCTAATGATCCTGATTTTGCGCCTATTTTACCTGAGGAAGAAGAAGCAGCAATTATTCCGACAGGTTCGTTATTTAAAGCAAATTACGTTAACAATATTTATTCTGATTCTAAAGCACACCGTACTGGCGATATCATTTCGGTGATCTTAAGTGAAAGTACTCAAGCAAATAAAAATGCGAAAACAGAGCTGAAAAAAGAAAACAGCAGTGAGCTTGATACTGTTATGGGCTTAGGTGGCAATCCATTTACACTTAATGGTAATACATTAGAATTTGGCTTGAATCAAAACTCTAACTTTAAAGGCGATTCAAAAGCTGATCAGGGTAATAGCTTAAGTGGTGATATTTCGGTACATGTTTTAAAAGTTCTTCCTAACGGTAACTTAATGATACGTGGAGAAAAATGGCTTACGTTAAATAATGGCGATGAATACATCAGGTTAACAGGTGTTATTCGTCCTAAAGATATCAATTCAAACAACACTATTTTATCAACCAAAGTTGCTAATGCTCGCATTCAATATGCTGGTACTGGTAGTTTTGCCGATGCCAACGAGCAAGGTTGGTTAACTAAATTCTTTAATAGTTCATGGTGGCCATTATAGGTGTGAACTATCCTGCTGAGTTATGAAAAATTTGTCAGTAGATAATCCTATAATTAAAAAAGGTAATATTATGAAAGCAGTATTTACAATTATCATTATGTTGATGGCCTTTTCCAGTCATGCGCAGCGTATTAAAGATTTAACTGATGTTGCAGGCGTACGATCTAATCAACTTGTTGGTTATGGATTAGTGGTGGGGTTACCGGGGACAGGTGAGCAAAGTCCTTTTACCGAGCAAAGCTTCAAAACAATGTTAAGTAATTTCGGAATTACTATGCCTGAAGATCTTAAACCAAAGATTAAAAACGTCGCTGCTGTCGCTGTTCATGCAGAATTAACAGCTTTTGCCAAAGCAGGACAAACTATTGATGTAACTGTTTCCAGTATGGGGAGTGCCGAAAGTTTACGTGGTGGTACATTATTACAAACCATGATGATGGGGCTTGATGGTAATGCTTACGCTGTCGCACAAGGCAGTTTAGTGGTCAGTGGTTTAGGTGCTGGTGGTCTTGATGGTTCAAAAATATTAGTAAATACACCAACTGTAGGGCGTATAGCCAATGGCGCGACAGTTGAACGTGAAATTAAATCACCTTTTTCAATGGGGGATCATATCACTTTTAATTTACATAAATCAGACTTTACCACGGCCAAACGACTGTCTGATACTATTAATGACCTTATTGCGGGCTCAGCAAAAGCAATTGATGCAACGTCGGTACAAGTAACAGCACCAAGAGATATTGCTGACAGAGTTAGTTTCTTGTCGGTATTAGAAAATTTAGAATTTGAACCTGCATCACCTGCCGCTAAAATTATCGTTAATTCTCGTACAGGCACTATTGTTATTGGATCTGAAGTTCAATTACTTGCTGCGGCTATTACCCATGGTGGTATTACGGTTACGATAAATGAAGTGCAAAATGTCGTACAACCAGGGGCTTTTGCCGAAGGCGAAACTGCAATTGCTAACGAATCTAGTGTTAATGTTACACAAGAAGATGCACGTATGTTTGTCTTTGATCCGGGCGTATCGCTTGATACCTTAGTGAGAGCCATAAATGAAGTTGGTGCGGGGCCAGGCGATGTTATGGCTATTTTAGAAGCGTTAGATCAAGCGGGCGCTATTCGTGGCCAGCTTATCGTTATTTAACGGTAGAAACTTATGGCTGATAATCTAATTAACTCATCTAACTTTGAGCAATCGAGAAACTTTTTAGAGCTGAATGGTTTGAATGCTATTCGTCAGCAGTCGAAAGAAACTGATGGTGACAGTAAAAAAGCAGCTTTACAAGAAGCCGCACAGCAGTTTGAAGCAATTTTTATGCAAATGCTACTGAAAAGCATGCGTAAAGCACAAGATGTATTGGAGTCTGACAGCCCTTTTAATTCTGAGTCAACTAAGTTTTATCGTGATATGAGCGATCAACAAATGGCGGTTGAATTATCTTCAAATGGTTCATTAGGTTTAACCGATTTAATTGTAAGACAGTTAGGTGGTGGAGATGATAATTTCACCCCAAGGACAGTATTACGTAATGATGCTAATCTTGAAAATATAAATTTAACGCGTGAACCTGCTAGTACTCATTTACCCAATGCTAATCCTTTTGCAATATTCTCTGAAGATAATCAATCTGCTGGAAGTAAATCAACCTCAAATCTAGCGACACAAACATCAAATGATAGTTTGAGCCAAGCGCCATTTAGACCATTAAAAATGACGACAGAGGGATCATCAGGTGACGATAAAATCGTCAATTTTTCAACGCCATCGTTTGCCGAGCCTAAAGATTTTGTTACTGCTTTAATAGAGCCAGCAAAAAAAGTAGAAGAAAAAATAGGGGTACCTTTCCAAGTTGTTATTGCTCAAGCCGCACTTGAAACTGGTTGGGGACAAAAGATAATTAAAGATCAGCAAGGCAGTAGTTCAAATAATTTATTTAATATAAAGGCTGATAATCGCTGGGATGGCGAGCATATTCAAAAAGATACTTTAGAATTTGAACAAGGTGCCATGGTAAAAAAATCAGCACCATTTAGAGCTTACGAATCGCTTAATGATAGTTTTAATGATTACGCTAATTTTCTGACCAATAACGACAGATATCAAGGTGCATTACAAAACTCTGGCAATGTGGAGCACTTTTTGCAAGGTTTACAGCAGGCAGGCTATGCGACCGATCCACAATACGCCAATAAAATAATGGCAACGCTTCGTACAGTCTCAAATTTAATCACCAAATAAATATAAATCGTAGGCTACTACGGTAAATGTTGAGACTATCATTATGTCAGTAAGTTTATATCAAAGCGGCGTGAGTGGCTTGTCAGCAGCCCAACAACAGTTGGCTACTACAAGCAATAACATTGCTAATGTAAATACTGAGGGCTATAACCGACAGCGTGCTGAACAAGATGCATCAATGGGGTTAGTCACCGGTGGTAATTACATTGGTACTGGTACTTATGTTCAAGACATTACCCGAGTATACGATGAATTCTCGTACAAAGAACAAACGCTCAGTCAAAGTAATTTAAGTAACGCTGATTTATTTGATAGGCGTTTAACACAGCTTGATCAAATTATGAATACCGGCGGTGGTGCTGTTGTTACTTCTTTAGAGAACTTTTATCAAGCAGTTAATAGTATTGCAGATAATCCTGGCGATGCTGGTTTACGTAGCATAGTACTTAATCAAGCCAATATTTTAAGTAACGATTTTAATGAGTTGAGCGATACTTTTGATAAAATGACAGATGCAGTAAATGGTGAGATTACACAAGTTGCGACTAGAATCTCTGAGATTTCATATGAATTAGCTAAGTTGAATGAAACTATGGCGCATTCACAAGGTGTCTCAGGTCAACCTAATGACTTACTTGATAAACGTGATCAATTAATTACAGAACTAAGTAGTTATACAAAAGTGACCACGCTCGAAGATCAGTATGGTGTTCAAACAGTAATGATCGGCCAGGGTACAACGTTAGTGGCAGGAATTACCCCTTTTACTTTGCAAGTTAATGTTGGTGATCCTGATGTAAAGCAAACACAAATAAGTTTAGTGAGTGGTGCTATTAGTGTATCGCTTGATGCTCAAAAGTTAGGTGGCTCATTAGGGGCTAATTTTGAATTTAGAGATGAAGATTTAAGAGAGATAGGAGTAGAAATTGATCGTTTAGCTATGGCCATTTCTTCAACATTGAATGACACGCAAGCCAGTGGTTTAGATTTAAATGGTCTGCAAGGTGCCAACATGTTCACTGACATCAATACTACTCAGCTACAGCAAAGTAGAGTGTTATCGCCTTCTTCTAATACCGGTACAACATCAGCACAAGTTACTATTAATGACGTGTCATTAGTAACAACTGATGAGTTTGAAGTACGTTTTGATGGTACTGATTTTACAATACACAATTTAACTACAGGTGGTAGCGAAAATTTAGGCCCTCCAGGTGGGGGAACCCCTGCAGGCACACATACCCCGACTAATCCAGATTATGGTTTTTCATTTGTGGAAACTGGTACACCGGTTGCTGGAGATGTGTTCATTATCGAGCCAACAAGAAATAGTGCGGCATTAATGCAAACAACACTAACTGATGGTACAGGCATTGCTGCAAGTAGTGCCGTTGCTGTTACAGCAAGTACTAATAACGTTAGTGATGGCACAATAGCAATAACCAATGTGATAGACCCAGAAGTTGCGAGAACTTACGACGTCACCGTTGATGTTTATGAAAGTACACCTGGTACTTTTAGCTATCGTGTTTATGACAGTAGCACACCACCACCTGCACCTACGATTGCTTCAGGTAGTTATGTTGCTGGTGCTAGTGCAACGGTTGATATTCCGTCAGGCTCACCTGTTTTTCAAATTGAAATTACAGGAGACCTTGCTGGTGAAGGTGTTAATGCTCGTGAAACCTTTACGATAGGTGATGCATTTGGTGTTGGTAATGCTACACACGCTCTTGCTATGGCAAAAACACAAGAAGAAGGGGTTACTGACGGAGGCGAAGAAACTTTTAGTCAAAGTTTGGCTACGTCAACTGCTGTTGTTGGGGCGAAAGCGAGTAATGCAGAATTAGTCGCAGATACTGCGCAAGCATTATACACACAAGCTTATAATAGAAACCAAGCAACATCAGGCGTTAACCTTGATGAAGAAGCCGCTAATCTTCTGAAATTTCAACAGGCTTATCAAGCGGCATCACAAATAATTACTACGGCAAATACTATTTTTGACACCATTTTAGCTGCCGTAAGGTAAGGAGTTTTTCATGCGTGTATCTACAGCTCAATTTTACTTTCAAAGCTCTCAGATAATGAGCCAAAAAACATCGGAAGTAAGTGATCAAATGGCACATATATCGAGTGGTTTACGTGTACATACTGCGAAAGATGATGCGGTTTCTTATGGTACATTATCAGGTTTGAAAGACGATTTAGCCAATATTGAAAAATACAAAAGTAATATTATTATGGCTGAAAGTGATAATAACTTACAAGATGTTGTTTTTGGTAATGCTGAGCTCATTCTGAACAGAATTACAGAGACAATGCTATTGGCGAATAACGGTGTTTACGATACGGAGGCCTTACAAACGCTGGCAAATGAAGTAAGAGATAGTTTTGATCAATTACTTGATATTGCTAACACACAGAATGAAAACGGTGATTATATATTTGCTGGTTTCCAAAATAACTTACAACCTTTTAGTCAAAATACTGACGGATCAGTTGTTTATACTGGTGATACAGGCATAAATGAATTACAAATCTCTAAAAATATAACCATAGAAACCAATCAAACCGGTGATGCAGCTTTTTTAAATATTGAAAATGCTATTGGTGACTTTACTGCTGATTACATTACCAATACATCAGGAGTAGCGGTTGAGAGCGCTAAAGTTGCTGATCGCAATGTCTATAATGGCGCTGCTAATCCTCATGATTACACTTTTGCTTTTGATGCCGTAACCAATGATTTAACAGTCACTGATAGTGCTGGCAGTATCGTTTATCCTCCTACACCGTATACAGCGGGGCAAACAATTACCTTTGACGGTGTTGATGTAACGTTAAGCGGCAACCCTTTGCCGGGTGATAGCTTTGTTATCAGTGAAGAGGAAGAAATTAGTATTTTTGAAACCATTAATGGCGCTATTGAATGGATGGAGCGTGGAGTGATTTCAGATGACGACAACCCAGAGCAGCATCAAGTAGATTACAGCACGTTACTTACTCAGCTTAATGCAGCTTCTAGCCATATGACCTCTAGGCGAGTGGATGCAGGTGTGCGTTTGCAAGTTCTTGAAACCCAGGAAAATAGACATTTAGATACAGAGTTAGCTACAGCGGTAAACCTTGGACAATTACAAGATTTAGATTATGCAAAAGCAATCTCAGAATTTGAGCAATCACAAATAGCCTTGCAAGCTTCTCAGCAAACGTTTACCACGGTGCAAGGTCTAAGTTTATTTAACTATATTTAATTAAATATATTAATTTTTTAAAACTGGCATTATTTATGCTTCATTCTTAATCAATAATAGAAAGTACCAGTAAGAGGCTTGCAGTACAAGCTTCTAATAAATAATTGACACATTAGGAGTTTATTATGGCTTTATCAGTAGTCACGAATACAGCATCAATTAATGCACAACGTAACCTAACTAAATCTGGCGATGGACTTGCGACTTCAATGCAGCGTTTATCTTCAGGTATGCGTATTAACAGCGCTAAAGATGATGCTGCGGGGATGCAAATTGCTAATCGTTTAACGTCACAAGTAAATGGTTTAGGTGTAGCACAACGTAATGCTAACGACGGTATTTCAATGGCGCAAACGGCTGAAGGTGCGATGCAAGAGTCGTCAGCTATTTTACAGCGTATGCGTGATTTAGCCTTACAATCAGCAAATGGTTCGAATGGCGCTGAAGATAGAGCAGCCCTGCAAAAAGAAGTAGGTGCGCTACAACAAGAATTAACTCGTATAGCTGAAACGACTAAGTTTGGTGCTACTAGTTTACTTGATGGTAGCTTTGGTACGAAACAATTTCAAGTTGGTGCCAATGCCAATGAAACTATTAATGTTTCTTTAGGAAATATGGCAGCTGATGCGATTGGTGCTTATGAAGTTAATGATTCTGCAACTGTGCTAGGTAATGCGGCTACTGCAACAGGGCTATTATCGGCAACTACAGGCGCTGTTGCTACGGCAGATTTAAACATTAATGGTACTGATATTCCTAATGCTGGTGTAACAGGTAAAGGTGCTGCGGAAATAGCGGATACGATTAATGACGCATCTGCAGGCGTAATAGCTACTGCTAAATTAGATGTAACCCTTGCGGGCTTAACTTCAGCTGATGATAGTACCTTAACTTTTCAAAAAGCAGGTAGTGCTGTAGATACCTATGAATTAGCAAGCTTTGGTGGTGATTTAGATCGTCTAGCTGAAGAGATGCTAGCGGATGGGTATGATGCCATTGTTGAAGGTGACACTTTAGTCGTTAAAGCAACAGACGTTGATGGTATTCAAATGTCGGGTACCGCAGGTACAGCAACATTAGCAAATAATGCTACTGGTGGTGCTGCTGTAGCTGGTGGTGCAACTAATAATGATATTAGTATATCATCTACGTTAACGTTATCATCATCTCAAAAAATTGGTATGTCGGGTACTGATGTTGATGACATTATGGCAGAAGGGACAACTATAACGGCTACTGGTGGAACAGGCGTTCTAACAACTGTAGAGGACCTTGATATATCAGGAACGACTTCTGCAGGTGCACAAGATGCAATAACCGTAATTGATGCTGCTTTAGCACAAATTGATAGTTCACGAGCCGCTTTAGGTGCGGTGCAAAACCGTTTTTCTCATACTATCAGTAATTTAGCTAACGTTGCAGAAAACGTATCAGCATCACGGAGTCGTATAGAAGATACTGATTTTGCCGCAGAAACAGCGACCATGACTAAGAATCAAATACTGCAACAAGCGGGTACAACTATGTTGTCACAAGCTAACCAAATACCTCAAGCTGCCTTGACATTACTCGGATAATATTGATGTTATTCCTATACAATTGTGAGTATTTAAAACTATAAATTAGCAGTTTATTTGATTTATTTATTGAAAGGAAACCTTGTAAGGTTTCCTTTTTTGCTTTATTTGATAGCAAAAAATAATCAAAATATACTTAATTATTCATGACTTGCCAATTATTTGACTTTAATAAACGTCAGATAAGAGTATTCCATACATACCAATCTAATATGCTTTTATTTTCTAATAATACCTGCGCATGCTGTTGTTTTTTATGTGTTTTGTTTTTTGTTTGTCACCTGAGCTAAGGTTGGCTTACTTCTTGAATTACTTAAATAAAGAACCAAAGTAAGTACGTTCAGTAAATAAAAAGGTAAGGAGGCTTTTACTATTAATAAGCTTCTAACGATAATTAGTAGGAGTTTATTATGGCTTTATCAGTAATCACAAATATTTCATCACTTAACGCCCAAAGAAATCTAACTAAATCAGGTGATGGCTTAGCAACATCTATGCAACGTTTATCTTCAGGTATGCGTATTAATAGCGCCAAAGATGATGCTGCGGGTATGCAAATTGCTAACCGATTAACGTCACAAGTAAATGGTTTGGCGGTAGCTCAACGTAATGCTAACGATGGTATTTCAATGGCGCAAACTGCTGAAGGTGCAATGCAAGAATCATCAGCTATTTTACAACGTATGCGTGATTTAGCTTTGCAATCAGCGAATGGTTCAAATTCTTCAGATGATAGAGATTCATTACAAAAAGAAATAGGGGCTCTACAACAAGAGCTGACACGTATCGCTGAGACGACAAAATTTGGTACAACGAGTTTGCTTGATGGTAGCTTTGGCACTAAGCAATTTCAAGTAGGTGCTAATGCGAATGAAACTATCAATGTTACTTTAGGTAATACAGCTGCAGATGCTATTGGTGCTCATCAAATTAACGGGGCTGGTACCTCAGCTACGGCAACAAATAATATCGGTGATGCTGAGGCGTCTTTATTAGCAGCTAATATGGGAACATCAGGAGATACTTGGAATATTAATGGGACAGATGTATCTTTTAATGGTGGTGATGGTGCTTCTACTATCGCTGCAAATATTAATGATGAATCCACAGGTGTGACAGCTCAAGCTGTGTTAACCACTCGCATACAGGGCTTATCCGCTTCCGATTCAGGCACATTTAACATTTATAAGGAAGGTGCTATTGAAGATACATTTGAGCTAGCTTCATACGGTGGTGATATGGAGCGCCTTACTGAAGATCTACAAGCGGCTGGTTACAATGCTGTATTTGATCAAGATTTAAACTCTGGATCTGGTGGTATAGATGTTATCGCAACAGATATCGATGGTTTTGAGATTACCGCTTCTCCTACGGGTACTGTAGAAATGGGGCCGGCAGCTGCTTTACTAGCATCAGGAACTGGCGCTTTATCCCACTCTGCAGAACTGCATTTATCATCAGCAGAAAAAATTGGTATCTCAGGTACTACTGTTAATGAAATTCTTGGGCAGGGCTTTGATGGTAATAATATAGCGGCTAGTGGTGGTGCAAGTGCCTTAAATTCGGTAGAAGATATAGATATTTCAGGTGTTACTGCAGTTAACTCTCAGGCAGCTATTGAAATTATAGATGCTGCATTAGCACAGATAGACTCGAACCGCGCGGGCTTAGGTGCGGTACAAAATCGCTTCACGCATACTATTAGTAACCTAGCGAATGTTCAAGAAAACGTTTCAGCGTCTAGAAGTCGTATTCAAGATACTGACTTTGCACAGGAAACAGCTGTAATGACCAAAAACCAAATACTACAACAAGCAGGCACCACTATTTTAGCGCAAGCGAATCAGATACCACAAGCGGCGATTAGTTTACTAGGTGGATAAGTTAAATAGGGAGATGCATTAAAATATTGTAGAAGGGCTAGGTTTGAAAACTTAGCCTTTTTAATATTCGTCGTTCCGTAGTTGTAAAGCCTATCATTCCGTAGATTACTTAATACGGAATCCCACGCCTGTGGTCGTATAATCTGTGAAATATTGAACCGAAAAGACTACGTAGTATAACGATTAAGATTCTAAATCGAGTTCAGGCGGAAAAGAACGCCGTCATTCTTAGGTGGCTTAATACAGGCTCTGATAATAACAATTAATAAAACAATACATTCCGAATAAAAATTAAATTATTTATCTTTATTTAACAATGTATTAATTCCTTATTTGTTTTTTTATCATTTTTTTCATAAAAAAAACATCAAGTTAATTTTAGCTCAGCCGTT
This sequence comes from Colwellia sp. 6_MG-2023, assembly GCF_030547765.1. Taxonomy (NCBI): domain Bacteria; kingdom Pseudomonadati; phylum Pseudomonadota; class Gammaproteobacteria; order Alteromonadales; family Colwelliaceae; genus Colwellia; species Colwellia sp. 6_MG-2023. The sequence goes on along the minus strand of NZ_JAUOPP010000032.1, from coordinate 2,159 downwards.
AACATATTTAGTACAGAGCTGCTTTGGTTAATTTGTTTGTAACTTTCTTATGGGTTAATTAACAGCTTCTGGTTAATACAACTAACTAAATCATTACATTATGTAATCAGGAGTTCATCATGGCTTTATCAGTAATTACGAATAGCTCGTCAATTAACGCACAACGTAACTTAAGTAAATCAAGTGAAGGTTTGGCTACATCAATGCAACGTTTATCTTCAGGTATGCGTATTAATAGCGCAAAAGATGATGCTGCGGGTATGCAAATTGCTAACCGTTTAACTTCTCAGGTTAATGGTTTAGGTGTAGCGCAACGTAATGCTAATGACGGTATTTCAATGGCGCAAACAGCTGAAGGTGCAATGCAAGAATCGTCAGCTATTTTACAACGTATGCGTGATTTAGCCTTACAATCAGCTAACGGCTCAAATGGTGCAGATGACCGTGCCGCGCTTCAAAAAGAAGTAGGTGCACTGCAACAAGAATTAACCCGTATCTCTGAAACCACTAAGTTTGGTGCTACAGCATTACTTGATGGTACTTTTGGTACAAAACAATTCCAAGTAGGTTCAAATGCGAATGAAACCATTAATGTTTCGTTAGGTAATATGGCTGCAGACTCTATAGGAGCTTATGGCGTTGCAGGTTCTGGTACCGTTTTGGGTGTAGCTGCGGAAGCTACAATTTTAGATACTCAGCTTGGTGATGTAACTAATGATACAATAAGTATGAATGGTACTGAAGTCACAGTAGCTGCTGATATAGGCGCTGCCGATATTGCAGATGCAATTAATGCTAAAGCAACGGGTGTAACAGCAACGGCTAAATTAGATGTTACAATTAGTGCATTATCTTCCGGTGATGATGGCACCATAAGTATGATGAAAGGTGGTAATGCTGTAGATGATTACGACTTAGCTGATTACGGTGGTGATATTGAGCGCTTAGCAGAAGATTTACAGGCTGACGGCTATGATGCTATTGTTGATGGCACGACACTCACTTTAAAAGCTGAAGATGTTGATGGTATTGAAGTTGCAGGGTCTACTACTACAACTTCAACCTTATCATTAAATAATAATCTAAATACTGGTGCATTGTTAGCAAGTGCTAATGCTAATATGTCAGTTTCATCTTCTATAAGTTTATCTTCTCCTGATAAAATTGGTATTTCAGGTACAACCGTTAATGAAATATTAGGTAAAGGCGCGGGTGGTGTAGCACTTGCGGCAACAGGTGGCACAGGTGCCTTAACATCTGTCGAAGATATCGATATATCGGGTACAACAAGTGTTGGTGCCCAATCTGCGATAGAAACCATTGATGCAGCGTTAGCACAAATTGATAGTCAACGTGCTGATTTAGGTGCGGTTCAAAACCGTTTTAGCCACACTATTAGTAACTTGTCTAATGTAGCAGAAAATGTATCAGCGTCACGAAGCCGTATTGAAGATACTGATTTTGCTTCAGAAACAGCAACAATGACGAAAAACCAAATATTGCAACAAGCGGGTACTACTATATTGGCTCAGTCTAACCAATTACCACAAGCAGCATTAAGTCTTCTTGGTTAATAATACATAATAACTCTTTTGTTTATAAGAGCTAAACTGTGAAGGTTTAGCTCTTTTTTATTATTTTCTAAGGATCTTCTCTCGTCATTCCCAAGGCGTGTTAATACGAATTCCCTATTGCTAAGCAGCATAACGTTTGAGGTGTGGAAGCAAATTCAGAATCACGAATATATTGTCATTTATAAGTGGTTTAATATGGGGTCTACCAACACAAAGAAATGCTATAAAACCTATCTAAATAAAAGTATAAAAACAATAAAAAGTATTTTAATTTAGTTATTTAACAGCCTGTTACTTTTTATTTTGTTTTTTTTTAAAAAAATATTCAAGTTAATTTTAGTGCTGCCGTTAACATATTTAGTACAGAGCTGCTTTGGTTAATTTGTTTGTAACTTTCTTATGGGTTAATTAACAGCTTCTGGTTAATACAACTAACTAAATCATTACATTATGTAATCAGGAGTTCATCATGGCTTTATCAGTAATTACGAATAGCTCGTCAATTAATGCACAACGTAACTTAAGTAAATCAAGTGAAGGTTTGGCTACATCAATGCAACGTTTATCTTCAGGTATGCGTATTAA
>NZ_JAUOPP010000031.1:0-47605 GCF_030547765.1 Colwellia sp. 6_MG-2023 | reverse complement strand
TCATCGTAGTCCTAATGGTTTTATGTTGAATTTACTCGCAGGGTTAGTAGCTTATTGCCTTAAAGAAAATAAGCCAATCCTTAATATTAATGACGTAGAGAAGAATGCTATGGTTAGGGCTTAACCCGATCTGAGGTTAATTACATTGAGTAACGTATACCAAACATGACTCGACGCTCTAATTGCTCTAAACTAATAGGCAGTAAAAGGTTATTAGATTGCATTTTGGTAACCGTTTCTTCCGTTATGTTTAATACATCAAACTGAATCGAAAAGTTTTCAGAAAGGTTGTAGTTTGCAGATAAATCTAACTGGCCATAAGCATCTTGATATTTAGCTTCTGGAAAGTAATCTACATATTCACTTCGCCACGCATAAGACAATCTTGCATCAAAAGTTGAATTATCATAGTAAACAATAGCGTTATAACTATTTTTAGATAATCCAGGCAAGGTTGTACTACGAATATCAGTTTCATCAGCAAATGAAGCAGCACTGTCGGTATAAGTAAAGTTCACTATAGTACCGAAATTACTCAAACTTTCAGAGATGAAAGTAAAAGGACTTTGAAAACTAACTTCTATACCTTGTACTGATGCATCAGTACCATTTTGTGGCTGAGTAAAATCAATAGGACCAGTAATTAATTCATTTGATATTTGATGACGATAAGTTGTCACTTCAGTAGAAACAGAATTCTCAACTAACGAATCTATCTTTTTATAAAAAAATGCGGCGGCTAAAAGTGATTCTGGAGCAAAATACCACTCTGCACCAAAATCAATATTGTTAGATGTATAAGGTAATAAGTTTACATTACCTTTGTTACCTTCTAAGCGAGATGCATCAATCGTTGTTGATGGAGACAAACTTGCTAATGGTGGGCGAGTCATTGTTCTTGAATAAGCAGTACGAAGGAGTACATCTTCACCTAATTCATAGCTTAAATTAAAGCTAGGTAAAAACTCAGTATAGTCACTTTTATAAGTAACCGGCTCTATTATGCCATTTTGAAACAGTGACCCATTAGACTCTATTTCTGTACTAATATATCGTAATCCTATATTAAAATGAGCATTATCAGTGACAAAATTAGCTTGAATGTAAGCAGCCAAAGTTTGCTCAGTTATCCCATAAGTTCCTGTAGCACTTGCTTCGGCTTGGTAACTATTATTTTCTACGTCATCACCATGCTTTCCTTGCATATAGGTTGCCTGCATTAAATCGTGATCAACATATAATAATGAACTTGGGCCATTTATGCTATCAACGCTGTAATCTCGATTACTACCTAAAACACTGGCTAACGTCATACCAGCACCCGAAAGTAGATCATCCTGCCCTTGCGCTGGACCATCACCCCAAAAGTCATTCCAGGCACTTTGATTATTTGCATAATGCTCTGGATTCATATGTTGAACAGCACTCTCCCCCATCTGCCAAAAATCATAATCACGAGTTTTTTCTCTATCACTCGCTGAAAAGCCATAATCAATGCTCACTAAATTATCTAAATCCAATAATTGTTCAAAATCAACTTTTGCAACTAATTCTTCATCTTCATTTTTACGATCTTTACTGAAGGCAACATTGAATAAAAAGTTTTCGGCATTGTTTTGATCTGCATAATATTCAGCAGAACTACCCACTGGGTAAAACTCATAACCGGCGCCAGCTCTTTGTATTTGTGTGGCTATTCGATTATAAAAAGAATAAAGATAGGTTTCTTCATCACCTGTACGTTTGGTATAACCAATTAAGGGTTTAATTGTTAATGAGTCACTCACATTCCAATCAGCGCTTAGTACATGAGAAGCAAATGTTTCTTCGCGATCAATATTCTGTGTTCCTACTCGATTTCTTGCACGAGGAAAAGCAGCATTGATAATATAATCATTACCGGCAATATTCTGAAGTTCAGCTGTTTCAGGCTCTCCCCCAATATCCCATTCTAAGGTAACATCTATGCGGTTGTATTCTCGCAAGGTATCAGAGGAAACATAAATGTTATCAAAAGTGAATTGTAGGTTTTCAGATGCGTTATATTGAAGTGTTAACGTGGTCCCTAATGATTCACGGTTGATATCATTACGTAAATACCGAGGATCATCAGGGATAAAGGCATGGCCATAATTTGGTGCCTCATGCACATCTCCCCCTGTTGCGCGGTAAGTAATATTTGGATCTAAAGTCGCATATTTCCATGTACCACTCTCATTTACTACCGTATCAACCTCAGAATATGCAACAGATGCAGCTATCCCAAAAACATCATCAAAATTATTGCTAAAAAACATCGATGCTCTAGGCGTTGTTTCTTCAGATAAACTACCATAACTCCCCTGAACGGAAGTGCTAAATTTAGGGTCGTTGGCGTCATAAGTAAACGGTTTTGGCGTTTCTAGATTAACAACACCAGCCAGTCCGCCTTCTGTTTGTTTGGCTGAGGCTGTTTTATGTATTGTAACTTGATTAAATAATTCTGAGGCGAGTAAACTAAAATCAAATTCTCGACCGCCTTCAGCATCCAGTTGTCCGCTAAAGCCAGAAGAAGTAGAAGAGACTCCATTAATTTGTACCATGGTAAACTCAGGGCCTAAACCACGTAAATTGATGGTTGAGCCTACACCAAATTCACGTTCAATAGTGACACCTGGTATCCGTTGCAGTGATTCAGAAATATTATTATCTGGAAATTTCCCCAAATCTTCAGCACTGATTGTATCAACAATACCGGTATTAAGGCGCTTATCACCTAGCGAACGATTTAAGCTTCCTCTGACACCTTTTATTTCAATTCTCTCGATATCAGCCGCTTTTGTTACTTCTTTTATATTGTTATCAATTGCTTTATTTTCAGCTTCTTCTGCCGTTGATGTTGCAGAAAATAACATGGTAAATATAGTGGCTAGCATTGTTTTTTGAGTATTCATTTGTTCATTCCCAAAGCTTTTGTTGTAATTGATATTCGGGGACAGTGGCTTTATCAAAAAAGCTTTCTTATCTGAAAGTTCACCTTCAAGGTCACTATTTTGCAACAAGACACTCAGTGCTTCTTGAACAGAATATTGACCTTGAACTAAACTACCCGTTTTATTTTTAACAAGGTCATAAGGGAATAGAAATGATATCTTGGCGACATCTGATAAATCATTAAGGGATTGGCTTAATGGTTGAATTGGAATATTAAATTCATATTTATCATTTATTATATTATTTTCTTTTGCTTCTACACACAGAGTATAAAACCCAAAATTTAATAAATGAATAACTATTAACACCTTACTAACTTGTCGTTTAATAAGACGCATCAAAAATAGAAATCTACTATTCATTAAGATCATTTATTTTTCTTTTACACGTAATTGGACATGTTTATCATTCAGTTTATTAACACTAATGCCAAACCCAGACTCTAATACATAAAATAATGTATCCGTTTCGCCTATTTGAAATTGCCCACCAATTCGCATGGACTTTAATTGAGGATCAATTACATCAATTTGCACTTGTGTATGTCGAGTTATCTCCTTAATAACTTCTTCCAAAGATTCGCCAGCAAAAACTAACTTACCTTTTTTCCACGAAAGAAAACGACTCACTTCACTCGTATCCAATTCATCAATATCACTGACAATATTACTCTGTATCGGAATACTAATACGCTGACCTGCAGACAAATTACCGAGTAATTTTTTTACTTTTACAGGTTGAGGCACGGTCTGTTGTAGAGGACTCGTTGAATCATTGTTACTATTTGGCTTTTCAAAGTTCCCTTCTATTTTCAATGCCTGATAATCATCTGGAATAACAACTAATGTATTATCAACTATCGCTAACTCTACGGTTCCCTCACTTACTAAGACTTCTATAGCACCTGTTACTTTATGAACAGTAAATGCTGTACCTGTCGCCCTAACTAATCGGTTATCAGCATAAACTTCAAAAGGTCTCGTTTTATCTTTAGCAACTTCAAAATGAGCCTCACCTTCAAGTAAGTTAATACGCCGATATTCAGCTGTATAATTTACCTTAACCTTAGTACTACTATTTAACCAGATAGTAGAGCCATCAGGCATAATTCTGCTTAAGCTTTCACCAACACCAGTATCAAAAGTCAAGCCTTCACCTTTCATGGTTGATGCATCATGACTCAATAAAAACCACGTAAATAAACAAATCACCAATGGGCTAACAAAGGCAACGCTAAACAATTGATTTCTTTTTTTTATGCAAGTTGATAGAAAAACGTATATGACGAGTAACGGATAAAGTAAGCCTCTCAACATTATTAAAAACAATGAAGGTTTGTGTATTTCTTGAGGTAACATAACTGATGAAAGTAAATCCATTTCCCCCCAACTATTTACCATACTTTCTAAACATTCACGATGTACGCTACTTGTTCGTATCCAAGCATTAAGCTCCGCTATTTGCGCTTTTGAAAGTTCTGGTGTGTCTTCAAGTAACAGAACCCATTGTGCCGCCTCTTGATTAATAATAACTTTATTAGTAAATCCTTTAACATTAGTATTCATAATTTTCTCCCTGCTTTAGCGGGAACTTTAGACCTTTCCATTGTTGAATCTTCATTGTGTTCATTATTATATTTCGTTACAGCCTCATTGTAGGCACACATTCCTTTAGTGATATAATTACTCACTGTAATAGTAGAAATATTCATACGTTTAGCAATGTCTTTTGTAGAAAGACCGTAAACTTTCCTCATTACTACAGCTTGTCGACATTTATTCGGTAAACTTGCGATAGCCTCACACATCACGCCCAATTTCTCTTGTGCAACTACATTACTCTCCAAAGTATCTAAATCTAAATTAACATCAACTAAATCAATATCCTCAACATATTCATTTAATTGTGTTGATGCTTTTCTAAAATCCGAAACAATTAAATTTTTAGCAACACGAAACATAAATGACTTAGGCTTTAATACTTCATTTTTTAATGAGGACTTATAGGTACGTAAGAATGTCTCCTGACAGACATCATCAACATCTTGAGAGTTAACAACATAGCTAGAAATAAAATATTTCAATGATGATTTATAACGTTTAAAAGCACTCAGCACGCCTTCCTCTGATTTATTCAGACCTTTATTACTATTATTTTTTGAATTCAAAATACTTCCAAATTTATCATAATACAGATGAACACTAGTTAAGAGGTGATCCTCCTATATGTAAGATGTAAAAATACAATAAAATGATCCCCAGTAATATGACGTATTACTTAATAAAATCTACTATAACTATTTAAAAAAATTAAACCTCGTGATAAAATAAACTACAGCTATTCGTATCGATAAGATTAAGAGAATACACCATAGAACAAATAACAATAAAAAATAGTCATTTATTCCTTGAAGCTGAATTCGTTTATCAGTATTCTAGTTACACAGCTAAATCAGACACTCATTAACCTTAAGTTAAAAAATTATGACGACTAACCTGAACAACCGACATCACCATCATATGGAACTGCCCGTTCAGGTATTTTATTATTTATTTTAAATAAAAAAAGACCGCGATGGGCAATGGCTTTTTCGCGGATTAAAACTTAAGTATTATATTTATGAACCCCCGAAGAGCCTTAAATCTTTCGGGGGTTTTTCGCATTTTATGCCCCTGAAAATTGTATATACAAATTTTTAGCATTAAAAACTTATAATTAGGAATCGAACAAATGACATCATCAGAGCCACGTTTACGTATAGCAATGCAAAAATCAGGACGACTTAGTGACGATACTCAAGCACTATTAAAGCGTTGTGGATTAAAACTTAATGTTACTGACCGCCGTTTATTGGCACATGTTAGTAATATGCCTATCGACATTATGCGCGTACGTAGTAGTGATATTCCAGGTCTAGTAATGGATGGCGTATGTGACTTAGGTATTGTTGGTGATAATACGCTTGAAGAAGAAGAATTATCACGTGCACTTATTGGTAGCAAAAACAATTATATTAAAACCACAGCATTAAACTTTGGTGGCTGTCGCTTTTCAATCGCCATGCCTGAAGAATTCGAATATACAGGGTTACAATGTTTAAACGGTTTACGTTTTGCAACCACTTACCCGCAATTATTAAGACGCTTTGCTAAAGAAAATGACATTAATGTTGAATTTTGTTTATTAAAGGGCTCTGTTGAAGTCGCACCAAGAGTTGGTTTAGCCGACGGTATATGTGATTTAGTGTCAACCGGTGCCACTCTTGAAGCAAATGGTTTAAAAGAAGTTGCTGAAGTATTTCGCTCTAAAGCTTCATTAATTCAACGTTCAGAATCTTTAGGTGATGAAAAACAAGCTATCCTAGATACACTACTTCCGCGTATTCAAGGCGTGATGAAAGCAAAAGAAAGTAAATACATTATGTTACACGCACCTAAAGATAAAATTAGTGAAGTAAGTGCATTAATGCCAGGTAAAGAAACACCAACTATTTTACCTTTAGCAGGACGTGATGACATAGTAGCCGTACATGTTGTGGCAACTGAAACTTTCTTCTGGGAAACTATGGAACAACTAAAAGCGCTAGGTTGTAACTCCATACTTGTTATGCCAATTGAAAAAATGATGGGCTAAATTCATTAAGTTATTGATTGGTTTGTTCAAGCTCGACATAAAAGTACTTACTTGGCTAGCGTCAACCTAGTACTTTCCGTTTCCTCTTGTACCAGCTATTTTCGCGTTAAAATAATTTATATAACCTATATATAGACATAGAGAATATTATGAATACCCAAATAATCGACTGGCAAACAATATCACCTCAGCAAAGAAAAGACGCGCTTGCTCGTCCTGCTATTGCTGATAATGCGCTTTTATCGACTCAAGTTGCTAACATCTTATCTAGAGTACAAAACCAAGGTGATAAGGCGCTATTTTCTTTAACCGAGCAATTTGATGGCATTGCCTTATCAACGTTATCAGTAACAGCTGAGCAAGTAGCACAAGCTAAGTTAGCATTAACTGACAAACGCCTTAAAGCCATTAACACCGCATACGAACAAATAAAAAGTTTTCACAGTGCGCAAACGCCAAAAGATATTTTTGTAGAAACTTGCCCAGGTGTTCGTTGTACACTAAAAACCGAATCAATTGAAAGTGTTGGTTTGTATATTCCCGCTGGCAGTGCTCCGCTTCCATCAACTGTTTTAATGCTTGGTGTACCTGCTCAACTAGCAGGCTGCAAACGTACAGTGTTAGTTTGTCCTCCAGATAAAAATGGCAAATTAGCGAATGAAATATTAGTGGCCGCTTCACTTTGTGAAATCACTGAAATTTACACTGTAGGTGGTGCGCAAGCTATTGCTGCTTTAGCCTATGGCACAGAAAGCATTCCAGCCGTTAATAAAGTATTCGGGCCTGGAAATCGTTATGTTACCGAAGCGAAAAAACAGCTCTCTCAACAAGTCGCTGGCTTTGCTATTGATATGCCCGCGGGCCCTTCTGAAGTATTAGTTATTGGTGATGCGCAAGCTAACCCTGCTTTTATTGCTGCTGATTTACTATCTCAAGCTGAACATGGTGCCGATAGCCAAGTTATATTTTTAACCGATAGTGAACAACTGCTCAGTAAAGTTTCAGATGAACTTGATAAACAAGTACAATTATTATCAAGAAAAGATATCGCGCTACAAGCTTTAAAGCAATCAAGATTAATTTTAACTAAAGATTTATCGCAGGCAGTTGAAGTATCAAACCTTTATGGTCCTGAACATTTAATTGTACAAACAGAAGATCCTCAACCTTTATTAACAAATTTACGTAATGCCGGCTCGATTTTTGTGGGTGCTTATACGCCAGAATCTGCAGGTGATTATGCCAGTGGAACCAACCATGTTCTACCAACCTATGGTTATTCAAAAGTTATTTCAAGTTTATCATTAGCTGATTTTTCTCGTCGCTATACGGTACAAGAAATTAGTAAAACAGGTTTACAAAATCTTGCAGAGTGTATTATCGAACTAACCGATGCAGAAGGGTTAGACGCTCACCAAAGAGCCGTCACTATTCGCTTAGAAGAAGGTGAATAACATGACAATAGCGAACAAGTTAGCACGGGCAGAGCTCGTTGATATGGTGCCTTATCAGTCTGCTCGCCGGCTTTTTGCCAGTGGTGATTTATCGAATAACACAAATGCTAGCGCGAACAAGAAAATATGGCTTAATGCCAACGAAGCTCCAGGAAATGGCGAATATCAAGTCACAAGTGAAAATATTAATCGTTACCCTGACTTTCAGCCCGATAACCTATTAAATGCTTATAGCAATTATTGTGGCCTTGAGCGTTCACAAATACTAGCTACACGTGGTGCAGATGAAGGTATCGAGCTTATCATTCGCAGTTTTTGTCGTGCTTATCAAGACAGCATATTAATTTGCCCTCCTACTTATGGCATGTATGCAATTAGCGCTGAAAATCATGGTGCAGGCATAGTTAAAGTACCACTAAAAAACAACATTCTTGATCTTGAAAGTATGAAGTCGCAAGTAGGTAAAGTTAAAGTTGTCTTTTTATGTTCTCCTGGAAACCCGACCGGCAATTTATTACCCAAAGAACAAATAGTTCAAGCGATTGAATTATTTAAAGATACTGCAATAGTTGTACTAGATGAAGCCTATATCGAATTTTCACCAGAACAAACAAGTACTACGCTACTTGCGCAATACGAGAATGTTATTGTACTAAGAACCTTATCAAAAGCGTTTGCTCTAGCTGGCCTTCGATGTGGTTTTACTTTAGCAAGTAGCGATATTATTACCCTACTTAGTAAAGTTATTGCTCCCTACCCTGTATCTGCACCGGTAGCTGAAATTGCCAGTTTAGCGCTTAGTACTGATTTAACAAAAATGACTCAGCGTGTACAGGACTGCAACACACTTAAGGCAGAGCTTACCATTTGGCTTAACGAACAATCTTGGTGTAGTGAAGTATTTGCAAGTGATGCTAACTTTGTTTTATTTCGTTGTACTACGCAACAAGAAAAAACACAAATTTTTGACTTATTAGTCAGTAAAAATATTCTCATCCGCGATCAGTCTAAACAACTACAATTAGATAATTGTTTACGTATCAGTATTGGTAGCGAACAAGAAATAACTCAACTTAAAGAAGTATTATCATGAGTAACAAACAAGAGAAAATATTATTTATCGATCGTGATGGCACCTTAGTTGAAGAGCCAATAATTGATAAACAACTAGATACCTTAGAAAAATTAGTTTTTGAACCAAACGTAATCCCTGAACTGTTAAAACTGCAAGCGAAAGGTTTCAAACTTGTGATGGTGTCCAACCAAGATGGTTTAGGTACAGATAGTTTCCCACAAGCTGATTTTGATTTACCTCATAATAAAATGATGGCAATTTTTTCGTCACAAGGTGTCGAGTTTCAAGATACTTTATTATGCCCCCATTTTGAAGAAGATAACTGTAACTGCCGTAAACCAAAACTTGGATTAGTAAGTGATTACTTACAGCAAGGTCGTGTAGACTTTACTAACTCTTATGTTATTGGTGACCGAGAAACTGATATGGGCTTAGCGGCTAATATGGGAATTGTCGGCATAAAGTATAACCGTGATAGCCTTACTTGGTCACAAATAAGTGAAAAAATCTTATCATCACTAGAGCAACCTCGTACGGCAACAGTTACCAGAACAACCAAAGAAACAGATATTACTATTAGCGTCAATTTAGATAAAAAAGGCGGTAGCAAAATTGATACCGGTTTGGGTTTCTTTGATCATATGCTAGATCAAATCTGTACCCATGGTGGTTTTAATTTGCAATGTAGTGTAAAGGGTGATTATCACATAGATGACCATCATAGTGTCGAAGATACTGCACTTGCCTTAGGTCAGGCATTAAAAGAAGCATTAGGTAATAAACGTGGTATTGCTCGCTTTGGTTTTGTCTTACCAATGGATGAATGTCGTGCTGAATGTTCAATCGATTTATCTGGTCGCCCTTGGCTTGAATTTGACGCGAAATTTACAGCAGACAATGTTGGCACTATGTCAACGCAGATGGTTTCGCATTTTTTCCGCTCACTAGCTGACTCCATGCTAATTACTTTGCATTTATCAACCACTAAAGGAAATTGTCATCACCAAGTTGAAAGCTTATTTAAAGTGTTCGGTCGTGCATTAGGTCAAGCAATTAAAGTTGAAGGTGATGAATTACCAAGTTCAAAAGGAACATTATAATGACCAGCTTTACCTCTAACAAAGGGAACTCTAATAAAGGAAACAATGTCATTGTTGATACTGGTTGCGCTAACTTATCATCGGTGAAGTTTGCTATTGAACGTCTTGGTTTTACCGCGACGATCACAGATGATATTGAACAAATCAAAGCCGCAGACAAGGTAATTTTTCCTGGTGTTGGTAGTGCTAAGCATGCAATGGCTAACATTATTGAAAAAAACTTAGTTACCACTTTGCAAAGTCTCACTCAACCAGTACTGGGTTTTTGTTTAGGTATGCAATTAATGACAGAATCCTCCCCTGAAGGTGAAAAAGACGATCTTGTGGATTGCTTAGGTATAATCCCAACCCAAGTGACTCCACTTAATGCTAAAGGTAACCGTTTACCACATATGGGCTGGAATACATTAACGAAAGTAGCAGAACACCCTGTATTAAAAGGTATTAATATTGGAGATTACTTTTATTTTGTTCATAGTTTTGCCGCGCCTGTTAGTGAATATACGCTAGCAAGTTGTGAATATGGTACTGAGTTTTCGGCCATTATTGCAAAAGATAACTTTATTGGTTGTCAATTTCATCCTGAGCGATCTAGTGAATTAGGTAGTAAAATTATTAAAAACTTTTTAGAGTTCGACTCTACTCAAATAGAACCGGAGTTAAGTACATCATGATGATTCCCGCGATAGACTTAATCGGAGGCGAAGTAGTTCGCTTATATCAAGGCGACTATAGCCAAAAAACCAATTACAAAACCACAGTACAAGAACGTCAACAAGCTTATGCAGCATCAGGTGCTACTGTAATGCATTTTGTTGACTTAGATGGTGCAAAAGATAGTAGCAAACGTCAATTATCAACGTTGAAAACCGTAGTAAACCATGAAACCATGATAACGCAAGTTGGTGGGGGCATACGCTGTGAAGATGATGTAGAACAGTTACTTGACTTAGGCGCAACTCGTGTTGTTATTGGTTCTCTTGCTATCAAACAACCCCAGTTAGTCATTGAATGGGTAAAAAAATATGGCGGTGAAAAAATTGTTTTAGCACTCGACATAAAAATTGATGAACAAGGGAATAAAACCTTACCTACTCATGGTTGGATTGAAGACAGCGGGGTTAATTTAGAAGACTTGCTTGATGAATATATTGAAGCTGGTATCAAACATATTTTATGCACAGATATTTCAAAAGACGGTACGCTTTCAGGCTCTAATGTTGATCTTTATATTGAGTTATGTGCTAAGTACCCGGCTATACAATGGCAAGCTTCAGGGGGTATTGGTAGTTTAGACGATATCAAAGCCCTCATAGGAACAGGCGTTAGTGGCGTTATATTAGGTCGCTCCCTTTTAGAAGGTAAATTTACACTTGAGGAGGCTATCGCATGTTGGCCAAACGCATAATTCCCTGTCTAGATGTTCGCGATGGTAAAGTCGTTAAAGGTGTACAATTTAGAAACCATGAAATTATTGGTGACATTGTCCCTTTAGCTCAAAAGTATGCAGAAGCAGGTGCTGATGAACTGGTTTTTTATGATATTACCGCTAGCTCTGATGGTCGTGTTGTGGATAAAAGCTGGGTTAGTCGCATTGCACAAGTCATTGATATTCCGTTTTGTGTTGCTGGCGGTATTAAAAGTGAAAATGATGCGAAAGAAATCCTAATGATGGGCGCTGATAAAATTAGTATTAACTCTCCCGCACTACGAGATCCAACGTTAATTTCACGCCTTGCAGATCATTTTGGTCAACAGTGCGTCGTGGTTGGTATTGATAGCTTTTACGACAAAGAGACCAATCAATATCAAGTTTATCAATTTACTGGTGATGAAAACCGCACTCAAAAAACAAACTGGACAACGTTTGAATGGATACAAAAAGTCGTGAGTTTAGGTGCTGGTGAGATTGTGCTCAATTGCATGAACCAAGATGGTGTACGCCAAGGTTATGATATTGAGCAACTAAAACAAGCACGTGCTGCTTGTAGCGTACCATTAATTGCATCAGGTGGCGCAGGCACAATGCAACACTTTGCTGACGCCTATCAGCAAGCAGATGTTGATGGCGCACTAGCAGCGTCGGTTTTCCATAAAGGCGTAATCCCAATACACGAATTAAAAGTATATTTAAAATCACAAAACATTGAGGTAAGACCATGTTAATTAACCAAGAAAATGTGAAAGATCTAGCATGGCAGAAAATGGATGGTCTTATTCCAGCCATTATCCAACACGCAGCTACAGGCGCAATATTAATGCAAGGTTATATGAACCAAGCATCGTTAACTGCTACGTTAGATACCGGTAAAGCGACATTTTTTAGTCGCTCAAAGCAAGCACTTTGGGTAAAAGGTGAAACATCGGGTAATTTTCTAAATGTTGAACAAGTACTTACCGATTGTGATCAAGATAGTTTATTAATTGCTTGCACCCCTATTGGACCAAGCTGCCACTTAGGTACAGAATCTTGCTTTCCTGAACAAAAATTAACAACACAAAACTTTTTGAGTCAGTTAGAACAAGTAATCGCCAGCCGTAAAGGTGATGATCCTAAAGAAAGTTACACAGCACACTTATTTTCTCGTGGCACAACAAAAATGGCACAAAAAGTAGGAGAAGAAGGTGTTGAGGTTGCACTTGCGGCCGTCGCGGAAACGAAAGAAGATTTATTAGGTGAGTGTGCTGATTTGTTTTATCACACACTAGTGTTACTTGCTGATCAAAAAATCAATTTAAGTGAAGTAATGGCGGTATTACAACAACGTCATAATAAGTAATAGTAGCTTACCACTTAGTAAAATAACTAAAATATTAAGCACCTCTATTGTATAAATATAGGTGCTTAAGTCATTTTTAAGCTGAGATCAGGTTACTTACTTGTTAACGCACTAAAAGCCACCCTAACTCGATCAAGGTCAGCTTGTGTGTCAACACCATGCACAGGTGCCTCAGATACAATACCTACACTAATATTAATACCATTATATAACGCACGTAATTGTTCAAGCTTTTCAAGTTTTTCAATTGATGCCATAGGTAAAAGCGTTAGTTTTTTTAGCGTTTCAACTCTATAACCATACATTCCGATATGTCTTAAATATGGTGTATTGCTCTTACCTAAATTATCCACTGTTAATTCAAGCTCACCATCTCGATCAAATGGAATCGCGGCACGTGAAAAATACATTGCCTGCATATTATGATTACACACTATCTTGACAACGTTTTGATTAAGCGCATCGGCTAAGTTTGTTATTGGAGAGCCTAATGTACTAATACCAGCCGTTAAGTCTTTTTCTAATAGTTCAGCGGTTTGAAGAATTAACGCAGGCGGTATCATAGGCTCATCGCCTTGTACATTAACAACAATGTCGGAATCTGCCCAATTAAGTTTAGTGACGACTTCAGCTAAACGATCAGTACCTGACTCATGACTAATTTCAGTCATAATTACTTGCGCACCAAAGTCTTGAGCTACACGATAAATTTCATCATTGTCGGTTGCTATAACAATACTATTAGCATCTATACCTGTTAACAAAGCTTGTTGATAAACATGCCAAATCATAGGTTTATCATTAATAGTAAGTAATGGCTTTCCTGGTAAACGAGAAGACCCAAAACGGGCAGGTATAACGATTTTAAACAACATCTGGGTTTCCTTAAAGAACACCTAAAAAAACAGCTTATTTTCAGTTATTGTAATTAAAATAGCTGAAAGTCAATATATCGACTCAACGTTATTATTGAGCAAAAAATTGTAATATAATCTGATTATTACCAAATTTAAGCACATAGACTCTTTATTACGACTGAAAATACTCTAAAACACCAACAACAGTATTACTATCATTATCATCAACGACCAACACATTCTTAATGTGGTTCTCTCTCATTATTTCTTCCGCTTCAGCTAACATATGATCTTGAGAAATAGTAATAGGAATAATTGTCATCATATCTGTCGCAGTAAGCACTTTATAATCGCTATACTGCATTAACGAACGTCTTAAGTCACCATCGGTAATAATACCTTCTAACAAGCCATTATTTTGAACGATTGCTAAGCCTAATGTAGAATTAGTCATGGTTAAGATAACATCGTGCATAGTATCATCAGGCATTACAAACGGTAAATTTTTAGTATGCATAACATCGGCAACTTTAGTCAGCAGTTTTTTGCCTAAACTACCACCGGGGTGATATAAGGCAAATTGATGTGGCTGAAAATCTCGTAGATAAATTAACGCAATAGCGAGTGCATCTCCCATCACTAACGTTGCCGTTGTTGAAGTAGTTGGTGCTAAATTATTTGGACATACTTCCTTTTCAATTTTAACATTGATGGTGATATCTGCATTTTTCGCTAAGGTACTCTGCGGTGCTCCTGTCATTGCTATAATTTTATTACCAAATTGCTTCAGTGATGGAATAAGCTTCAATACTTCATCCGTTTCACCGCTATTGGTGATTAATAAAATAATATCCTCGGGTTGAATCATGCCTAGGTCACCATGAAATGCCTCTCCTGGGTGAATAAAAAAAGAGGCTGTACCGGTAGATGCCATAGTTGCAGCAATCTTTTTCCCTATGATGCCTGACTTTCCCATTCCTGAAATAATTAAACGTCCCGAGCAACCAATAATTAACTCAACGGCTTTGGAAAAGTTTTCATCAACATTCTGAGCTACCAGCTGTATTTGTCGACCTTGTTCAACAATTGACTTATATGCTTTTTTTACCGCATATTCTGTCGTTAGGGCGTGATCAGCTTTAATTACTTTATTGCTCTCTTTCATTACTATTTTCTCTAGAATATTGGAATTTAAGGACAGAAAGCCCAATTTCTTTTATTTAACTGTTAGCTAAATTACTAACATTTTAATACGATTGATTACTGATTATAATACCTAAAAGACCGTTTAAAAACGGCCTTTTTAGTCGAAGTACTTTAAAATATTTACTAATAGTAATAATTAATAGCTGTTAAGTAAGCACTAACTTTAATACTAAGTTAGTAGATATTATTTACACTAAAATTTTATCTGTAACCGCTTTTAATGTCAGCTCAGGTTTCTGATAGAAACTTCCCGGTATTTGGTTAGTGACTAATAGTGATTCTTTAAATTTATTAAATTTAACTTGGCAAGGTTTACAGCATGATAACCAAAAATCATTTAAACTTTTCTGACTTGTTATGCCATCAATATTGTAAACAGCATGCCCAAGAGTTTTAGTTGGTATATTATGATGTAACGACGATATACCTACAGTGCTGTTAATAGTTATAGTGCCTTTTGCATGTTTTAATAATGACGGTAGGTTTAAATCATGCACATATAAGACCCGACTATTTACATCGTAAGCATAACAAAGTTTTTTTATGTAGCCTGCATAATGATTGAAACCACGATCCATCGGATGATGTTTAAATACTAAAAAATCTTTTTTATCAGCATTTTGTGCAAATGACTTAATAACATCGCCAATAAATTCTTCAACTGAACGATAAGGTGAATGATACAAAATCTGACTATCTACACTCACTTGCAAAGGAGCTAAGAAATATTTTCCCGATAATTCACCTTCAAGTAATTTTTGAAAAATAGACTCCTGAGAATTATATTTTATTTTTCGTATACCAGACTTTACCCAGTTATACGTTTCTTCAAATAAATGCCAAGGTCGGTGATGTATATACCCTTTATAACGGTTAAAATAAAACAACTTAAAAAAGTAATACATGCTGGCATGATACCCCATATGAAGAAAGGAGCGCTTCAATACCAACATATTGTCTTGGTTAGTCTCAATTGTGCTTTCTGGTATATTAGTTTCAGACTGGTACCGTTCAAAATCGAAAAGTGAATTACCATTAACACCATTTTTTTCTAAGGTAATAAATGAGGGGCGCAGGTAACCTTCTTCAAAAGCCCAAAATGATATGGATAATTTATCCGCAACTTTTTTTGCTTCTCGGTGATAATACCGACAATCACCAAAAACAATAATATCGGTAATATTATTATTCTTAACGTAAGTTGATAAATAATTGGTCCAATCATTAGAATGACCACGATAAGCTGTTGAATGCTGCTTATCACTAAAGTAATGATCACCACCATTAAAGGTGATTTGTTGAACACTTACGTTTTCTTTCGACTGTAAGTATTTAGATAACATTTTGAAAAATGGCCCAACAGGACCTTGAAGAAGTAGCACATTTCTCATAAATAACCAAAACCCGTTGACTTGTCTAATAGAAAAAACGTATAGAGCAGAGGCTCTAACATGGCGCAATTTTAGAGGAACACCTCCCCTATATCAAGCACTTAACACACTATTATTAAAGTAATGTGAAGGTAACATAAAACAACAATTAAAATATTGTTATGCAATGCCCGCTAGGATATAAAGACGGGTTGAGTAATCGTTTTTATAGAAATGGAAATTAGCCTTCAGACTCATTTATTTCAAAATACACCTATTAAAATAAAAAGATAACTAACTGATAAAGCGAATAAAAATTTATTTTTCAAGACGTATTGTTTATTAATAGTGCAACAATACGATTCAAATAAGAATGATGATAAGCGTTAAAATAGTTGAATTAATCATTTATAAAATAAATGTTTCTAATTGTAACCTTATTTGAACTTCAAATAAGGTTTAATGTGTATTAGTAGTAAATGAGCTAATAATTCTGCGATTTGTTTTTATCGATAGCTATTCTTTATTAGTGCCACACCTTAATTCATTAAAATGGGTTACTTATGCGTACGAAAACCCGAAAGTAAATTCAAGAAATTCGTGACTATGTAAAGCGGGTTTCATATTATGTTTACATTCCTCGCCATTTTCAAACTAAAATGAACACAAATAAGATACAAACCACTTGGCAAGTTAAACACTTTAGCCAATTGTCGCTTGAACAACTATACGAGCTATTAAAACTGCGCATTGATATATTTGTTGTAGAACAAACTTGTTATTACCCCGATTTAGATAGTGACAAAGGGCAATTAGACAGGCACCAAGACACACTGCATCTTTTAGGATATCAAGATAACACCCTTGTTACCTATCTTCGCATATTAGCGAAAGATCAAAGCTATAAAAACTATATTAGCATTGGTCGAGTTGCTACCGCTAAACAAGCCAGAGGAAAAGGTTTGGGGCATGAGCTACTCAAAAAAGCCCTCAACCTATGCGAACAACACTTTCCGAAACAAAATATTAAAATTTCAGCTCAGGAACATTTAATCGGCTATTACCAACAGCATGGGTTTAAACAAGTATCTCCAATGTACCTTGAAGATAATATCCCTCACGTAGCAATGGTTAAAAATAGTGATAGCTAACCATTGCTTTAGAATCAACTAACAAAGACATAAATATTGGCGATTGCTAACATTAGCAAGACCAAAAACATACTAATAACACCAAATGCACGCGGCTTTGAAGTACCTATAGATAAGCTTAAGCCGATAGCATGTGAAATTCGACCAAGAAATAAAATACTACCGAATATATGTACCCATAAACTATCGACGCCATTAAGCTCAAGCCCAGCTAATAAAATTAACGCTAACGGCATATATTCAGAAAAATTACCGTGAATTCTAATTGCTTTAATTAATGATGGATTCCCACCATCACCCAGCCCTATTTTTAGCTGAAAACGCAATCGTATAATATTAAACGATAGTCCAATAAAAAGAAGCGCAAGTAAGCTTGCATAAAATGCAGTGATGGTGATATTTATATCCATTTGATAACCTTTGTTATTATTATATTGTTAATAAGTTTTCTTTTATAAAGCAAAAAACTCGCCGAAGCGAGTTTTTATTTATATTGGTAATGCTTAACTCTATTATAATTAAGCTAATTGGTCATTCAATAACGCATTTACAGCCTCAACTGCTTGAGTACCGTCTACGGTTAAGTACTGACAATTACCTAACTTAGCTTCAGCTTGGTAAAAATCTACAAGCGGTTTAGTTTGTTCATGATAAATAGCTAAACGCTTACGTACTGTTGACTCTTCATCATCTGGACGAATTGATAAGTCATCGCCAGTAACATCATCCTTACCTTCGACTTTTGGTGGATTATAAACAAGGTGATATACACGACCTGAGCCAGAATGTACTCGGCGACCCGCCATACGTTCAACAATAACTTCATCTGGTACATCAAATTCGAGAACATGATCAACATTGATACCATTTTCTTTCATCGCATCAGCTTGAGGAATAGTACGAGGAAAGCCATCAAGTAAAAAGCCTGCTTTACAGTCATCTTGTGTGATACGCTCTTTTACTAAACCAATAATTAATTCATCTGACACTAGTTGGCCAGCGTCCATAACAGCTTTAGCTTGTTTGCCCAACTCAGTACCCGCTGAAATTGCAGCACGCAACATGTCACCAGTTGATATTTGAGGAATGCCAAATTTAGTCATCAAAAACTGTGCCTGTGTGCCTTTGCCCGCACCAGGAGCACCAAGAAGTACAATACGCATATAAACTAACCTTTAAGTGATAATGTTTAAAACAAGTAAAAATAATTACATTAAAACGATTTTATGGCCAAATTAACGCTATTTGATCATACTAATGTAATAATTCTCAGCTATTCTATTTATTGCGGCAAACACTATACAAGCAAGCCTTTAAGCAAACAACCCTAGCATACAAAAAAGGAGCATTCATTCATAGTGAATTGCTCCTTTTTCAGACTAAAGTATACTGTTTTTGTAGCTACTTCCCTAAGCCACTTAACAGCGTGACTTAGGAAAATAATATTACTTAGTTAAGCTCAACATTAGCTTATTTAAGCGGCCAACAAAGCTTGCAGGGTCTTTTAAGCTACCACGCTCTGCTAACATCGCTTGCTCAAATAAAACATCAACCCATTGAGTAAACTTCTCATCATCTTGCTCATCAGCAACATATTTTACTAAATCATGTTCACCATTGATTTCAAAAATAGGTAATGATTCAGGTACTTCTTGTCCAACAGAAGCCATTAGTTTTGCCATTTGGCTACTCATATCATTTTCATCTGCAACAATACAAGCTGGTGAATCAGTTAAACGCTGAGATAACTTAACTTCTTTAACTTTACCTTTAAGCGCTTCTTTTATACGAGCTACAACGCCATCAAACTCTTTTTCAAGCTTTTCTTGCGCTTCTTTAGTTTCAGCATCATCCATGTCACCTAAATCTAAACCACCACGCGTAACGGATTGTAGCTGTTTACCGTCAAACTCATTTAGGTGACTTACTAGCCATTCATCAATCCGATCAGACATTAACAATACTTCAATGCCTTTTTTACGGAAAACTTCTAAATGAGGGCTATTTTTAGCCGCTTCAAAGCTATCAGCAACAACATAATAAATTTTATCTTGACCTTCTTTCATACGTTCAATGTAAGAAGCTAAAGAAACATTCTGAGTTGCGCTATCTTCATGTGTTGAAGCAAAACGTAATAAACCAGCAATTTGCTCTTTATTCGCCATGTCTTCAGCTGGACCTTCTTTTAATACTTGTCCAAACTCATCCCAAAAACCCTGATATTGCTCAGCATCTTTTTTACCTAGCTTTTCAAGCATTTTTAATACACGTTTAGTACAACCCTTACGAATCGCCTGTGTAATTTTATTATCTTGTAAAATTTCACGAGAAACATTCAATGGTAAATCATTTGAATCAAGTAAACCTTTCACAAAACGTAAGTAGGTTGGCATAAACTGTTCAGCGTCATCCATAATAAATACACGTTGCACATATAACTTCAAACCATGTTGTTTTTCACGGTTATACATATCAAATGGGGCTTTAGTTGGTACGTATAATAATGAGGTGTATTCAGTTTTACCTTCTACTCTATTATGTTCCCACAACAGTGGATCAGCAAAGTCATGTGATACATGCTTATAAAATTCTTTATATTCATCGTCTGATATGTCAGATTTTTCTCGTGTCCATAGGGCTGTAGCCTTATTAATAGCTTCCCATTTAGCTGGTATCGCATCACGAGCTTCAATGCCTGGAGTTGTCACATTACCATCATCATCTTTCTCTTCAGCTACCGCTTCAACAGCCGGCACTTCAGGTGTTAGCATCTCAACAGACACTGAAATATGATCAGAATACTTAGTTACAATAGATTTTAAACGCCAATCATCAGCAAATTCACTTTCATCTTCTTTTAAATGAAGAATAATGTCTGTACCACGATTAGACTTTTCAATTTTAGTTGTAGTGAAATCACCTTCACCAGCACTCACCCATTCAACACCTTCTGAGGCATCATCACCCGCACGACGAGTACGAACAGTTACTTTATCAGCAACGATAAATGCTGAATAAAAACCAACACCAAATTGACCTATTAATTGAGAATCTGACGCTTGGTCACCAGAAAGTTGAGAGAAGAAATCTGCAGTACCAGATTTTGCAATAGTGCCTAAATGCTCAATAACCTCGTCCAGGTTCATTCCAATACCGTTATCAGAAATAGTTACTGTGTTGTTTTCTTTATCACAGCTTACTCGAACTCTTAAATCACCATCATTTTCAAATAGGTCTGCATTTGATAACGCTTTAAAGCGCAGCTTATCTGAAGCATCAGCAGCATTCGAAACTAATTCACGTAAGAAAATTTCTTTATTAGAATATAGGCTGTGGATCATCAGTTGAAGTATTTTTGCATTGTCTGATGCAAACTCATGTTTTTGTGTTGTATTTTCTGTTGTCATTATCTTTACTCTGCTTATATTTCAATTAGGGAAATAATTAAGTGACTTAAAATGCGCTGACATTAACAGCAGCATTTTCTATCTAAACTATCAAAAATCGTTAAAATTAACGTTAGAAAAGATGTGGGGGTTGAGGAAAATAATTCAAGGGAAAAAAGTATAAATTTAAGTGTTAATTATTATAAATAATTAAAAAACAATAATTTAAATTATCAATTGACTTTTATTAAAAATACTAAAAAAATAATAACAATGTAATATTTATGAACAATGTCGATACCAAACTAGTTAATTATTTTCTATCTTGCTCTTAAGTTAGCCAATTGAACAACGGAGAATCACATCAAGATAACATACATAATATACTTTATCTGATTACTCTTGTGGATTCATCCATAATGAGAAAAAGGCTAACTCAATCATGTATATTGAAAATATAAAGCACTAGCATACGAGTAATTAAAAATTATAGATTTTACGACCAGATAGTGCATGAGATAACGTATTACCATCGACATATTCAAGCTCACCACCGACAGGTACACCATGAGCAATTCGAGAAATATTCACTTGATATTTTTGTGCTAACTCAGCAATAAAATGTGCTGTAGCTTCCCCTTCAACAGTTGGGTTAGTAGCTAAAATAACCTCTTCAAATTGCCCAGACGCAAATTGGTTTGCTAAAATATCTAAACCTAGATCATCAGGCCCTATACCATCAATCGGGGATAAGTGTCCCATTAACACAAAGTATTTTCCAGTAAATTCACCTGTTTGCTCTATAGCAATAACATCACCAGGGCTTTCAACAACACACAAACTTGTGGCTACTTTTCGCTTCGGACTCTGGCAAATTTCACATAAATCTTGCTCAGTAAAATTCCGGCAAGATTGGCAATGACCAATATCGACCATTGCTTTGGCTAAAGTGTTTGCCAGTTTACTCCCTCCATGACGATTTCGCTCCAGCAACTGAAAAGCCATACGTTGAGCTGACTTAGCGCCCACACCAGGTAAACATTTCAAGGCATCGATAAGTTCTTGTACTAAAGGACTAAATTTCATAAAACATACTTAAGGTTGTCAATAAGAGTAAATTAAAAATGATTATACAGGACTTGATACAGGATAAAGTACCTGATCTTTATATCCCGTAGTAATTGGCATAAAGCCAGACAATAGCTGATCTAGTTCATTATCACCAGTATCGCTAATTAGAGGCGTATTATTTAAAGCCGCTAATTTTTTTTTCGTAGCAATAATCATAATATTGTCCTTGCCACCACGTTGCTCAAGAATAAGACGAATGATACGTGGACTTAATTGCTGATTACCGCGACCAAAAATATGGCCTTGCCCACCAATTAAAGTAATAACTAAGGTTATATTTTGCTGCTCAGTCGCTGCTGACTCTTTTGTTGCTATAAGATGTTGCCATAGTTGCTTTTCAGTTACATCATTAGCAACGAGCATTTGATTTTTTACTAAATCAACACCGAGTAAAGTATTATCTAAACCAAGCTCTCCCATTAAAAAGTCAGTTGTTGAACCCGAGCCAATAATAAATAAAGCTTCTTCATTATCACTCATATGTGAAATAACATCTTCACTAATATCTTGCAGTACTAATTCATCTAACTCTTTACCACCAGATTTAACCGCCTGAACATATCTAAGCTCACTTGGAATCTGCATTTCACCAAAACGTTTAGCTTTAACAATTCCTTGGCGAAATAATGATTCATCAATATCCATCACATCACCTTCAGTTAATGTTACTAACTGCTTAGTGACCATTAACTCTACTACTCGCCCAGCAGCCTTGGGTGTAATAGCATAAACACCAGAATGAATTTTACATCCTGCAGGTATTCCTAACACTGGTATTTGTGATGAATCTTTTTTCTTAGCATTTAAGGCAACTACTTTCGCGATATTACGCGCTGTCCCATCACCACCAGCAAATAAAATAATATCAACTTGTTTAGTGAGTAAAGCCGATATCGTTTTTTCTGTGTCAATGGCTTGGGTTTTATCTGTAGATGTTTGATAAACCAGCTCTACATTAAAGCCTAGTGATTTAGCCGTTTGTTCACCCATTTGATTATTTGCTGTATATATGATTATTTCATCTTGATATGGTAATAAAATATTCAGTGCTGTTTGTGTTCGCTCATTTGCTTTAAATTCAGCGCCAAGCGCTAAGGCGTGATTAACCATATCATCACTCCCTTTTAACGCAACACTTCCACCAATACCTGCGATAGGATTAATGACTAAGCCTAATTTGAACATTATTTATCTTCTTTGTTTTTAATAAAATCATCAATTTTTAAAGGTAAAGGCGTATTATAAAAATTAGCCAAAACTTCAATAAACTGATTTGCTCTTGCAGGAAAACCTTGTTGTAAAAACACTTTAACCTGCTGAAATACTTTCTTTTTAAAACCATCAGTATCAGCTTGAAATCCATTTAAGTTATCAGAAGAAACATGGAAATCTTTTTTAACGGCGACATTAAAAGCCCACTCAATAGCTTGTGGGATAATTTCAACTTGCTCAAATTGAGCTTGTTGCTGCTCATCTCGCCCATCCGGAACATACCAATATCCATAATCTTCAAGCAAACGCCTTTTGGCGCCGGCATGACACCAATGCGCTATTTCATGAAAAGCACTTTCATAGTAACCATGAGCAAAAACGATTTGATTATAGCTGCATTGATTATTTTTGGGTAAATAGATTGGTTCATCATCTCCCTTAATTAATCGTGTGTTATAAGATTGACTAAACGTTTTATCAAAAAGCGCAATTAAATCTTGATAATGGTATGGCATAACATTTATGAGTAAAAGTACAATAGTGGGAAAATAATAGCGCTATTGTAACGAAAAATGACGCTTGTGACAGCGTCATTTTAACTATGATAACGTTTAATAAAAGTTTAACCTTTCATGATTTATTTAAACATCATCTTCAATCTTATCCTTACCTTTAGTACGCTCGATACTATCAAGCTTATGATGGATAGCTGATTTAATCATCATATAAGCACTAATTGGCGCGGTTAGTAAAAGAAAGATAGAAATTAAAATTTCCTTTAAGCTTAACCCGTCTTGTGTTGTACTAAAGAAAATCATTGCCGCAGTTAATAGTGACGCCATACCTAGGGTAGTTGCTTTCGTTGGTCCATGAAGTCGCATAAAAAAATCAGGCATTTTCACTAAACCAATAGAACCAATAAGTACAAAAGTTCCACCAATTAATAATAATATTGAAATAATCCATTCAATCATAATTTATACCTTATTCTATAATATCGCCACGTAATAAGTACTTACATACAGCGACAGTACTTACAAAACCTAACATAGCAATTAGCAATGCAGCTTCAAAATACAACCCTGTCCCCATATTCATACCGTATAAAATAATCAATGCAATACTATTGATATACATGGTATCAAGTGCCAATATTCTATCAGGAACGGAAGGACCTATTAGCAAACGCCATAAGTTTAATATTAACGACAGACCTATCATCGCAAACACAATCAAGATAACAGTTTCTAGCATTGAAATATCTCCTTAAGAGGCGCTTCATAGCGTTGTTTAATAGTATTGATCAAAGCTTCTTCATCGGTAAGATTTAAAACATGTATCAATAAAAATCGTTGTTCAGGCTTCTCTCCTTCCGTGAAACATTCTCGCCAAGGGTAAACTTCAGCGCTTACTGTACCTGGTGTTAATGACACAGTACTCGCTAATATGGTAATTGGCATGCTATGTGTTAAATCTAACGGCACTTTAACAAAGCCAGGCGTCAATTTTTTTGTTGGGCCTAAGATTAATATAGCAACCTCAAGATTTGCCGTAACTATGTCATATAAAACCAACATTAAATGACGTAACGCTAACATAGGCTTTAATACTAATGGCTGTTTAGTTCTAAATGGATTAGTCGCAAGCGGAATAACAATAGCAAGAATAATAGCTAAAACAATATGCCCTGTTGATACACTATTATTTAAAAGTAACCAGACAACAAATAACAAAAGGCTCCGGATAGGAGTAGGTAGCCATTTAAACCGAGTATCTAATCGCATTACTGGCCTCCAGGAAGAATAGTTTTAATGTTGTTATTAAAGTCATGCAATTGAGTCGCAGCTCCAATAGCATACTCACTTAACGGCCCTGCAAAAATGCTCATCAATGGTGCGCTGGCTACCAAAATGATTAAAGCAGCTAACTGTGCTGGATGTACACGTTCTTGCTTAGCGCGTTCCGCCACTCTTTGCTCTGAAATCTTAGCTTGATGATGCCAAAAAACAGTACTACCTGCTTTAGCAACTGCAAATAAGACAGCCAAACTCGCGAGTAAATAAAGTGGCCAAAAAACAAAATTATATTCAGTCTCTAGTGTTGCTTGAAGTAACCATACTTTACCAATAAATCCAGATAAAGGTGGCATACCTATTACCGCTACCGCTGCGATAACAAAGCAAGAGCCTAATAACATGGGCTGAGACACCGGAGTACCAGCAGTAATTCGATCTGCAACCTTACCTCGTTGATGACCAATTAAGTCCGCTAATATATATAATGCAGCGGTAACCAACGTTGAATGCACTAAATAATAAATAGCAGCTGAGCTCGCTTCAACTGTTTGCACTGCAACTAATGCGACTAAAGTACCTATAGAAACAATCACCAAATTAGAAACTAATTTCCTTAAATCTTGGCTAGCAAGCACACCAATGGCACCCATAGTAATTGTCGCTAGTGCTAACCACCACAACCAACTTTGCGCCATATGAGTCAATTCGCCTGCTTCTTCACCAAAGATAAGTGTATAAACACGCATCATTGAATAAACACCGACTTTGGTCATTATCGCAAATAACGCCGCCACAACAGGCATCGCAGTAGCATAAGTATTAGGCAACCATAAATGTAGTGGTAGTAAAGCACCTTTTAATGCAAAAACCACTAATAATAACAAGCCCCCTATTTTAGCAAGGTAAACATCGTCACCTTGTAAATAAGTTACTTTTTGAGCCATATCAGCCATATTCAGTGTGCCTAACACGCCATATAAGATACCTAAGGCAACTAAGAAAACAGCAGAGCCAACTAGATTCATAATGACGTATTGTAAGGCTGCTCGCGTATTTTTTTTATCTCCACCGTGCATTAACAAAGCATAAGAAGCAATAAGTAATACTTCGAAGAAGACAAAAAGATTAAAAGCATCACCTGTTAAAAACGCACCATTAACCCCTAAAATTAAAAACTGTACTAATGGGTGAAAAAAGCTACCTTTTTCATCATCCCCAGCACTCGCGTATAGAGTACATACAGCACCAAGTAACGAGCTTAAACATACTAACAAAGTAGATAATGGATCTGCGACTAACACAATACCAAAAGGAGCACTCCAATCACCAATCGCATAAACTTGGATTCCATTTGCTTGAACTTTTAATAATAGCGCTAATGAAATTAAAAAAGTGAGAAAACTTAACGCTACAGAAGAAAATCGTCTAATCGCCTTGTTTTTCCCACATGGCGGCATTAGTAGGATGACCCCTGCCAACATAGGTAATAATATAGGTAAAGATGTCAAATGCTGGCTCATACTTTGCCCTTTTTCTTATTCTCTGGAACTTGTCCATTGACATGATCGTTGCCTAAATCTGCCCGCCCTCTTATGGCCAAAATAACGACAAAAGCCGTCATAGCAAAGCCGATAACGATCGCTGTTAATACAAAAGCTTGCGGTAATGGATCAGCATATACTTCACTGTAACCTAAAACTGCAGCACTATTTAGACTAAGTCGTCCCGAAGAAAACAAAAATAAATTAACACCGTAAGACAGCATCGTTAAACCTAAAACCACAGGAAAAGTTCGTGATCTTAATATTAAGAACACACCACAAAAAACCAACACTCCAACACAAGATGCGTAAAGTAATTCCATTAAATATTTACCTCTTCTTTAGGAGCATTTGCCGTTAACTTACCAAGACTACCTAAAATCATTAATGTCGCACCAACAACCGTAATATAAACACCTAAATCAAATACCAGTGCACTGGCAAGTTCAATTTCACCAATAAAAGGTATATTGAAATAATCAAACCAAGTTGTCATGAACGGTTTATCAAAAAACCAACTACCAACACCGGTAAATAACGCAATAGCAATCCCTGAGGCAATAATTTTGCGGTAATTAATTGTTAATCGTTCAGCAATCCAATTTGAACCATGCGCTATATATTGCAAAATAAAGGCAATAGCGGTTATTAGTCCTGCAATAAATCCTCCACCTGGTAGATTATGACCACGTAAGAAAATATAAAATGAAACTAATAACGCTAGCGGTAATAACGACTGAGAAATACTCGCTAATAAAATAGGGTATCGTTCTTTTGCCCAAGGGCGACCTTCGCTATCACTACCTGGCATAAATAAAGGTAAATTGATTAAAAGTTTATAAATACCTAATGCCGCAATGCCTAATACACAAATTTCACCTAATGTATCAAAACCACGAAAATCAACTAAAATAACATTAACAACATTAGTGCCACCACCACCTGTTTTAGCATTCGCTAAGAAAAAGTCTGATATAGACTCAAATGGACGTGTAATTAGGGCGTAACAAATACTACCAATAACAACACCTAACGTTGCTGATATGCCTATATCCCGCAATATACGCATTGAGCTAGATTCTCTCGGTGAATACTGTGGTAAAAAGAATAAAGCCAACATCAGCAATATAATAGTAACAACTTCAACCGTTAGCTGAGTTAAAGCTAGATCTGGTGCTGAGAAGCGAGTGAACGCAACGGATACCATTAGCCCTACAACAGAAATCATCAACAAAGAAATCATCCGTGTGCGATACCAAATAACTGTGCTAATAGCACCAATAATTAATAATGCGGCACCAACAGCATTGTGAACATCGATAGGTGTTAATGGTTTTTGCCCTACCAATTGGTTCATTTCAAGTAATGGCCAACCTGAAAAAAGTAATACAACTAAAAACATTAAGGTTAAATAACGTTGTAACGAGCCATTTTCTATCGTATTTATTTTATGCTGACACCACTTTATCGTGCTGTACACCATACCATCGAATGCTTTTTTAGCATTCAGTGGTGGCAATGAATCTTGAAACTTATAAAGGTGACGGCGTTGCGTATACATAAATAAACCACCACTCACTGCAATAGCACTCATCAATAACGGTAAATTAAAGCCATGCCACAGTGTTACTTTAAACTCTGGCACATAACCACCTAACACCGCGAAAGAGGCAGATTTTAAAATATCATTTACAATAAAGTTGGGGAATATTCCCACAAGTAAACATAAGGCGACTAATATTTCAATTGGTACCCGCATATAGCGAGGTGGCTCATTCGGTTGTCTAGGTAGGTCAATAGGATCGCCATTAAAGAAAACATCATGGATAAATCGTGCAGAATAAGCGACAGCTAAAGCACCTGCAATGGTGGCAAGTACCGGAATAAGCCATGACATGGAGCCTAATAACTGCTGATGTAATGTTTCAGCAAAAAACATTTCTTTAGACAAAAATCCATTTAACAACGGAACTCCTGCCATTGCAGCGGCAGCAACCATAGCCAATGTTGCAGTATAGGGCATAAATCGCCACATACCATTGAGCTTGCGCATATCGCGCGTCCCCGTTTCATGGTCAATAATACCTGTTGCCATAAATAATGAGGCTTTAAAGGTTGCATGATTAATTATATGGAAAATAGCAGCGACTGTCGCAAGTTCAGTACTCAAGCCTAATAACAGAGTAATTAAGCCTAAGTGACTAATAGTTGAATAAGCTAATAGACCTTTTAAATCATGTTTAAATAAAGCTATATAAGCACCAAATAATAATGTAGTTAAACCAGTTATACTAACAATAATAAACCAAGTATCTGTTCCCGCTAGCACAGGATAAAAACGAGCTAATAAGAAAATACCCGCTTTAACCATAGTGGCTGAATGAAGATAAGCACTTACTGGTGTTGGTGCAGCCATGGCATGGGGTAGCCAAAAATGAAAAGGGAATTGTGCCGACTTAGTGAACGCACCAAGCAACACTAAAATCAGTGCAACTTCATACCAATCATGCCCTTGAATCATTTCTCTACTAGCTAAAATAACATCTAAATTAAAACTACCAACAATATTGCCTAATAACAGTAAACCAGCCAATAAAGCTAACCCACCGCCACCGGTTATCGTTAAAGCCATAATGGCACCTTTACGTGCTTCAGACTTTTGCCACCAATAGCTAATCAGCAAAAATGAACTAATACTGGTAAGCTCCCAAAAAAACCAGAGTTGAATGACATTATTTGACATAACAATACCAAGCATTGCCGTCATAAATAACATTAAATAAGCATAAAGTTTAGGCATGGAATCATTACTACTTAAGTAATAACGGGTATAAAAAATAACTAATATACCAATACCCAGTATCATAAAAATGAATAATAGTGAAAGACCATCCAGGCGAAAGGCTATATCTATACCGAGTAAAGGAATCCACGAAATTGTTTCTCGAATTTCTTCACCTGAAAAAACAGCAGGTGCAAGATTAATGGTCATTAATAATGCAATAACAGGCATTAACAAGGATAACCCTGTCGATTGATTACGAGTTAATTTACCCGTCATTGAAGAAATAATACTGCCAAGTAAGGATAGCAAGGGTATCCAAAGCAAAGTCATAAAGTAAACCTTTTTGATAGCGTCGTATTAGTACGACAGTACACTATATTATTAGTGTGATGAATAGTGTAAATATACAATGTTAATGATAATTTTACTGTATTAGTCTTTGAGTTGTCTATAGTTTGTAATTATAGTTTTGTTCATATTATAAAGTACTCACTAGCCAATTATTGTCTCATTAATATGAAGAACAAGGAACATTACTTTTTGAATTAAATTTAACTTTCAGCCTACTACTCTATAACTATTAATTACAACAAATCAACTAATTAAGATCATAGTTAGCATCGATTTTAACTGTATGTTCACACCTAAAATACCAAAATCGTTTAGATTATGTAAAATTTTATGTCAAAAATTAAAATAACGCCTTCTAGCACTAGTCGCACTGCCTATATAAAGTGTAGTATTTACCTCACTTAAGAAGTATTAGTTTGCCAGGTGATAAATGAAGAAGCTAGACAATATCGATTTACAAGTATTAACTATTTTATATAATGATGCAGATATTACGAATAAAGAATTAGCTGAAAAAATAGGAATAGCACCATCAACCTGTCTAGAACGTGTAAAACGTTTAAGGCAAAATGGCGTAATAAAAGGTGCTTATATTGATGTCAATTTAAATACGATTGGTGGCAACATTGAAGCAATAGCAGCTATTCGTTTACAACCTTATTCAGAGCAAATTGTAAATCAGTTTAGAGATGATTTATTAAAATATCCTGAAATATTAAACCTTTATCATATGGGTGGTAGTTATGATTACTATATTCATATGTCAGTGCAAGATAGTGAACATTTACGCCAATTTGTTTTTAAAAATATAACCTCAAGAGACGAAGTTACTACGGTAGAAACTTCGCTTGTTTTTGAGCATAGCCGCAGTGGCGTACTACCTAAATTCCAAACAGATTAATTATTAGCTTTAGAATCTCTACTGCGATATGTTTTTGAAGACGTATTGTGCTGCGGTCTACTCTTCACTGAATGATTGTATTGCTTCACCGATTTTTTAGTACTACGCTCTTGATAATTTCTTGTTTGGCGTTGCTTAGCGGTCACTTTCTGAATATTCTTGTGCGAAGCATTAACTTTATGTTGCACAACTTTTTTCTGTTTAAGTTGACTTTCAAGATGCTGTGTTGATTTTCGTTTATTATGCAGCCTCACTTTTTTACTATAGTATTTTTGACCTGTAGCCATACTTCTATAAGCAACACCTTTTCTATGTATCGGTTGATGAACCCAGCGTTTAGCATAACCTCCTCTTGAAATGACACTAGGTTTACGATAATGATGAGACTTATGTGGGTTCACAACAAGTACATGACGTTTTTTCCATTGAAAAGTACTAAAGAAATAATTAAATGAGATATGAACACCTGAATGCCAATAAAAAGGGTTATGGCGATTTACAGAAACGTGCAAAGAAGGACGCCAGTATACCGGTGGATATGACGCCCAATGCCAAGTACCATAAACCATACGAGTGTCATAATAAGGAACATACACAACTTCTTTTTTCACAGGTTCAATTATGATATTACTGTCTTCATAACTGATTTCCATATTATTCATTTTACTAAGATTGCCAGCAATTTTAGCTTTTTCTCTAAGCGTTTGAATCCCTTCAAGAACTCTAGCCTCATCTTCTAAAAATGTATCACCTAATAATTGCATCCATGTTAAGTCTTCACTTAAATGAGTCAGTATTTGCTCAAAAGGCACTAATGCTTTAACACTAGCATCCCAATCAAAGCTTTCAATTGCTTGAGCAATTTGAGCAGCATTTAAGTCTGCATTATTTTCTAACCAGCGTTGTGCTTTAATAACTTCAATAGGATATGTTGACGATATCAAGATATGCGTTAACAAACTGTCAGGATATAAGGCTATTGGCGCTAACATTTGCGCTAACTCGGCATCACTTACTTCTGACTGTTCTTGCCCATCTAATTGATAACTTTGTTGTGAAAATGCACTAAAACTCACCGAGGCACTTAATATAAAACTTAATAACAAAATAAAGGTTTTCATCATTTCTATCCTCTTTACTGATCTTAAGTAATAAGCATACCTTGACCAAACTGAACACAAGCTGAATATATACTAGGTTGATATATCAAATACCAGTGTAAAGGTAGCGCCACCAAGCGTAGCTGATTTGCTGATAAATAACTGACCTTGATAGCTACTCACTAGATCGTTAACGATTGCTAAACCTATACCATGTCCAGCTTGATAGGTATCAGCCCTGCCCCCGCGGGATAAAATAACAGCCTGCTGTGATTGATTAATACCTGCACCATCATCAGAAATCTCTATAGTTAACGTTGTGCTTTTATTATAAACTTTAATTACTATCTTACTTTTAGCTGCTTTACAGGCGTTATCTAATATATTGCCTAAAATTTCCATTAAATCACCTTCATCTCCCCTAAAAATGGCCGACTTATCGACATCAAGTGTGAAACACAGTTGGTTTTCTTTGTATAGCTTCTCTAATGTTTTAACCAGCTTTTCGATTACTGCTTTTACTTCTACCCCCAAATACCATGACAATTGCCCTGAACTTTGTGCTCTTTTTAATTGATGCTCAATAATTTGGTTGATTTGCTGTAGTTGCTCATTGGCCCCAACTGAAATTTCTTTTTCACTTTGCATGATAGCAAGTGGAGTTTTCAAACTATGAGCCAAATCAGATAAAGCATTACGGTACCGTTTTCGTTGGTTCTCTTCTGTTACAAGTAATGTATTCAGTTGTTTTACCACCTTCTGAAGTTCAAGTGGGTAATAACCTTTCAATAACTTCTGCTGCCCTTTTTCAATATGTTCAAGCTCATATGTTAATTGTCTTAACGGTTTTAAGGTCCACAACAAGCCTATAAGCTGAACAAAGACAAACACGACGATTAATAATAACAGCCAGCCCCAAAGCTTATGTCTAAAATCGCTCAGTGCAATCAGCATATTCTCTTGATCTTTAATAATATGAAGCGTTATAGGGAATTCTTGTCCGTTGTTAAAAAAACTAACACTAAAACTAAAGAGCAAGTGACTACTACCTTCTAAATCTATTGTTGAAAACAATGTCTCTCCAACAATCGGTGAAGGTAATAACGTTGGTAAGGATAAGGTTAGCAAAGATTGTGATTGCCATAATGGTCTATTTTCGGGTTTACTCTCTGCCAATATAGCTACATCATCGGTAGGCGTTATTACTGCATACAACCCCGACTGACTAACATTAAATTGGTTTTCCAGTAAGAGTTCAGGCATAACTAATTCATTGTTTTCTACTTCAGCTACAGTCAAAATGGAATAACTATAAGCTTTTAATTCGTTTTGACTTCCTAACATTAACTGTCGTTCAAAAGCACTGCTTAATGTAAAACCAATAATAGGCAACATAATAACTGTCATTACTAATGTGCTCAGTAATAACCTAACCTTTAACGAATTCATTTAGCATCTAATCGCTTTAATTTATAACCATGACCTCGAAGGGTTTCAATAAAACCATATTCACCAGTAGGGTCGAGTTTTTTTCTTAAGCGTCTGATAAAAACTTCAATAACATTTGAGTCAAGATCAAAATCTTGATCATAAATATGCTCAGTAAGTTTTGCTTTAGAAGTCACTTCATCAAGGTGCAGCATCATATATTCCAATAATTTATACTCTGAACTACTCAATTTTATCTCTTGATTATTCACCTCAACCTGTAGGCTTTTGGTATTTAATGTTAGCCCACCATTAGTTATTAGTGGGCTTGCCTGTCCCGCTGAACGTCGTATTAACGCATTTAAACGTGCAAATAATTCTTCAGTCTGAAAAGGTTTAGTCAAATAATCATCTGCGCCGGCATCTAAACCTGCAACTTTATCTTGCCAACGGTCTCTTGCCGTTAACACTAAAATAGGAAAGCTAATATCTTTCTCTCGTAATGATTTAATAACACTAATACCATCAATAATCGGTAAACCTATATCAATAATGGCGGCATCGTAGGGATACTCTTGACCTTGAAATAAACCAGCTTGTCCATCACTAGCGACATCAACTAAATAATTCGCATCAATCAGATGTTTATATAAATTTTGTTGCAAGGCTAAATCATCTTCAATTAATAATAATCGCATATTAATTACCACCACTCACATTACCTGTTTTTGCATCAACAGAAACCGAGATAATATGACCATTATTTTTAATTAACTTAATACGGTAAGAGGACTTTTGTTTTTTCACTTTAAGTACTTTACCACCAAATCGACTTTTAGCCATTTGTGCTGCTTGCTGACTACTCGTTACTCTTAACTGTTGCTTATGCGCTTGCTGATTTGCTTTAATCGCATTGTTGTTAACGGTAAAACTTCCATGTGCAAATGTACTCATCGATAGAGCAGCTAAAAGAAGAAAAAAACAAGATAAAGCAAATTTCATTATTGTTCCAAGTACGAGTGTATTTCAGTATTAACCATAGCTTATTTAAAATAATACTCCTTAGCAACTGAATATAAGCTGAACGTACTCACCCGAGATAAAATATAAAACAAAGCTTATAAACTTTTATAAATCATTCAGCTTACATTCATCTTGATTGCGCTTTAATAACGTCAGAAGCACATATCACAAGGATAAATTATGTTTAATAACACAAATTCTAACCATGCAATCAAACTAATACTATTGGCCTTTACAAGTATATTATTTTCCACGCAAGCTTATAGTAACGAAGTTAATGAGTCTGCCTTACCAAGCTACTCTATTTCGCAAGGTTCATTTAAAAGCAATTTTACTAGTGAGCTACGCCAACAAGTGATTGACGTTAGTCGACTCACTAACACTCCCGATCAACTTAATAACAAAGCAACATCGAAAACAAGAGAAGAGATGCTTAACAATAATAGTGTACTATTGGATAAAGCCAGTAAAGATAAAGTAACACAAAAGCGTGGTTCTTATTACGACGCTGATTTTACTATTTATGGCGTAACAAGTTTTTTACTTGATGATTTTGATAATGATGGCTTTTATCAAACTTTCAGCGTCGTTTTTGATGCTGATATGTACAGCTATACACAGCACCAACGAGCTGAAGTTTACGCTTTGTTATACCTTAGCAAAAATGGCAAACCATGGAAGCATTACTATACTACTGACACCTTTATTATTGAAGGTGACTCTGACTTAGATGAATATGAAGTTATAACCACTTTTCTTTCTGGTTACCCAACTGATTTTTATGATGTATTAATTGATTTATATCAGGTTGGCTATACCGATATTGTTGCGACCTATAGCTCAGACGATAGCAACGCCTTATATGCGTTACCATTAGAAAGTGATAACCATGACGACACTTATATTGAAGTGATAGAGGTTTACGGTGGTGGTAGTTTTTCTTTTATAGTTTTATTTATGATTATAGCATTAAGCTTTTTCCGTTTTAGCGCTAAACAGTAATAAAGTTAATACACATAGCAATGATTTGCTTAAAAATAAAAAACCACAAAAAGAAAACTTTTGTGGTTTTTTTATGTTAAAGATTCGAAGTTATCTGAGCACTATATTGTAAAAATAGAAAGGCTTTCTATTAAAAAGCAGAAAGACACTCTCTCATTTAAACATTTATTTTAGCTTTTTAAGTCATCAAAGAATTTTTTTACACCATCAAAGAAGCCTGTTTCTTTTGGGCTATGCTTTTTACTGCTTTTCCCCATTTTCTCTTCTAATTGACGTAATAAATCCGCTTGATCACCCGATAAGTTTACCGGTGTTTCAAGTACTACTTTACACATTAAATCGCCCGTTGTTGAACTACGTACAGATTTAACACCTTTACCGCGTAAACGGAACATTTTGCCCGTTTGCGTTTCTTTTGGTACTTTTAATTTAACTTTACCACCTAAGGTTGGTACTTCAATTTCACCACCAAGTGCGGCAGTAACAAAACTAATAGGTACTTCACAATATAAGTGGTTTTCATCACGTACAAATATGTCATGATCACGTACATTAACTTGTACGTATAAATCACCTGCTGGTGCGCCATGTTCGCCAGCTTCACCTTCGCCCGATAAACGAATTCGATCTCCGGTATCAACACCTGCTGGTATTTTTACAGAAAGCGTTTTAGTTTTTTCAACTCGTCCTTGACCACGACATGAAGTACAAGGATCAGAAATAACTTTACCTTTTCCACCACACGTTGGACAAGTTTGCTGTACGGCAAATAACCCTTGACGCATTTGTACTTGTCCATGACCATGACACGTAGAACATGTTTTAGCAGAAGTACCTTTTTTAGCGCCTGAGCCATCACAAGGCTCACAAGCCACAAAAGTAGGTACCTTAATTTCTAGATCTTTACCTTTAACGGCATCTTCAAGGTTTAGCTCTACATTGTAGCGTAAATCAGATCCTCGCTGTGCTCGAGATTGACGACCGCCTCGACCACGACCACCACCAAAGATATCACCAAAAATATCACCAAATGCATCACCAAAATCACCTTGACCACCGCCATGGTGACCACCATGCCCACCTTGTTCAAAGGCAGCATGGCCATACTGATCATAAGCAGCACGCTTTTGATCATCTTTTAGCACTTCGTATGCTTCTTGAATTTCTTTAAAGGTTTCTTCTTTTTCTTTATCACCCTTATTTCTATCAGGATGATACTTCATCGCTAATTTTTTATAGGATTTTTTGATATCGCGCTCACTAGCATCTTTTGATACTTCAAGCACTGCATAATAATCACGTTTTGACATAAATAACTTCTTTTGTTTGCACTTAAATTAACATACGCTTTAACGTAAGAAGCGCCGGGGATAGGCCAGCGCTTTAATTTTACTTCAATCCGAATAAGCTAAAGACTACTTGTCGTCTTTTACTTCTTCAAACTCTGCATCAACAACATCATCAGCAGAATCAGAACCTTCAGCATCTGAAGCAGCGCCTTCAGGCGAACCTTGTGCTTGCTGTTTTGCTTGAGCAATTTCCATTAATTTAGCTGAAGCTTCCATAAGCGCTTGAGATTTAGCATCAATTGCTTCTTTATCTTCACCTTTAAGTACTTCTTCAAGTTCAGAAATTGCCGTTTCAATTTTCTCTTTGTCTTCAGCAGGTAGTTCATCGCCAGCTTCTTCAACTTGCTTGCGAGTAGCGTGAACTATACCATCAGCTTGGTTACGAGTTTGTACTAGCTCTTCAAACTTCGCATCAGCATCAGCATTTGCTTCAGCATCATTTACCATTTGCTCAACTTCTTCATCTGATAAACCACTTGAAGCTTTAATCGTAATTTTTTGCTCTTTACCAGTGTTTTTGTCTTTAGCTGTAACATGTAAAATACCATCAGCATCAATATCGAAAGTAACTTCGATTTGTGGTGTACCACGTGGTGCAGGGTCAATACCTTCAAGGTTAAATTGACCAAGTGATTTGTTAGCAGAAGCTTGCTTACGTTCACCTTGAACAACATGTACAGTAACCGCAGCTTGGTTATCATCGGCTGTTGAGAATGTTTGTGATTGTTTCGTTGGGATAGTGGTGTTTTTATCGATAACTTTCGTCATCACGCCGCCCATCGTTTCAATACCTAAAGATAAAGGTGTAACATCTAACAATAATACATCAGTTACATCACCTGAAAGAACACCCGCTTGAATTGCTGCACCTGAAGCTACTGCTTCATCAGGGTTAACATCTTTACGTGGCTCTTTACCAAAGAAATCAGATACTGCTTGTTGAACCATTGGCATACGAGACTGACCACCAACTAAGATAACGTCATTTACGTCACTTACTGATAAATCAGCATCTTTAAGTGCTTTTTTAAGTGGTTCTAATGTCGCTTTAACCATATCTTCAACTAATGACTCTAATTTAGCACGTGTAACTTTAATGTTCATGTGCTTAGGACCAGAAGCATCCGCAGTGATGTAAGGTAAGTTAACATCTGTTTGCTGTGCAGAAGAAAGTTCACATTTAGCTTTTTCAGCAGCTTCTTTTAAACGCTGCATTGCTAAAGGATCAGCTGTTAAGTCCATACCTTGGTCTTTTTTAAATTCAGCTACAAGATAGTTAATTAAACGGTTATCAAAATCTTCACCACCTAAATGCGTATCACCATTAGTCGCTAATACTTCAAAAGTGTGCTCACCATCAACTTCATCAATTTCAATAATTGAGATATCGAATGTACCACCACCTAAATCGTATACCGCAACAACTTTATCGCCTTCTTTTTTATCCATGCCGTAAGCAAGAGCAGCAGCAGTAGGCTCATTAATAATACGTTTAACATCAAGACCTGCAATACGACCAGCATCTTTTGTTGCTTGACGTTGTGAATCATTGAAATAAGCAGGAACAGTAATAACGGCTTCAGTTACTTCTTCGCCTAAGTAGTCTTCAGCTGTTTTCTTCATTTTCTTAAGAACTTCAGCAGAAACTTGTGGAGGAGCAACGTTTTTATCACGTGCTGTAACCCAAGCATCACCATTGTCAGCTTTAACAATACCAAATGGCATTATTTTAATATCACGTTGTACTTCTTCGTCTTCAAAACGACGACCAATTAAACGCTTAATTGCGAATAATGTGTTTTTAGGGTTTGTTACTGATTGACGCTTAGCAGGTTGACCTACTAATGTTTCGCCTTCTTCAGTATATGCAATAATCGAAGGTGTAGTACGATCACCTTCTGCATTTTCAATAACACGAACTTTATCGCCGTCTAATACAGCAACACAAGAGTTAGTTGTACCTAAGTCAATACCAATGATTTTACCCATGAGGGAAGCTCCTATCTATTATGTTCTGCTCTCCTTTGAGAGCAAAATCTTAATTAATCTGTTG
The DNA here is from genome assembly GCF_030547765.1 of Colwellia sp. 6_MG-2023. Lineage (NCBI taxonomy): Bacteria > Pseudomonadati > Pseudomonadota > Gammaproteobacteria > Alteromonadales > Colwelliaceae > Colwellia > Colwellia sp. 6_MG-2023. The sequence goes on along the minus strand of NZ_JAUOPP010000031.1, from coordinate 8,948 downwards.
TTGAAATATTAAATGGGGGTAGGAAAATACTTTTCAATAGAAATTTTGTAAATAAATGCATTTTATTTAAAATAATCATTTCTTCCGTTCTATTAAGCTGTTTTAGTCATGTTTTAGCTAAAGTAACTTAAGCTTAAAAGACAATGCATGCCAATATAGGGTTAAAATAAAATATAGGGTTAAAATAAAAAACCAGACAAATTGTCTGGTTTTTGAAAATGCATCACATAGTAACTTGAGAATCTATTTATTTTAACAATTAAACAGATTCATCAACGCTAGGTGCTGCTTTAGATACCATCACCATAGCAGGGCGAATTAAACGACCATTAAGTTCGTAACCTTTTTGCATTACAGCAATAACCGTATTAGGTGCTACGCCAGGCACTTCTTGCATAGACATTGCTTGATGTAATTCTGGGTTAAAAGGTTGATCTTGTGGATCTACAGATTTAATACCAAATTTTTCTAATGATGAGATTAAACCTTGAAGAGTTAATTCAACACCTTCAATAACTGCGGCTTTACTGTCATCTTCTTTATCAATATTTTGTAATGCACGCTCTAAGTTATCAACAGTAACAAGCATTTCACCAGCAAACTTTTCTAAAGCAAACTTTTTCGCTTTATCAACATCTTGCGCAGATCTACGACGAATGTTATCCACTTCAGCCTTCGCTCGAATTACTGAATCTTTTTGATCTGTAACTTTTGCTTGAGCTGCTGCTAAAGCAAGTTCCAACTCATTAATACGCTCTTGTTCAGCACTAATGACTTCATGAGCTTGTTCATGCTGTTCTTCAACTTGTTCTTCTGCTTGCTGAACAATTTCGTCAGCTAATTGCTCTGGCGATAACTCTTCTGTAGAAAACTCAGCAGACTGCTGTTCTTCTGATTTTGTAGACTCTGTAGTCATAAAAAACTCCAATTAAATCTTAGTAATTTTACAATAATAAAAATGCAATAATGCTAATTATGGGGTCAAGCTTTCGCTATTCAAGCCTTTATAGCAACTAATTAAGTGCATTTTATCAAATACAAACTTTACAAGCCACGCAAATAAAGGGAAACTTCTTTTAAAGATATCAAATATGAAATAATTGTTATGGCTCAACTTTATAAAACAATTGGGCTTATTGGTAAGCCCAATCATCAAGGTGCAAGCTCCACAATAGCGGCATTACATGACTATTTACTGGCAAATAAATACCAAGTATTAGTAGAAACATCCGTCGCTACTTCTGTCGAAATTACAGATATGAATGAATGTTCTCTCACCGATATTGGTAATAATGCAGATCTTGCTATTGTTGTTGGTGGTGATGGCTACATGTTAGGTGCTGCTAGAGTTTTAGCTTGTTTTGACATCGGCGTTATTGGTGTAAACCGTGGGAATTTAGGTTTTTTAACCGACTTATCCCCTGATGAAATAATAAAACCACTTGAAGAAATTCTAAATGGTAAATCTCGCTCTGAACAGCGCTTTATCATTGAAGCTGAAGTTTATCGGCATGGTAAACTTAAAAGCTCGAACAGTGCCGTAAACGAGGCGGTTTTACATGCAGGTAAAGTTGCCAGCATGATTGAGTTTGAAGTTCATATTGATAATTCATTTATGTTTAGTCAACGCTCTGATGGTTTGATTATTTCAACTCCTACAGGATCGACCGCTTACTCTATGTCTGCTGGCGGACCTATACTAACGCCTAATTTAAATGCTTTATCTTTGGTACCTATGTTTCCTCATACACTAACTAGTCGCCCTATTGTGGTGGACGGTGATAGTGAAATAAAGCTAATACTTGCAAATGAAAATCAAGAAAGTTTACAAGTTAGCTGTGATGGCCATGTAATTCTAGCCGTTATGCCTGGTGACGAAGTTATCATTAAAAAAAGTCCTCAAACTATACGCTTAGTTCATCCTCTCGATCATGATTATTTTAACGTACTACGAAATAAATTAGGATGGGGCAATAAGCTTTATTAATCTTATTTAATAAAAACGATTAAAATTTTCTAAGTTACTTGCAAAAGCATAAATTACTGTATAAATTAACAACTATATATTTATACAGTAAAGTGAGAGTTCACATTATGCTTTTACAACTAAACATTCAAAACTTCGCCATTGTTAAATCACTTGATATTGATTGGCAATCTGGCATGACAACTATCACAGGTGAAACTGGCGCGGGTAAGTCTATAGCAATAGATGCCTTAGGTTTATGTTTAGGAGATAGAGCCACCACTAATGTTGTTCGTCCTAATTGCAAAAAAGCAGAACTTGCTGCCACTTTCGATATACAAAAAAATATAAATGCTCAGCACTGGCTAACGATTCATGATCTGTTATTGGAATCAAGCAATGAGTGTATTCTACGACGAGTAATTTCTGCTGAAGGTCGCTCAAAAGCTTACATTAATGGTAGTCAAGTACCTCTAGTACAGCTTAAAGAAGTGGGTCAATTATTGATCAATATACATGGTCAACATGATCACCAATTAATCGTTAAATCAAGTCAGCAATGTAAGTTGCTCGATGATTATGCAGATCATCAGTCAGCACTGGATGAAGTTAAACATTATTATCAACAATGGCATAAATTAAATAAAGAATTAAATTTATTACAGCAAAACAAACAACAACGTGAAGCTCAGCAACAACTACTCCAATATCAAGTGAATGAACTCAATGAGTTTTCTTTACAAGAAGGAGAGTTTGAAACATTAGAAAGTGATTATAAACGCCATGCTAATGCTCAAGATTTACTTGATACAACTCTCCAATCACTACATACACTTACTGAAAACGAAAGCTTTAATGTACTCGACTCGTTACGCCATTGTAGTGACAACATAGCTGCCTTAGCCCGTTTAGATGAAAGGCTGAAAAATATTGCAACTATTCTTAATGACTCTTTTTTACAAGTTGAAGAGGCTTCTGCAGATCTTAAACACTACTATCAAGAACTTGAATTAGATCCACAAGCATACGCAATAATCGAAGAGCGCTATTCTACAGCCTTGCAACTGGCAAAAAAACATAGTTTACCTCCAGAAAACTTAGTTAGTTTTCATCAATCACTCACTCAAGAGTTAACAAATATTTCCAATGATGAATCAAGAATTAATGTGGTAATTGAAGAACTAGTCAAAACAGAGCAAAACTACCAAGATAGTGCCTTAGTTTTAACTTCTTCGAGAAAAAAAGCAGCCAAAAAATTAAGTAAAGATATTAGCAAAAGCATGCAAGAGCTGAATATGCCCCATGGAAAATTTCACATTGCAATTGAATCACATAATGACAGTCTCACTACGATATCAGCCAATGGTGTAGACAAAATTGACTTTCAGGTCAGTATAAACCCTGGTCAAGCATTAGAGGCAATGAGTAAAGTCGCTTCTGGTGGTGAATTATCCCGTATTAGTTTAGCCATGCAAGTTATATTAGCAGACAAAGTCATTACCCCGACCCTAATTTTTGATGAGGTAGATGTAGGCATAAGTGGTCCTACAGCGGCAATGGTGGGGAGTAAATTACAACAACTAACTAAAAACACTCAAGTAATATGTGTAACGCATTTACCACAAGTGGCATGTAAGGGACATCAACAGTACTTTGTTAGTAAACTAACCGATGGTGAACATACTGAAACAAAAATAACGGAACTAAGTGAGCAAAGTCGCATCCAAGAAATAGCACGTTTACTTGCAGGTAATAAAATAACCGAGCATAGTTTAGCTAACGCACAAGAGTTATTAGCCGGTTAATTACGGATGTCTATCGCAAATTTATGAAAAATAGCTTTGTATCTCAAGCCGTGCTTCGTTATTATCACTGCTTGCACTTAATGCATTAATTTTTAATTGTATTGATTTATATTTAAGGAAAGTAAAATTTCATGTTGTTTCGTACCTCAATTATTACCATAGCCCTATCACTTTCTGCTTGTTCAAGTTGGGTTTATCGTATTGATATTCCTCAAGGAAACTATCTTGAGCAAAAAAGCATAGATAAAATACAAGTGGGTATGACTAAGGAACAGGTTAAATTTGTTTTGGGAAGCCCTGTTTTAGTTGATTCTTTTGACAAAGATACTTGGAATTATGTTTATCGTTTCAAGTCAGGTCTTAGTGAAAAGTTAGATACCCAGAAGAATTTCACCATGAAGTTTGAAGATAACAAACTAGTTTCAGCAGATGGCGATTTTGAATTATCAGAAAATTTTCATATCCCATTCAACGCCCCTATCATACAAAATGATGAACAAATCAATACGGATAAACAAGGTAGTTAATCGTATTATGCTTTTAAAATAATTGTTTTATTTATATTATTACAATACGAAACTAACTTGAGAGCAACTAATATGACATGATAATTTTCATATTAGCTATTTTTAGTATAGGTTAAATTTGGTTAACTCGTTTTACAACGCGCTAACCAAATTTAATAAAATAACTAGAACTTACTTGTATCGGTAAATAAGCCTACTTTTAAATCTTTAGCTAAATATATTTCACGGCCATCAACACTCACAGTACCGTCAGCTAAGCCCATATATAATTTACGTTTAATTACACGTTTGAAATCAATTCTAAAGGTTACTTTTTTTGCCGTAGGCAAGATTTGTCCAGTAAATTTAACTTCACCTACACCTAATGCTCTTCCTTTACCTGGACCACCAGTCCACGCTAAGAAAAACCCAACTAATTGCCACATAGCATCTAAGCCTAAGCAACCAGGCATTACAGGGTCACCTTTAAAATGACAATCAAAAAACCATAAATCAGGTGAAATATCTAATTCGGCTTCGATAAAACCTTTACCAAACTCACCGCCTTCTTCAGTAATCGTTAATATACGATCCATCATTAGCATGTTGTCTGAAGGAAGTTGTGAGTTACCCTCACCAAACATTTCACCTGTACCTGCTTTAACTAAATCTGCTTTGTTGTACGAACTCTGTTGTGCCATTGCCATAAGTATTTTGACCTATATGAAGTTGTTTACTAAGGATGTAATATTTCTTGAGCGTTACTTTAGCGAACACTTGTACACTAAACAACTCCGAACAGTAAAAAAAACAACTTTAATGGGGATAATATCGTTTTTTATCGATTGATTTACCCAAGGCAAGATAATATTACTAAATTCTGTAAACATTTAGCGCTATTAGCTTTCACTATCGTATTGCAAAATAAAACGGTCAGGGTAACATAGCAGCTAGTTGCAAAATTTTATAAAGCGCATCGAGATTAAAATGAACGATACCGTTAAAAATAAGAAAAAGGCTATGACTAATGCCGAGAAGCAGAAACGCTACAGGGAAAGACAAAAAGAACGTGGTAAGCAAGAGATGCGCGGATACTTATCACCCGAAGCTAGAGTATGTTATCAATTAATTGCTGAACAAACTAACTGGTCTGATAGTATTATTTTAAGCAACGCAGTTCGCTTAACTTATGCCGCCTATAAAAATGGGCAAATTGGCTTACTTAATAGTTGGCTAAAAAATAACGAGTTATAAAGGCAGATTCCATTGATAAATATATTATTAGTTGACGACCATGAACTAGTACGCACTGGTGTTAATAAAATACTCAACGAAGTTAAAGGTTTTAAGGTTATTGATGAATGTGAAACAGGTGAAGACGCGGTAAAATTTTGTCGTATGACTGAACCCGACGTTATTTTAATGGATATGGATATGCCTGGCATGGGCGGCTTAGAAGCAACGAAAAAGATTTTACGCCTAGCACCAGAAGTTAAAGTAATAATCTTAACGGCTCACACCGAAGACCCTTTCCCAACCAAGGTAATGAAAATAGGTGCTGCTGGTTATTTAACTAAAGGCGCAGGGCCAAATGAAATGATTAATGCTATTAGAGCCGTGAATAGTGGTCAACGTTATTTACCCCCTGCAATAGCTCAACAAATGGCTTTAAGTCAATTTAAAACAAAAGACGAAAACCCTTTTAGCGAATTGTCAGATCGCGAATTACAAATAATGTTAATGATCACTCGTGGTGAAAAAGTACCTGATATTTCTGAACATTTACACTTAAGTCCAAAAACAATTAATAGCTACCGCTATCGAATGTTTGATAAGTTAAATGTAGGAAATGATGTAGAGCTAACACATTTAGCGATTCGTCACGGCATGATAAATACAGAAAAATTATAATTTTGCCAAACATACATAACACCGCACCAACACAACATTTCGATAGCGACGCCTTCTTGAGTTCAGTTACAGATCAAGCTGGTGTTTATCGGATGTACAATGCTAGCCAAACAGTTATTTATGTTGGAAAAGCAAAGCATCTTAAAAAACGTTTGAGCAGCTATTTTCGTAAAGATGTAGGCTCGGTAAAAACAAAAGCATTAGTTAATCAAATTTGCGCTATAGACGTCACTGTAACTCATACAGAAGGCGAAGCATTAATTCTTGAAAATAATTATATTAAAAAGTATCAGCCTAAATATAATATTTTACTCAGAGATGATAAATCTTACCCTTATTTATTAATTACTCACCATAAACACCCTAAACTTGGTCTTCATCGCGGAGGAAAACGCACTAAAGGTGATTATTTTGGTCCCTACCCTACTGTAGGAGCTGTTTGGGAAAGCCTACGCTTAATGCAAAAGATCTTTCCTATCCGACAGTGCGAAGATAGTTATTACAAAGCAAGATCACGACCTTGTTTACAATATCAATTAGGACGTTGTTTAGCACCTTGCGTTGACAAAATATCTGAGAAAAATTACCAACAACAAGTTGATTTAGCCAAACTATTTTTAAAAGGTAAAAGCTCAATGGTAATTGAGCAACTTATTGAAAAAATGGAATTATCGAGTAGCCAATTAGATTTCGAACAAGCGGCTAAATATAGAGATCAAATCACTACATTACGTAAAGTACAGCAACAACAATATGTTAGTGGTATAGCAGCTGAAATGGATGTTATTGGATTATTTAGGCTTAAAACCCAAGTTTGTATTCATTTACTTTGTATTCGTGACCATAAAATATTAGGCAGTAAAAGCTATTTCCCTGTTGTACCTAATGACACAAGTGATGAAGAAGTCATACAAGCATTTATCGGACAACATTATTTAGGCAATGAACTCGGCAGCGGTTCGAACGAAGGCATGATCCCAAAAGAAATTATAGCCCCGTGTGATTTTGAACAACTGACAGAAATTGCAGTATTATTATCAAAACAGTCTGAGCATGAGGTTAAAATATCAACCAAGATTAGATCCGAGCGTCGACAATACTTAAAGCTAGCCGCAACCAACGCACAAACTGCTTTGCTAACAAGAAACAGTCATAAAGAATCGATGCAAGCTAGGTTTGCCGCTTTAAATGAAGTTTTTGAATTACCAAATGGTATAAACCGAATAGAGTGTTTCGATATTAGCCATACAATGGGACAACAAACTATAGCATCTAATGTTGTTTTTAACCAAGAAGGTCCGCTTAAGAGTGATTATCGTCGATATAATGTTTACGGTATTACACCGGGTGATGACTATGCAGCAATGGCTTTTGCTTTAAATAAACGTTATGGAAAAATAAAAGCAACCGATATTGAAGCATTAAAGAAGTTACCTGACATCGTTTTTATTGATGGTGGTAAAGGCCAATTAGCAAAAGCTGAAGAATTTTTTGCACAATTAAGTTCTGAACAAGCGCTTGAAAGAATTCCTTTGCTTGTTGGCGTAGCTAAAGGCGAATCTAGAAAACCGGGCTTAGAAACATTAATACTAGCTGGCTCTCACCAATTAATATCATTACCTGGTACTTCTCCAGCTCTACACCTAGTACAACATATACGCGATGAGTCACACCGATTTGCAATTACAGGACATCGAGCTAAAAGGCAGAAGGTAACTAAAAAGTCAGTATTAGAATCTATCGAAGGGATAGGAGCAAAGAAACGGCAAGCCCTACTGACACACTTAGGTGGAATTCAGGAAGTAAATAAAGCTGACGTAAGTGAATTACAGAAAGTTCCAGGTATTAGTATCGTACTTGCTCAAAATATTTATGACGCTTTACACAATAAGTGACTATATCTAACTCCTGATACTGTGTAGAATAAACTCAGAACTTTTGCTGTTATATCTTTAACTAAAATAAAAACTATGTGGACATTACCCAACCAAATAACCTTATTTCGGATCATTTTGATTCCCGTTTTCCTTATTATTTTCTATTTACCTTTATCTTGGAGTCACTTTGGTGCCTTTGTAGTGTTTTGGACCGCTTCAATTAGCGATGCCTTAGACGGATATTTAGCACGAAAATTAAATCAATCTTCAGCCTTTGGCGCTTTTATTGACCCTGTGGCTGATAAACTGATGGTGGTAGCAGCTTTAGTTATGATCGTACAAGAATATCAGAATTGGCTCATTGCTATTCCGGCAATTATTATGATCGCACGGGAAATATTCATCAGTGCTTTGAGAGAATTTATGTCATCGCGTGGTAAGCGCGACGTTATTGCCGTGTCTGATATGGGAAAATATAAAACCGCAGCTCAAATGTTGGGTATTATGGGATTAATATGGCGACCTGATTACGACATTCCGTTAATTTTATTTTATTTACCGCATGAAATTATCAATTATGCCGCTTACTTTTTCTACGCCATTGCCACTATTTTAACTATTTCAACCTTAGTTAGTTACTTTAAAGCCGCTTGGCCGGAGCTAAAAAGATAATAGCTAGGTTGTTTTTGATTGCTATAGCATCAAATTAGCTGCTTTTTGAGCAGTCGAAATAAAAAAGTTATTTATTAGTTGACTGTAACTTAATACGCTGTAGAATGCGTTTTCGTTGACAGGGAGTCAACAGGTGAAGCGGCTGTAGCTCAGCTGGTAGAGCATCACGTTGCCAACGTGAATGTCACGAGTTCGAGTCTCGTTAGCCGCT
>NZ_JAUOPP010000030.1:0-49319 GCF_030547765.1 Colwellia sp. 6_MG-2023 | reverse complement strand
AATTACGACTATACGTATAGTCGTAATTAATAACGTACATGGTAACATAGTTAATTATACTATGTTCCGTGTATGGTAAAAAGTTGTTGACTCGTACTTGTTAGGGGTGTATGATGTTTGTGTTTCCCTGTATGATGTATTAACTAAAATAATGAGGTACTTTAGCCATGCCAGCACATAAATTAAAAATTGGTGAATTGATAACATCGCTTGTTAATGAAGCCAAAGAAATAGATAACTCTGAGATTCCTCAGAAAACTAAAACTCAATCATTTAAGCGATTAGCTACAAAATTTATTAATCAAATTTATGGTGACAGTAGAAAAAGAGAGGCTGATAAAATAGCACCATCAACAGCAAGACGTTATTTAACAAGGGCTAGGACTGCCGTAAAAGAATTCACAGGCATTCATCATAGGTTTGAAGTTGAGGTTGAGCGTATGGTTAAGAAGTACCCTGGTCACTCTCGCGTACTTAACGCTATAGTTAATTTATCGCCCGATGAAACACGTAAAGCAAAGAAAGAATTACTTGATTCTTTGCTTGATTCAAAGGAAGTATTAGCTTGTGTTGATGAATTAGACTTTAGTAAATCATCAATTAAAAATAGCATTAAAAAATTAGCGAATAAATACCCTGTATACGAAAGTGAAATACTGGCATTAAGCGGTCGTGACGTTCAGCAAGCAAAAAAAATACTGGTAAAAACATTGCGTGAAGCCTCACCACTTTATGATGATCTATCATCGCTTAAAGTTGACCATGAATTAATTGTTAACTTGGCTATGGACAAGTCAGACAAAGATTTAATGGCGAAAAAATCAAAAAACAAATTGTCTATCAAGAAAAACACTAAGGTTTATGTTGATTATCCTCGATACATGAATCAAGTGTTAGAGATTTTACAAAGAGAACCTGTTTCGTTTGGTGGTGACGTTAAAAATATAGCGCCTTTGGTTTTTGCTTTATGTGCAGCTACCGGTAGAAGACCAGTTGAAGTGTTGTTAACTGGTGGTTTTACCGCTAAAACAAAAAACACTTTGTTGTTTACTGGTCAAGCAAAGAAACGTGACGGTGATGATGATATTGAGCGTTTAATTTACTCTTTGGTTGACAGTAGAGTAGTTGCAGCTGCCTTTTCTGTACTGCGTTCTTCGTCTACGGTTAAAAAACTTGTTAGTGGAGAAGCAAAGGAAAATGATTATCGTGACGAAAACAGCCGGTTGTCTGGGAAAATATCACCACATTTAAGTGAGTTTGCTAAAAGCTTTTTCATTGACCCAAGGCGGGTGTTTAAAGATACCCGTGGTATTTATGGGCGCATATGTTACCAACGTTGGTATTTAACTGATCGCCGATGGGCTAATAAAGATGAAAATATTTTCTTTGCTGAGCTGTTTGGCCATTCTGATGTTAATTCTCAATCTCATTACATGCCATACCAACTTACAAACTTTAATGCTGATTACGAACCTAACACCGACGCTGTAAATGAACGTTGGGAAAAACTGTGTGAACTTGATGAAGATATGCCACCTTTAGCTAGGCTTGATGCTGCTGTTGAATTGCATAATACCGTAAAAGATATGGTGTTAGACGATCAGGCCATAGTGCTAACGCAAACTATGCTATCGACTAAAACTAAAAAATACCGTGGCACCATTAAGAACTATTTGATGGCCATTGGTGATTTAGCTTTACCTGGTGAACCTATAACAAACCAAAGTGATGAAGAACTGGTTGATATAGAGGTTGAAACCACGGCTGGCGTTGATAACGATAAAAAAATTAATACTGTTGGTAAAGTTAGCGCAAAAACTAAACCAGAAAAGCCGCGCATAAAAATAAACGACTTAGGTGATGATAATTGGACTGTAACTATTGGCTTGGGCGAGAGAACAGCAACTTTTAACTTACGAGCTGGCGATAAAATGACAGCGATGAAAACGGGCTACGACTTATTTACCGGTGACTTATTTGAATTTGAGGTGACTATTCCATATAAAGAAGGGCCACATTTTCAAGAGATTGTTTATGCTGCTAATGCCGATGAAGCTGAAAAATTTGCAGTAAATGGTGCTGGTTTAGATGGGTTTAAAGGGTTTTACAATAAAATAAAGGTGAACAAATTATGAGCCAAGATTTTGAGTTTGAAGGTGTTGTTATTTCTGGTGACGATTTAGATGTAATTCAAAAATCGGATGGTTTTCCTGCTTGCATGAACTTACTGACCACGAAGTACCAATTAGATAATGATTATGCTGAATACTTCTACATATCAATTAAAGAATTTATGTTTTCTCAAAAATATATAAAGATTGATTTTTGGCTACTACCTTGTTTAGTTCATGAAGATGAAGATTGGGTTACCAGTAGTGATTTAGCGAAGGAGTTAGGTTATTCAGACAGTAAAGGTGTAACACGTCTTTATAGTCGCTATAAAGATGAGTTTACTGACGATATGAGCATAGTGATTGAATTACCCAGTGACAAAAATAACAACTTAAAGGTCAAAACAAGGGTGTTTTCATTTGAGGGTTGTTGTTTTATTGGTGGGGTTTCTAGAGCCAATAAAGCACCTCTCTTTAGAAAGGCAATTTTAAACTGTATGCCTAAAGATGCTAACTTTATGGCGTTTCTTGCAAAACAAAAAACTTTAAATTAACCCGTAGGTGCGGTATTCTGTTTGTGAGGCTTCGAAACCTCTCTATAAGCGGATATCCGCACCCGACAGACACGCGGTTTTTTTGTGCCTGATTTTTACGGCACAACACCCACCGAATTATGTCGGGAGTGAGTGAATACAATACCCTTTAGGGAAATTAGCTCGCGGTATCTTATAGGCCGTTTCGAACCTCCTGACACCTCATTGGTGTTTGATAACCGAAAAAACTATAAGGAGGCATTTATGCCAACCACACAAACCACCCACATAGAACACCTATGTTTTAATAATACCCCTATTGCCGTTATTGAGCATAATAACGAACCTTGGTTTACCTCAGCTGAATTAGCGAAGGCACTTGGTTATAGCAGCCCAAAATCAATAACAACCATATATAACCGCAATGAAATTGAGTTTGATGACACTGATAGCACGGTCATCACTGTGATGACCAACGGTAATTTAGGGGGCTACAGGTCGATTCCGACGAGAATATTCTCTCAAGACGGCTGCAATGTTATTGCCATGCTAGCCAAAGGGCCACGCGCAATTGCTTTTAGACGCTGGGTTAAAAAAGTACTGCGAGATTTTCGCTTTCATGCGAACGGTACTAATGATATTGCAGAAGAAGAATTTAACAGTGATCATGGCACACCCGTTTATGAAGATTACCAACAGCATACAATAAGCGGCCACGAACCCGTGATAGTTCCACTAGAATTTAACGGACAAATGGTGCCTTTTACTTTTGACGGTGGGAAACTTTGGTTGAATTGCCACAATTTAGGATTAATACTAAAGCCTCAATCACCATCACCAGGTAAAGCTATTTATAATTTATGGCTTCGACTAAAAGATGATTTGCCTGAGGATGGCTGTAGATTAGCTACCTGGTCTAAGGTTGGCAGAACATCAGGCGAGCGTGTTTTTGACCTAGAAACATGCAAAGAAATTGCATTTTGGTCTGGGTATGATGACCATAGAATAGCCGCAGCGCTTTGGCTAAGGGAACTTGAAGAAAGTGCTGTTAGCAATAATTCAAACAAGTTACTGCCCTCTGACAATATAATAAAAGCCCGTGCATTAAATAACTTACTGTTAGAGCGAGAAACTGGGGATGCTTTACATATTCATGAGTTAATTAACCAATTCCTTATGCATTAATACAAAAACTCTCTTATTTAAAAGTAAAATGACTGATTTTATCATCAGCATTTTACTTTTTTTTTGCTTTTTTTTGTTAATTTTACTTGTATAGCCCTTTTTATACTCGAAAAAATTATACTTTGTGTTAGATTTATTTACTGTTTAAAAATACAGTGGTTTGTGCCTTTATTAAAAAAGTAAAACAAGGAGTGGCTTATGGTTTCATCATCAAAAAAAAATTTAGGGTGGTTACGAGAAAACTTAGATATATCACAACAAGAAATTGCGCAGCTTTTTAGCGTTAGTGAACAAGAGTGGAACAACTGGGAGTTGGGAGAAGGTTTAGCTGACTATAAACAAATTACCAAAGGTCTTTTGGTGTTGATTTATCAGGGCCATTTGCTGATTAACAAAAAAGATAGTAACGCACTATTAGGTTCACTGGGTAAAGTTAAGCATTTAAACGAAAAATTAGCTGAAACTGCAATAGGTCCAGACGTAACAATTCACCAATGTATTGAAGATGAAATTTTAACAGTGATCAAAAACATAAAATAAGGGCGCAAAAATACTACAATCGCTAAATTGCCTTGCTTTTATTTCTTTGTTTAGCGGTTTTTATCTAACAAACAGCCTGTAATTGTTGCTCATATTTTAATTTAGAAGAAAAGTATGAGCTTAACATGTCAATTTCCATGTCATTGTTAACAATATCAGTGATTGTTTCATCATCCAGCAAACTTATAGCCGATTCAAACTCGATACCCAACCCGTCAATAGCTCGTCTAACCGTTATAGCCAGTGCGTTTGAGCTCATTTTCGCGTAGTTCAATGTTTGGTGATCGGGTTTATCAATAACACTTATATCTATCGATAAACCTGATCGCTTAATATCCACCATATCAGTATCATATTGCAATGGCTCTAATGATGAGACCTCTTGAAGCTGTCGCGCCTGATAATAGCTCTGCATGACTTGCCAACTTTCTGGATTTATAAAAGTGACTCGTTTTCTTTCATTGCCCACAAGTTGTGACGATAGTTCAAGCCCACATTTAGCTAAGATATTTTTAATAAAGGTAGTGGCACACTTCTTTTTACGTGCCTGAGGATGAATATAAGCGCCTATCTTTGTTGTGTTATATAACATGATAGATTCAGTGCTTTCTAACAACGTATCACGAACCTGACGCATTTTATCGCCCGTGAAAGTGCCTTCACCTGTTGTTTTGTTTATGCCGAGCATATCAAAAACTTTATGCTGTAGTGTCATTTTTGCTGTTTTACGTTCTCGTGCACTAAATGAAACGTTGGTAGCAATTTCAGATATGTCGAATTTGTTTGCTTGTTCAATAGTCCCTTGAAGCAATTCAAAGTTTTTAACTTTGGTTATTCCTCGGTCATTATTAAATTCAATAGTTTCAGTTGTTACGCTTGAGCATAATTGTGTTTCAATATCGTAGCGTTTAAGTTGCGCCCGTTCTTCTACGCTAAGCAAGTCTTCTGTACGTAATCGCTCGGCGATATCTTTTTCAGGGGTCTCTTGAGTAAGTTGCAGCTCTAAGTCTATAGCTTTAGCTATTTCTCTGCCAAGTTTTCGCTGAGCACTACCGACTTCTTTATCTATTTCATTAGTAGCTAATCTTTCCAATTGATACTTATCACCCTGCAGTATTAGTAGCATATTGTTTGCAAAGTCGTTACGTGCTTTATTTTGTTTTGCTATTACGTTTATTCGCATGTCATCGAATTTAGTATATAGTCGGCCAAGGCGCATCATGCCATCAGACAGGTCAAGATTTAGGTTGATATCATCAGCTTTGATCATGCCGATTATAATTTCTTCTTTTGTTTCCGGGTATTGCGTATTTTGTTTGTTAAAACCGATAATAAATTCTTTAGCACAACGGTCTCGGCGTATCATTTGAATAGCATCGCTGGGCGCAACTGTGCCGCATAAAATAGCAAAGTGCTTAGTGAAATAACCCGATTCAAGCGAAACACCACTACTAATACAAGGCGAGTAGATTACTGCATCATACTGCTGCTGGTTAACAGCAACGTCAGGATTTTGGTTGAAGAAGTCAACATCAGCGTTACCTTTTGAATCTTGATAGATAAACAAAAAGCGCTTGGATGGGAATAGTTCTTTTAATCTTTCATACATTGACTTTCCGTTGGTAGCCGAATCGTTAGCGACCAACACTTTTTCATTGTTTTCAACTGAGGTAAATACCTGGTTAAAAACTTGATCACCATTGTCAGTATATTTAATTTTAATATCACTAAAGTCAGTATCTAATTCTACTACATGAATTATTTCACCCGGTCTTGCTTGCTCACACATTTCAATGACTTCATCGTTAGCGTCAGCGTCACATAAAATCACTTGATTAGAAGTGTTTTTTATCGTGTTGATCATGGCGCTGTAAACCATTTCTGGTTTGTCGCAAGCGCTGCCGTCCGCAACATGTCGTAATGTTTGAGCAGCCTCATCAAACGCTGAAAAATCTAGCTCTTGCAACAACGGGGCAAAAGATGGATTAGTTATTGAGTTAATACACAAAGCCATTTGCTCGACAGAACGTGCAAACACACCCATGCCATTACCTTTGAAATCTTGATAATTTTGCACTAAGTAATCATTAGATAATGGTCTGGTTAGTGAAGCTGGTGAAAAAGATTTACTAAAAATATGCTCAACGTGACTAAGTTCAACAGGTTTTAAGCTATTTATGTTGGGTTGAGTTCTATGCTTATTAAGATTACCTACACTTGATGCAATTAATGAAACACGGTGTGCAAAATATGCAGCTTTATCTGTATTAGCCATTAAAGGGCTAAGTAAGTGCTGAGTTTTACCAGAGCCCATCGGGGCCCTAACAACAACTGCGCCAGATAGGTTTTTAATATAAGAAAAAATTTCGGGTGTTATTCTGGTTTCATTAAACTTTTTATAGTTAATATGCGGCTTGCTTATCGCGTCTTTACTGAAAGAGCGAAACGCTTGGGCATTATTAACACGCTTGCCAATAATCCAGTTCAATCGACCCTGTAGTTCGTTAAAATAAGATACTTTATCAAACAAATGGTAAAGGTGTTTTATGTTGTGATCTATGCACCCAAGAATATCAGCAACACCATAGTGAATGGGGTATAACTGTACACCTTGTTGAATTGCTCTATTAACTAATTCAAATAATTTTTTGTTTTTATGGCCAACGGCAATATAACGAAGTTCACGACAAGTTTTGTCAAAAGGATTTTTCCCTGATGATTTAAACTTATTTCGCTGGGCTTTTAATTGTCGACGAACTTCATTTAAACCGGCTAAACAATGTAAGTCATTAAAATCGGTTGGTCGGTCATCTAATTCAAGGTTATTAAAAGTGTAATCTTCAAACAATGGCACTACTGATTTATAACCAAGTACATCAACAGCAAAACAAGATATTAATAAACCTGCGTTGCCTTTCCCTTGTTGATTTTTCCATTGGTCGTTATCAGCCAAGTGATTAATTTTTAATTCGTCGTTTTTCTCTTTAAAGAGCGATAAACACTTTTTTAAATTATTTGAGTTTATACCGACGATAACAGCACTTTTCTTTCGTGTATTAGCTATTTTATGATTGTGCATTGCTAGCATAGCGCTTGCACAAGTGGCAAAGCCCTCACCGGCATAAATAAAATCTTTATTTGCCGCGTTAATATCACCAATAATACAATGCGCACCATTGCTAAAATTAAAGCCTGGTGTGTTAAGTTTTGTGCCATCACTATAAATACGCTGAAGACCAACATACTCACCATTTATATCAACAAATCGAATAGCTAGGAATTCTTGGCCTCTTCGTTTTTGGCTATACTTGTCATCGAACTCAAGGCAAAGACGAACATCAATGTGTTGAACAATATCACCAACGTTTTTTGAAGCTAGGTAAGGATGGCTACCATCGTCATGGGGTGAACATTGAAAAAGTTCATTATACCTTTGATTTAAAAGGCTTTTTTCTTCTTCTTGTTGTATTTCTTTTTGTTTCGCTTCGCTTTGTTTAGCAATTAATGCTTTCTTTTTAGCATCACTTTCTCTTTGCCATTTTAGTCGTTCGTCATCAGTAATAGTGCCTTTATGCTCTTTATATAACTTAACCAAAAGAGATAAGCCAGACCAGCCACCAACATTACTACCCTTTAGAACAAAGTTAACAGTCGGATATTCAAAAGTATTATCGTCAGAGGTTCGCAAGTTACTGTATACAGCCGCACGACCCTTATATTTAGTATTAGATACGGAGACTCTACCGGTGAACTTGTCACTGTTATTGCCGCCCATTCTGCTCGGGTCTATGTCGTTACAAATTTCTGACCAAATAATATAAGCATTATCAGCCTCAAGAGATAGCTGGTTAAATGCTTCAGAGTGAGCCATTAATAAGCGCGGGTCAGAATTAAATTTGTCTTTATAGAATTGTTGCAAGCTCATCTTTTTCATAATGAACCTCCTAATGATTTAGCTAAAAACCAGAGGGGTGCGCAGGGTGCGCACCCTTGTTTAATTTTCGAAAAATTAGAGGGGTGCGCAGGGTGCGCACCCCCCTTTAAAAAGTTGTTTATTTTTGTTTTTGTTTTTATTTTTGTTTTATTAAAAACATTTTTTATAAAAGTTATTTTTTTAATATTTACGTTGAAAAAAATCATAATCAAAACTCGGTTTATTTTTTTAGTTTTAAAAATGTTTTTTTACAAAAGGTGGGTAGTGTTGCTTTTTATAGAAAAGTTTTTTATTATTGATAGGTAAATAAAAAAACTTAGCTATCCCGTAAAGGAAAAGCGCTACAAACGTATGGTAACTTTTGTAAAAAAACCTTTGTTTACAACAACTTGCGTTAGTTTTAGAGCTGTCACTCATTGATAAACTTCGCCACATTAAAGAAAAATTAAGATACCGTTTTCATGAACGGTATTTTTTTGTCTAAAATTTGGTGTTCAATAAGTAGCTATAAACAAATCTGTTTATTAAATAGTAATACAATCTATATTATTTTAGCCTGATTTTGCATGAATAAGCAAATAAGCTTGAAGTAATAATAAAAGTTATTTAGAAGAGTACATTGATCCGGTTATTTGTTCAACGATCATTTCAAGATGGTTCTACATTCAATCGCGCGACCTAGCAATGCAATTTCTTTGCTGCTGATCGAATTTGGAAGTTCAGGGTTAATTGTTTTTACAAAGTAAGTAGAGCCATCTTTAAATACTCGACGAAATAGAACATCTCCGTCTATTTCAACCACCATATCTTTATGGTCTTTATATTTTTTAGTCGCATCAAAAATAACAATACTATCTTCTGGGTAACTAACACCGACGTTGGTTCTCATTAACTCATTTGATAATTTAATCGCATATATTTTTTTACTTGGGTTCTCGCCATAAGGCAACGCCTCAATAACAGTAACATCTTCACCGTCCAGAAAAGACTTTACATCTTTAATATTGATCAACGGTATTGTAGCTTTGCTCTTATATAGCAATGTAGGCTCTTTGACTGCAAATTTAACACCCTGCCCCATGTCCTCAGTTAATTTATTGGGGTCTACGTTATAAGCCTTTAATAGCGGCAAAACAGTAAAAATGCCGGGGTTTTTAATAGCGTCCCGTTCTACCTTACCAATCTGCTGCTGAGAAACCACAAAACCTGTTTCACCCGATGCTTGAGTTTGATCCCAACCGAGTTCAGTTCTGTAAAATTCTAGGCATTGCCCAAGTGTTTTATTCATAAGCTTACAATTCTTTTAAAAAGTACATTTTGACATAAAAAAAATTTAGCTTCTCATATTTGATAAGCATAAAAGTTTATAGTATAGTGTACGCAAATATGATTAAAACGAACAAGCCAAATGAGACCTCTTCAAAAATGCAGAGATGCGCGTAATTTATCTTTACCAGCGTTAGAGAAACTACTAACAGGGGTTCATGGCGGCTCAAAGACTACGCTGTCGCGTCTTGAGACTAAACCTATTAATAATGTAAGCAAAGGTTTGCTTATTGCTCTAGTTGAAATATTTAAGAACCAAGGTTTAAAAACCGAGCACATAATTCAACCAGAGCATTATTCTGACTTCAGCGTTAATTATAGTCCCATTTCTGAGAAAAGTCCTTGTCAGAAGGCTGACATGGTATTTGATGAAGAAAAGGTATTAGTAAACATTACTAAACAATGGATAGAAAACACTTCTGCCACCTTGTCTACTTTTGCTGTAGAGCTTTATGAAAAACTAGCAGCTGACAGCTTTGTTAAAGAGCAGCCCGTTACGTCAAATGAATACACAACCTGGGAAAACACTGCTTTTAAAAGAATATCAAGAATATTAAACGGCGAGCATCCAATGCCGCTTTCGTGGAAGTATTACTGGCTTTCTTGTCTGCCTGAGAACATTAAACAGTTGGCCCTCAATGAAATGATGGCGAATTCTGGCTACATGTTAATTGCCCTGCCAAAAACCCAAAAAATAGATACTAAAAATGAATTAGCAAAAATTGATGTTATTAGCCATCAGTTTGCAGACGTTATTGGTAAGTCTAAACCTGCGCAAGATGGTGTTTATGATGACCGTGACGATGTTAAAGAAGTTCAATTGTTACAAGACAAGTTAATGGAGCTAGTTGCTGCCTGTTTACGAGAGCAAACCGTTATTTATAACAGTACAGGCATAACAAGCAAATTAGAGCAAATATGGGCGAATAGCCCGTTAAATAGATGAGGCTAGGGCATGTCACAAGAGCGATTGTTTATTTATTTACGCGAGCGAATCGAGTGGGCCTTTAATGCTGACGCGAAAAGTAGTGCTCTTGATGGAAATAACACAGTAAGTAGTGGCTTTGGCTCAAGATGTTTAGTGGCCCCGTGGGTTTTCTCACAAACTCCTTTTGTTAAAGCGGTAAACAAACTTGATGACCATGAGAAAACGTTAGTGAAATTTGTAGTGGGTTTGCCGGTAGAAGAGAAAGACGTGGTGAATATGATGGTACCAATTTGGTTTGCGTTTTATCAAAAATACCTCGCGTTTCACCGCTTAAACTCTTCAAGCTTTCCAAAAGCTCAACGCTTATTAGAGTTTGCCTTGATTAATTACAAGTTAAGTATTGCTCAACAAGCACCTATTAACAACCAACAAATAATGTCAGCTATTGGGGTAAGTGAAAGCAAGTATTCTCGCGATTGGAAACCACGAATGCTTGTGATGAACAGTGTAATAGCTGAAATAGAACATGTCGCTTTAAACAAAGTGATTAATTGTATTGATAACCAGAGACGAAAGCATGCGTAATTTTATTGTTTTACAAAACGGCGAACACCTAGACATGATCAATGCCAGCGGCAACGTAAAAGCACTGTGTGAAGCTGTTCAATTTGAGGGAATAACTGATTTTCACATGCATACGTTTGAAGGACTTTTGTTTGCCAAAATTGGCCGTGATATTTACATGGTTTTTGATTGTACTGACGGCCATGCACACCAATTAGCCGAAAGTATTATTAATGAAAAAAGAGTATCACCGGCAAAAAAGAAACGGGCATCACTAATTCCATCATTATTTAGGCTACCAATATTGCCAAGAATAACAGTAGAGGTGCCAAGTTATGTGGTTTAAAAACATGCAAATATTTAAGTTAACCCGTGCTAATTTCTTTTCACAGATAAACTTAGAATTATTACTAAGCGCTAACAAGTTTAGACAATGTGGCGCCACTGAAATTGAAACAACAGGGTGGGTTAGCGCTTTACCAGGCACTGAAAATTTAGTGCATAGCGTTGACAATAATAACTTTCAATTAATTCGTTATTGCAAAGAAACAAAAATATTACCTGCGGATTATGTTCGACGCGAAGTAGATAAAAAAGTAAAGGCAATTGAACTCGAACTCTGCAGAAAAGCAACTAAAAAAGAGAAAGAGAAATTTAAAGAAACACTAGTTTTTGACTGTTTGCCTGCTGCTTTTCCAACGCAAAAATACACTGAAATATATACAGATAACAAAAATCAATTATTAATCATTAATACAGGCACCAGAAGTGCAGCTGAAGATGTATTGGCTTTATTGAGAAAAAGCATTGGCACACTACCTGTTACTGATTACTTCACAAGTGAGCCATTACAGCAATGCCTGAACCATTGGATTGATGGACAAAGAGATGTTGAATCTAACTTTAAACTTGGCGGAAATGTTCAATTTTCAGAAAGCATGGACGCTCCCGCACAAGCAAAATTCACCAATGAAGTAGACATTCAAGCACCTTGCATTCGGTCATTTGTTACCGAAGAAGACCGAGACGTTAATTACCTAAGCGTTGAATTTGATGATGCATTCTTCTTCACTATTCACGCCAAAGGGTTCTTAAAAGGCGTTAAACCTTCTGATGTATTAAAAGAGCAAAACGACGACATTGATAGTGATGACCACCTAGCAAGAGTAGATGCTGATTTTGTTCTTTTTGCCAAAGAAATGGGGCGATTATTTAACGTGTTTGACAGTCTTAACATAACAGACCAGACAGAACGTGACGCTTTTGATGCTTCAACCATTAGTTACCCAGACATTAAATCGTTAGAAGAAGAGTTCAGTGATGAGATGCAAAAATTTGGCGTTGCAATAGAGCCAGCTTTTTTAGAGAAAAATAACAGTGGGGAAGATCAAGAGGCTGTAGCATGAAAGTAAAAACAATATGGAATTGGAAGTACATAATATTAACTGAATTAATAATCCTTACTGTAGAGATATTGTATTCATTTATGGTGTATTACTTTGATTTAAAAATCCTTCAAAATATATTTATTTATTCATTAATAGCCGCGATAACAACGCTTGCCTGTATGTGTAAATGGGATCTTTTTAAATTTCAAATAATCGAAGAAAACAAGGGGTAGCATGAAAAAAATAATTTACATATCAGGGCCTATGAGCGGCATAGAAAATCATAATGTCGACGCTTTTAATGAAGCACAAAGAAAGCTTGAAGAATTAGGCCATATTGTTTTAAACCCTGCAGTTAATCCGGCCGGTTTAACTTATCAGCAATACATGACAATAGATTTTGCCATGTTGTCGGTGTGTAACACTATTTATATGTTAATTGGCCATAAAAAT
Source organism: Colwellia sp. 6_MG-2023 (assembly GCF_030547765.1). Classification (NCBI taxonomy): domain Bacteria; kingdom Pseudomonadati; phylum Pseudomonadota; class Gammaproteobacteria; order Alteromonadales; family Colwelliaceae; genus Colwellia; species Colwellia sp. 6_MG-2023. Next base: position 36,357 of record NZ_JAUOPP010000030.1, on the reverse strand, counting down.
AGCCCGGGTGCAAAAGCGGAGCTAGCGTATGCCAAAAGTTGTAATTTTAACGTTGTATATCAGTCTGCTTATGACTCAGTAGCATTGTTGGCTTTACAGCCTATTGAAGAGTTATCCACTGAAAATGTGGATAACTAATAACCACCGTAAGTTTAAACATTAACAAATGAACTAAATAAGGATTACGTATGTTCACACCACTATTACAAGCAAAGAAAAAAGAATTAGTGCAAATGCGAAAGGAATTAGAAATGAAATACCTCGCTTATGCTGATGCCTGTAGAGATTTAGGCAAAGAAGGCGAAAGAGAATATGAAACGTCAGTTAAAGAATACAACAAGTTACAAACTATTAGCTTAAATTAATTTTAAATGCTCTAGGGGGCGGTATGACAAATTTAGTAGGAAAAAAATCAGGACTTTTAACGGTTATGGCCGTTTCAAAACGAACAGGAAAGAATGGACAAACATATTGGCATTGCGCCTGTGAGTGCGGAAAAGAAAGTGAAGTGAGACAAGACAATTTTACATCAGGCCACACACTAAGCTGCGGTTGTAACCATAAAAAAGCAAACCCTTCTAAAAAGGTTCAGTTTGTCATTAGCAATAGACCAAGTGATCACCGAGCTGTGAGCGCTGATAAAAAACAAATAGGAAGAATGCGCCGACAAATTGAAACAATTAAAGAGATGCGTGATTTAGAACGCTCGTTCTCATTGTCGTTATAGAAATAGCGTGACAATTATGAATAACAAACGAAGGTCTGGAGATTTAACCGTGAAAAATTCGCACATGGCACTGGTTATGAGTATAGCTAGCGCAATTTCATTATTAGTTACTGAAAATGGGATATTTGCCTTAGGCTTTATTATTTTTATGTCAACAACCTACATTTGCCGTGCAATTGAAAAGTTAACAAAAATAAAAGAGGAAAAATCAGAATGGCATCTAAAAAGCCGACTTTAATTGAAGAGTTAAAAACCTTTAGTTTGTTGTTTTGTGATACTCAAATGTTTTTAAGTCAACGAAACAAGCCACTAAAAATAAAAGCAGTTAACCATAGCGCAGCAATGGATGTTTTTTTAGATGACTTTCAATCAGAAATGCTCAACCAAACTGTAATGACGTTCTGCTATGAAGAAATGGCTAGTCAGTTTGGTTATCTTTATTCAGTAACAAGCGAAAAATAAAAGGAAAACAACATGGCAGGTGTTAATAAAGTAATTATTTTGGGTCACTTAGGTAAAGACCCAGAGGTTCGGTTTCTGCCGAACGGCGGTGCTGTAGCAAATATATCCGTAGCAACATCAGACACATGGAAAGACAAACAAACTGGCGAACAAAAAGAAAAAACAGAATGGCACCGTGTTGTTTTGTTTGGCAAGTTAGCTGAAATTGCGGGTGAATACTTAAAAAAAGGGTCAAAAGTTTACCTTGAAGGTTCGTTGCAAACACGAAAATGGACCAACCCACAAGGGCAAGACCAATACACCACGGAAATTGTGTTGCAAGGTTTTAATGGTGTAATGCAAATGCTAGACAGTAAACCAAGCAATAACAGCCATGCACCAGCTCAAAATGGTGGGTTTCATCAACAACCAGTAAAAATGCACACGATAGAACCAAAGCATCCAAATGGCGTAACTAAAAACCTAGCAGAAATAAACGCTGAAAGGGCTGATGCACAAACTCAAGGCTACACGGTAACTAATTAATTATTAACCTCGCATTAAGGCGGCTAGCAACCGCCGCCGAATTTAAACTGAACGACTAGCCAACTGTTGCTAGTCCGACCTGAAAACCGTTGTTATGAGGATTTATTATGCAGAATATTGAGAGACATGTTTTATCGCAGTTAGAGAGTATTGATCACTGTACGTCTGGCTATATACATATGAAATTAAGAGAAATTAAAGATCTTGATTGGCTTGATATTCAGCCAAAAGATGTAAGCCAAAACCTACAAAAGTTAAAAAAATTAAATAAAGTAGAGCTTTATAAGCGCAGATTGTGGAGGGTTAAATCCTCATAACAGAAAACTACGAGGCGAATTTCTTCTCGTCCTCGTTAGTGATGTGTTATATTCATTCTGGCTGCGTTTATAGGTTGGCACGGTTTCCTAATAAAAAAGATGAAACGAATGTCAGAAGCTTTTCATTTTTGGTGCTTTATTTGGTAAGTTTTGATGCTATCATTTACCAAGATGTGAAAATTATATCTAGCAACTACACACTTAGTATTAGACGTTATGCATTAGCCAACAATAAAAACACGCCACGTTATGAGCGTGTTTTTTTATGTCATGAATATAAAGACAACGTTATTCGTCTTTAGGTAAATCACATTGTATTTTGGCTGCTGCCTTTTTTATCGCTTTCATGTGTCCAGCGCTGCTTTCCATTGAGCTTAGATAAACAGGCAGTGAAGACCTTGGTTTAACATCAACTTCAGCTAAAGATGCATGGTATCTGTTTGTAGAATAATTTGATTGATGACCGGTAAACTCTTCAATTAAGTCAGCACAAGAAACATCTTTGTATACAAGTGGCGATACATATTCAGCATTAGCAAATAAAGATAATAGCGCAAATATAGCGCCCGTTAGTTTTTTTAGCATTGTAATTCCTTTTGATTAATTGTGTTTCACGCCAATATTAACATTGTATTAATTTATTTCCACTTAGTTAAAGTTAACCACTCCCAACCTTTGCCCTAGCAATATTGTTAGGGCTTTTTTTTGCGTAAGAATAAATTATGAAACTGAGCTTTAATAAACTAATTGCGGCAGGCCTATCCACCGTGCTTGCGGTTGTCGGCTTCAATATCGCACAGCATGAAGGTGAAGAGTTCACAGGGTATTTAGATCCTGTTGGTGTTCAAACTACTTGTTATGGGCACACAGAAACAGCGGTTGTTGGTAAAGAATATACTGAAGATGAGTGTGTGGCGTTGTTGTCGCAAGACATTAATGAACATGACAAACAAATGATGAGCGTTATTACTGTTGAACTTTCACCAGGTGAGCACAGTGCTTATTTATCTTTTCATTACAATGTAGGTGCAGGTAACTTTAAAAACAGTACGTTATTACGTTATTTAAATAAAAACATGCGAGTAGAAGCTTGTAATGAATTGTCTCGTTGGGTTTATGCTAAAGGGCGCAAGCTTCAGGGGCTTGTTGAGCGACGAGAAAAAGAGCGTGAAATGTGCTTGGCTAATGTATCTGGTATAGCAGGTAATAGTAATGTTCAGCACTCTTTCTAACATTGAGCGTTTGATTGCTATTGGTATTCTGGCATATTCAGTTTTCATTAGTTACATAAACTTCATCAACCATAGCCAGTTAAAGTCAGCTAATTCAACGATAGAAAAGCAAGGTTTAGAGATAGAAAACGCCGCTATTCAGGCAGAGTATTTAATTCAAAGCGTTAATTTGTCAGAAGAAAGCAACGCCAAGTTATTAAAGGAACGTGCGTCACTTGCCAAAATCAATGAGCAATATAGCAAAGATATTCAGCTATTAAACTCTCAGCACATCGAATCACAACAACAAATAAAACAATTGAGGCAGTCGTCTAATGAAGCAACTAAAGCATGGGCTAATGATTGTGTTCCTGTTTCTGCTGTCAGCTTGCTCAAGTATGCTAGAGCCTCAGGTTGTAACCAGAACCGTAGTACAGACTAAATACGTTTATGTGATACCACCAGAGCATTTAATTAAAGAGTGTTCTATTACCCCAACCAATGTTGGTGATAATACAAGCCTACTAGATTATTCGAGATATCTTGAAAAGTCGGTAGATATTTGTAATACCGACATTAAAAAAATTCAACAATGGATCATCGATAATGATGGATAAACAAACTATTTCTAGCTATGTAGCAAGCATAGCTACTGCCGCCGGTGGATTCTTATCATTGAATGATGCTGCATTGGTTTTGGGTATTGTTTTTGCGGCGTTAACTTACTGGGTAACTAGAAGAACCCAACGAAACAAAATGAAAATAGATATAGAAAAACGCAAAGAAGATGCAGAGTTTCATAAAGCTAGAATGGCTTCGATAACTGAGCGAGAATGCATGCTGCCGACGCACCCAGAACAGTAACAACTTAATGTGGAGTGAGTGAAAGCTCACATCATCGACTGCTCAATTCGTTGAGCAGTCACCCTATCTGTCTGAGGTTTGATACCTGACTTCAATCAACTGTAGAACCTCTCCCCTTAGTAGGTCCCTACTTTTCAAACCTCAGACAAATGTGGTGACATTATGCATGAATTTAAAGTTAACGGTATTGATGATGCAATTAAAAGCCTCGATGCGTTAGAACGAGAGCAGTTACCATTTGCTTTAGCACTAACAGCAACGTGGACAGCTCAAGACGTACAAGCAGCAGAGAAGAAGGTGATTGCGAGTGTATTCGATAACCCATCACCTTATGTAATCAATAGTGTTCGAGTCAAAGCTGCAAAGAAAAACAATCCAATTGCGGCTGTTTGGGTTAATGATGGAAGCACCGGTAGCGGTGGCAATATTGCTGAAACCTTGTCAGCTGAAATATGGGGCGGTAAACGTAAGCCGAAAGGTTTTACTCGAGTAATGCGCAGCAAAGGAATTTTGAAAAGCGGACAATACTTAGTAGCTGCACCCAACGCTAAACGAAACCAATACGGAAATATATCTAAAGCTACTTTGAAAAAAGTTATTTCAGATCTTGAAAACCCTACAAGCAAAAAAGGAAGAATAAAATACTTCATGCTTGATGATGATAACGGGGTTAGTAGTGCTTGGAATAATGTCATTTGGAAGAAGCTTGGTAGAAATGACATGGAGCCGTTCTTGATGATTACCGACGAAGCACCTTCATACAAAAAACGATTACCGTTTTATGAAGTTGCGGAAAGGATCATTAACAAACAATTTCCAATTAACTTTGAGAAAGCGATGGACCGGGCAATCGCGACAAGCATTAGATAAGTTATCGATTATTCATGAAAATAGCCTTTCTTGCTCTATTTCGGTGCATTTTAATTCTGTTTTCATTTTTTTGGGTCCTCTCTGGCAAGTTCAACGCTGGAGGGTAATTCGAAGCTCGACGTTTTACGCGTTTGAAAAAATTTTTTTATTTCCGGTTCCGGTTCCGGTTGTTTTTTGTAAATTCTGAATCTCAAAATAATTGATGGTTGATGAGTGATGGCAACACAAGTTGAAATAGCTGAGCATTTATTTTTAAGTGATAAATGGGTTAGAGAGCTATTAAAACAAGGGGTTCTACCATCGTCAGGTGGTCGTGGAGGTTATGACTTAGATAAGTGTCGTGAGTCTTATATTGTTTATTTACGAGGTGTTAAAACAGGGCAGGTTGTCGGTCAAAACAAACCGGAACCGGACGAAGTTAGAGACGCAAAAATAAAACGTAAAACGTTAGAGACAAAACTACGAAAAGAAAATTATCAACTCAGTGTTTTAGAAAACAAATATCAGCCTTTAGCCGTCATCACAGAAACTTTACTTCGTGTTGCGCAAAGCATGTCTATTCAAAATGAATCTTTTTCAGCACAACTAAAACAAGTGTGGCCAGATATGCCACCTGAAGCCAAGGAAAAAATAGACGAATTTGTTGCAGAAAGGGCGAATGAAATTGCAGACATACGACCCGATATCTCAGACTTCAGAGAAAGCGATCTTGAGGGCGATAGCCATTGGCTTGAATCCATTGAGAATGGAGAAACCTAGCACAGGACAAAAGTGGCTAGATAAACATTTTTATTTACCACAGGGTTCTAGTCAAAAGCCGGGACGATGGAAAACCCAACCATCACAAATTGTACTTGCCAATATCATCGGTAACGATGCCGTTCGCGAAGTTTGCGTACAAAAGCCAGCGCGTTGGGGTTACTCAAAAATAGTCGCAGGAATGAACATGTACTTCGCTGCGCATAAAAAGCGTAGTGGCGTTTACTATGGGCCAACCGACCCTTACGTAAAAAGATTTGTTAAAACGGAAATAGATCCTCTACTTCCTGTAATGCCAGTTATCCAAGAAATATTTCCAGAATGGAAAAAAAAGGGTAGCGGTAAAAATAAAGATACTTACAAACATATTGGTGTTGCTCACTGGGATTACTTAGGTGCAGCTACATCGAACAACTTTATGGGGCTAACCAAGCAAGTTGTTATTCTCGATGAATCTAGTCGTATTGCTAGAGATGTCGATGGTGAAGGTTCAGTTCGCCATGTAGTTAAGCGTCGATTAGAGGGAGCAGCATTCCCTACTTTTGTAAACGGCTCATCACCAACTATTGACGGTGAAGACGATCTTCAAGTCATGATGGACGAAATGGACATAGTGCTAGAAATGCACTTGCCTTGTCCGCATTGCGACACAGAACAAACATTAAAGTGGGGTGGTAAAGACTGCGACTTTGGTATTTATTTTGACGATGAAGGCTCGCTTGAAGAACGTGCAGAAAGTGCTCGTTATGAATGTGAAAACCCGAATTGCCGTGAACATATCTCTTACAACCAACTAAAGCCAATGCAACTGCAAGGGCGCTGGGTATGTGAAAAAACAGGAATATGGACAGAAGACGGCATTGATTTTTATGGTAGTGATGGAAAAAAAATGAAAACACCTAAAAAGGTTGGTATCAAATGTAACGCACTCTACAGCTTAAACCTTACAGACGGTTGGTCTGGTCTTGTTCGAGAATGGCTAGACATAAAAGGCGATCCGTTAAAGCTTAAAGTATTCACCAATACAATATTGGGCGAGTTTTGGATTGAATTAAATACCAATAAAATTGATTGGGAAGTGCTATTCAATCGCCGTGAAGTATGGGTTGGTCGCGTACCAAGAGAAGCTGTTTACATTACAGCAGGGGTCGACACTCAAGGTCATGAAGGTAGCGCAAACAATCGATTAGAAGGTTACGTATACGCATGGGGAGCCAATGAAGAATCTTGGCTTATTGATAGCTGGGTAGTTTATGGCAACCTTGCCACCAATGAACCATGGGATGAAGCCATAGAATTACTTAACCAAAGCTATCAACATGCACTTGGTTTTGAAATGCCAATATCAACACTGTGTTGGGATTCGGGTGGTGGCTTTACAAGCCAAGTTCACGCAGCTTGCCGCAAAGGTGGGATTAAAAAATTCCTTCCAATTCGTGGCGCACCAAGTGGCGGTAAACCTATTGCTGACATGCCAAAGCGCGTAAACAAAAAACACAAAACCTATTTCTTTGAAGTAGGCACTGAAGCAGCCAAAGACACAATTTACGGTCGCTATCGTATTCAGCGTAATAAACCAGGTGAACCAACACCAGGCTATATTCATTTACCTGCTGACGATGAAATTTGTGACGAAAAAGCTGTTAAAGAATTTGTCGCAGAAACAAAGGTCATGAAATTTAAAAACGGCGTTAGAACCTCTTTTTGGGAATGCCCTAAACACGTATCTAACGAAGGAACCGATTGTGCTAACTATGCTCTTGCTGCTTTAAAAGCAAGTAAACAACGTAAGCGAATTAATTTAGAAGTGCTTTCAGCCAAACAACTTGGCACATCAATGCCAAAGTCTAAAAAAACCAAGAAACATAAAAAGGCCGGTTCATACGGCGGAGTCTAATGTCATATACCACAACTGATTTAATTGCTGTTCGCCAAGCAAAGTTAGACTTAACTAACGGCAAAAGAGTTAAGCGAGTAACTATCATGGGGCAAGTGATCGAATATGCAGATTGCACCATGGCAGATATGGTCAAGCTTGAAAATCAAATAACCAAAGCACTAAGACCTAAACGTATTAGACAGGTCTCTTTACATTACGACCGAGGTGTTTAGTGAAAAACACAAATAAACCTCGTATCAAAAAGATACCAAGTGGCGGTGGCATTGAACAAAACCAACGTTTAAAAGCCTATTACGAAGGTGCGAGCACTGGCCCTCGTATGAATAACAAAGGTTTACGTTCTTCAGGGCCAAATAGCGATGCCGAGCAAAGTCTAACTAAATTACGCAGCCGTTCTCGTCATGCCATAACTAATCACCCATTAGGCGTAACAGCCGCTAATGCTTATGTCGACAACCTCATTGGTAACGGCATTATTGCAAAATGGGAAGACCCTGAATTACAACGTTTATGGGATATCTGGCAAACCGAATGTGATGCAGACGGCAATGTAAATTTTCCGGGCATGGAAGCATTGGTTGCAAGAGTTGAGTTTAGCGACGGTGAAGCACTGGTTCGCAGAAGATGGCGCAGACCTAGTGACGGTTTAAGCGTTCCACTTCAAATAGAAATATTTGAAAGTGACCATTTGCCCGTAAATCTAACTGACATAGCAAAAGGCATTCGCTTAGGTATTCAAAAAAATACAATCGGTCAACGTACTCATTACCATGTTTACAAGCACCACCCAAGCGACTTACCAAGCGGCTTAAGTGTTAATGAAACTTACCCTATACCAGCAAGTGACATTATTCATTATTTTCAAGTATTACGACCAAAACAAGATCGCGGCATTCCGCATTTATCTACTATTTTATTGCGCATATATGAAATAGACGAAATGCAAGACGCAACACTCGTCAAACAAAAAACGGCTCAACTATTCGCATGGATTATTAAAAAACGGCAACAAGAATGGGATCCTGTAGTAGACGGTGAAACGGGCAATAACAATGGCGATATTGACTACGATGAAATAGTTAACGGTGAAGCCATCAAGAAAATCAAACCAGCGTCAGTTAATTACCTTGATGACGACGAAGATATTAGCTTTTCATCACCCGACGGCATTGGCCCTAACTACGTTGAATGGATTAAAACCGAACTTCGCTCAGTTGCTAAAGCCATCGGCCTTACTTATGAAATGTTAACCGGTGACTTAACCGACGTTAATTACTCAAGTATTCGTGCAGGCTTAGTTGAATTTCGTCGACGCATGGAGCGCTTGCAATATCACTTAATGATTTTCAAGTTTTGCCACCCCGTTGCTAAATGGTTTCTAGAAGCTGTTTGGATGCATCGCTTGGTTGCTTTACCCGAATATGAAACAAACCCACACCAATATTTACCAAAGTGGCAAACACCACGTTGGGATTGGGTTGACCCACTTAAAGACGTAATGGCCGACATTTTAGAAGTACGTGCAGGCTTTGATAGTCGCGCTAATAAAAACGCTGAACGTGGTCTTGATAGTGAAGATATCACCAAGCAATTAATAATAGAGCAGGGTGTTAAAACTGCTGAAGAACTCGTGCTTGATACCAACCCGGGCAAAGTAAATAAAGCCGGTACCGACCAAGGCGGCATGCAAGTGCTATCAGCCTCCGAATAAGTTAACAGGAAAATTAAAATGCCTAAAAATATAGAACCACTAATTAAATTTAACATGCATGAAGATGGTGCCAATGAAATTCTTATTTACGGAATTATTGGTGATAGCTATTGGGACGATGTAAATAGCCGAAGCTTTTTCGACCAAATGCAAGCGCTTGAAGGTGCTGATGTTACCGTGAGAATAAACAGTTACGGTGGTTCGGTTGTTGCAGGTACTGCAATCCACACCATGCTAGCACTACACAAAGGTAAAGTTACTGCGCAAATTGACGGTTATGCCATGAGTATGGCATCAGTTATTGCCATGGCTGCTGATGAAATTGTTATCAGTGAAATTGGTGGGTTTATGATCCACTCGCCTTGGTCTTATGCTGCTGGTAATGCGGATGAACTTCGCAAAGAAGCGTCGGTATTAGATGGAATGGAAACAAGCTTAATTAATGCTTACCACGCTAAAACGGGCATTGATAAAGAAGAGCTTGCTTTAATGCTAAAAGAAGAAACTTGGATTTATGCAGAAGAAGCAGTTGCCAAAGGTTTTGCTAATAGCACAATAAAGCCAGTTGAAGCGAACGCTTGCTTTAACAAAAGTATTGAATCTAAGCTTGAAAACATGCCTGAAGCGATGGCGCAATTTATCGCTCTTCACGAAGAATCAGAAGAAGAATCCACGGATGAAACTAGCGATTCAGAAGAAGAATCCACCGATGAAACTAGCGAGTCAGAAGAAGAAACCACGGAAGAAACCACCCCACCAGTAGATCCGGAAACACCTGTTGACCCTGTTGCTGTAGAACGTGCTCGTAGTAAATCAATAATGGCCGCTTGTCGTGCCGCTGGTAAACCTCATTTAGCTGAAAATTACATAGACAAAGGTTACGCCCTAGACATAGTGCAAGACCTGTTAACCGAAATTAAAGCTGCTCAAGAAGAAACCCCTCAACCGCAGCATTCAACAGTAACCCCAACCGCTACCAGTGAAAGCACCGACATTTGGTCGGCTGCACATAAACAAGCTGGTATTAAAACTAAATAGGAGAACTTGCCATGATCGAAGGCAAAAACCCGGGCGAGTATCTCGTTCATGAAGAAAGCTGCGACCTAAGTCGCGAAAAAGTAATACTAGCGTCAGGCAACTTGGTTGACGGTACCGTGCTTGGAAAAATTACAGCGTCAGGAAAGTTTGCTGTATTTAACCAAGATGCAACCAATGGCACAGAAGAAGCCGCAGGTATTTTACGCGGTAATACTGATGCATCATCAGCAGAACAGCCCGCTATTATTCACAACGCGTTAGCTAAAGTTCGTGATGAAAACCTCACATGGCCTAGCGACATTACTGGCCCAGAAAAAACAGCAGCTATCGCCCAGTTAGCAGCCTTACACATCAAAGTGCAGCTTTAAGCACTTCGATATTAAATTAGCAAAAAACAGGAAATAGTTATGTTATTAAACATTGTTGAAAACGACGCGTTTTCATTGGTATCTATGACAGATGCCATCAATAAAGTTGAGTTTGTACCCAACCAGCTCGGTGCTATGGGAATATTCTCTCCTGCGCCAATTCGTTCTAAAAGCTTAGTGATTGATGTTCGTGCAGGTGCCGTGAAAATGGTAGCAACCACAAGCCGCGGTGAGCCAATTGAATCTCGCGATAAACGTCGTAGAGCGCAATTAAAAAGCTTTCAAACAGGCCGTGTTGCAGTTAAAGATCGCGTTACTGCAGACGACTTAGCGTTTTTACGTGAATTTGGCACAGAAGATCAGCCTAAAGAATTAGGTACCGAAATTGCTTTACGCCAAAACCAAGACGGTAACGGCCTAATGGGTGATATCGACTTAACTAAAGAATTTATGCGCTTAGGTGCAATTCGTGGCAAATTGTACGACACGGATGGCTCTACCGTTATATACGATTACTTTGCAGAAATGGGGGTGACAGCACCATCAGTTTTAACGATGAATATGACCACATTAACAGGTGGTAAGTTTCGTACTGCAGTAGCGAATAGCGTGGTTCGTTATATGGAAAATAACGCTAAAGGTGCTCGATACAGTAAAGTTATTGCACTTTGTGGTACGGGTGCTTACGACAAGCTGCATGAAAATTCAGAATTCCGCGAAGCGCATTTAGCGCAAGTAAAAGCTAGTGAGTTATTAAACGATCACAGAACTGCTCCAACAAGTTTTGCAGGTGTTGAGTGGGTTGAATATCGCGGCACAGACGATGGCAGTACCGTTGACGTAGGTGAAAATGAAGTTATTTTTATTCCGGGCGGCATTGGCAATACTGTATTTAAAGAAGTACAAGCCCCCGGCGAGAAGTTCTCACACCTTGGACAAATGGGTAAGCCACATTATTCATGGTTAAAATGGGAAGAAGATGAAGATCCTTCATGGGTAGATATTCACGTAGCAAGCTACATGCTTATGCTAAATACTCGACCTGAAATGGTTCGACAAGCAACATTTACTACCTCGTAACCTAACAGTTTAGTAAATAAAGCAAGCCAAAAAGGCACCTAAAGCAGGTGCCTTTTTTGATCCTAACTATTAATCACATTGAGAATATTATGGCTAACGAAATGTCAGAAAAAGATTTAAGAGACGAACTCTTAAAAAATGATTTTACAGCGCCAACGTCATGGAATAAATCACGCTTAAAAAAAGAATTAGACAAAATTCTAAGTGACAAAGAATCTACTGAATCAGGTGAAAAAGCCACTGATGAATCTAGTGAATCGGAAGAAGAAACCACTGACGAATCTAGCGAATCGGAAGAAGAAACCACTGACGAATCTAGCGAATCGGAAGAAGAAACCACTGACGAATCTAGCGAATCGGAAGAAGAAACCACTGACGAATCTAGCGAATCAGAAGAAGAAACCACTGATGAATCTAGCGAATCAGAAGAAGAAACCACTGATGTAAAAGTTAGAGCAAAAATAGCGTTTAGCAATGAACGTTTAAAAATAAACGCCAAAGAAGGTGATACATCATTTGTCACACCTGAGGTTGCTAATTATTTAGTAAAAATTGACCGAACTTGTGAATACGTCAATGACTGACCCTTTCGCTAAAGCACTGGATGACATGTTAGCCATGCCTGTATTTGGCAAAGATGCAATATTTCATCCAGACATTGGCGCCTCATTCCCCTTACGCGTTATTTACGGGAAAGACCCCAACTTATTAAGTATGGGCAACTTTGAAATGCGCGACTACGAACACCAGTTTTTATGCCGTTCTGCTGACATACCTGATGGTCAACGACAAGCCGAAATAGAACTTGATGGTCGAATTTATTCCATTGCTGACATGCAAATAAAAGAGCCTGCAGCAATACTTTTTGGTGAATAACCATGCTAATAAAACCCATCGTACAACAACTAAAAAAGCAAAAGTTTTTTTGTGAAGTTAGGGCAAGTAAAGACATTCCGTCAATCGACGATCTAAGTAAAAGCGCAATATCACTACCCATTTGTTATTTACTGCCTGTAAAAGATGGTGGCGCACAAATCAGCTCAGACAACAGGCCTCGTCAGTCAATAAACTCAACGTATTCGTTTTGCATTATTGCCGAAGCCGGTGACTTTAACACGCTTGATGAACCACCAATAACACAAGCCAAAGAAAAGTTAATTGAAGCACTGATTGGTTTTTCACTATCAGAGCAGTACCGACCTATGTCATTTGTGTCTGGACAACATCAAGACGCAAATAAAAAACATGAATCGTGGGTGATGGGTTTTGAAGCCGCACGCACGTTTAAAAAGAAAATTTTGTAACCCCACTAAACAGGAGCATTCCATGCCCAAAAAAGTCATAACTCGCGAGAAAAACGGGGCGTGGTCGCGTATATCTACGCCATTGCCTTCAGAAGTCGCTCAAAAGAAACAGCCTAGCAAAGGTGTCGCTTCTTTGACAAAGCCAACTGAAAAAGTAGTAAAAAAAACTACTAAACCCGTCGAAAAAGCTAACAAGGAATAATCATGAAGAACGACTTTATACTACTCTTTGCCACTCAAACGGAAAAAAACGTACCTGAAACCCTTACCGGCGCCAATGTTGTTGAAACGGTCGACGGTGTTACTGTGGGTGAATACGATGGTGTTTTTGTTACTCGTAACCCTGACGGTGTTGTAGCAACACCCGGTGAAGAAATAAACACCAAACCTCACCAAAGCTTAAGCACAAAAATTGACATGGCCGGTTGTGGTAGTGATGCTAACGCCGTGGTTTTTGGTCCAATACTAGAAGCGTGTGGTTTTGTTAGAACCGAAGACGCCACACCAGGCGACGAAAAAGAAATATTTACGTTAGATAATACCGTCGACAGCCCAATATTAACCTTAGGCCGTCATGTTGGTAATAAAAAATACAACGTAATACCTGACGCTCGCGGTAATGTCGATTTTTCGTTTGACGCTTTTATAAGTATGTCACTTAGCTTTATGGGCGGCTATGTTCGCCCTGTAGAAGCGCCGTTTCCCGGTTCACTTGTTTATGATAATTATGCCGACCCTATCCCTGTAAACTGTGAAAACACTGTGTTAGCTCAGCTTGACGGTGAAGACCTTGTATTACACAACCTAAGCATTAAAGCAGGCTCTGGTGTAAACATGGTAAACGTACCAGGGCAAAAAGAAGCACGTCATAGCCCGTTGTTTGCCACAGGCTCAGTCACTATTCTTGCTGCTGACATTGGTGATAAAGATTGGTTTGAAGTAGTGGAATCGCATAACGGCGTTGTTCATGTTCCGTTTGAAGTAGAGCACGGCACAACCCAATACAACACCATCAACTTTAAGTCGTTAGGTGTGCAGTTATCTAAACCAACCGAAAGCTTTATTGACGGTGATGCTGCTTATCAATTCGAAATGGCATTTCAAGAGCCATTAGTAATCACACTATCGTAATTTATTTGTTATCTCCCTTAGTTCAACGTTAGAACACAGGCCCTAGCAATATTGCTAGGGCTTTTTTATTTATTTAATTTAACAACATTAACCACATTAGGAAAATCATGAGCCAATTAATCGGTAATACCCCAAAAGTAGACGTTCTTTGCACAGCCAAATTTTTAGAAGGAAAGAAAAAAATTGAAGTGCCGTTTAACGCCATTTTTACGCGATTATCTCGCAAAGAAAATAAATCATTAAAGCAACGAATTAACGACGCAATGCTAACGCTTCGCGCGCTATCTAAAGAGCTCGTTATTTTAGACCAAGACAATGCTTGCTTGTCAGACGATGGAAAAATCACATTAGCAGACGCTCGCTATTTAAAAACATTGGGTGACGACATTGATCCTAATTACTTAGACGATGAAGAAAAAGCAAAGCAGCGCGAAAGTATAAACGACAAATTAGACAACATCAGCGAAAGCATTTGTGCAGAAATTCGCGCAGGCTTGCATGAAATTAAAAACCTGAAAAACGCCAAAGCCGAAACAGTTCAGCATAGCGATGAACTCGTAGAAGAAATGTTAAATAACGAAGGTTATTTCACTGCATTGCGTGAAGGTCTTTATGCGTCAACTGGTGCGTTTGAGGAAAAACGTGCAAAAAACTAATAGCGCTAGGTAAGTGGTGGGGCAAGCAACAAAGCTCAGCCCCAAAACATAGCCGTAGCGCTAGACAGAAAAAAATAGAACAAGAAGCAAGTGCCATGGGATTAGATCAAGCATTTATTGAAAGGTCCCGAGCCAGAGCTGAAACAAAGAAAGAAACTACTACAAATTTTCACATTTGGTTCGAACATGTACCCACTTGGAATTTATTTTTAAAGCTACGACGTCAATTCATTATTGGCGGCATGGGTGGTTATTTTGGCATACCCATTATGGCCAAAGAATCACTTTTCAATATTGAACAAACCCCCTTAGAAGACCGTTCACAATTATTAGATGACATTCAACTAGTTGAAGACGGTGCATTGCAGGAATTAAATAAAAAAGATGGCAAATAAAAACTATCAAGTCGGCTTATTAATTACTGGCGATGCTAAGAACGGGGTTAAAGCAACCCAACTCACCAGAGATGGATTAAAAGACTTAAGCACCCAGCAAAAAAAAACGGGCAAAACCACAAGTGACTTATCCAGCAAAACAAGCTCAATGATAAGCAGCCTTGGAAAAGTCACAAGTGTTGTCGGTATAGCAACTGCCGCGTTAGGCACAATGGGTGTGGTTATGCGCACTCAAGCTATTACTGAAATGAAAGTAATGGCTGACACCTTAAATTTAAGCACACAAACATTATCTGAATGGACAACGGCGGGTGAAAAATTTAACGTCCAAGGCGATAAAATGGGCGATATTTTCAAAGATATTCAAGACAAGGTGGGTGACTTTGCCGCAAATGGCGGTGGTGAAGCAAAAGATGTTTTTGAAAAGCTAAATTTAGACATTAATGAATTTGTTGGCTTATCAGCTGATCAACAATTATTGAAAGTTGGAGAGGCGCTTGAGAATGTAGGATCGCATAGTGAAAAAATATACTTTTTAGAAGCGCTTGCTAATGATGCAAGTCGCTTATTGCCACTACTTGAAAACAATGCAGCAGGGTTAAAAGAAGCACAAAATGAAGCGCGATTGCTGGGTACATCAATTAGCGATATTGACGCTGAATCGGTTGCAGCGGCAGGTCGAGAATT
This sequence comes from Colwellia sp. 6_MG-2023, assembly GCF_030547765.1. Taxonomy (NCBI): domain Bacteria; kingdom Pseudomonadati; phylum Pseudomonadota; class Gammaproteobacteria; order Alteromonadales; family Colwelliaceae; genus Colwellia; species Colwellia sp. 6_MG-2023. The sequence continues at coordinate 20,352 of NZ_JAUOPP010000030.1, read as the reverse complement.
TCAGAGAACGGCAGACATTGCGTCAGGGTTTGGCAACGAACTAACTATTGCTTTAGCACCGGCATTTGAAGGAATGAATGATTTAGTTGTTGATGCAATAAAAAGCATGGGCGGCTGGAGCAATGTGTTACCACAGGCCGTCAACCTGCTTTCCACGCTGTCTAAAGTTGCTGGTGTTGGTGGTGGTTTATATCTTGGATTGCAAGCAATGCCTTATTTAATGACTGCATCCGCAGCCGCTAGCAAGGTGCTATCTGTAAACATACTAGCTACATCATTAGCTTATTCAACAGGTGTTGGTCCTGTTTCATTGTTTACGTCATCACTTGCAGCATCAACCGCTGCAACTTGGTCAGCAGTTACCGCTTTTGGTGTGTTAAAAACAGCCGCATTAGGCATGTTTTCAGCATACGCGGGCTGGGAAATTGGCAGCTATTTAAGAGAACAGTTTGTTGAAGTTCGTGTTGCTGGTCTTGCATTCGTTGGCGCAATGGAAACAGGTCTAGTCAATTTATCTTATTCTTTTTCAGCAATTGCACCCAAAGCTAAACAAATATGGGGCGAACTAACAACTTGGTTACAAAATCAATTAGGGTCACTTTATGGCTTGATCGGTGACGGATTAGCAAAAATTGGCGCTGATGAAATGGCCGCCGGATATCAAGATTTTGCCGAAAGCTTGTCGGGTACCAGTGATATTGCAAAACAAGCGACGGAAGAGTTAGCAAACCTTGAGAATCAACGTAAATCTGACATAGAAACCGTAGACCGCATTATTGTTAGTTTAATAAATCACGAATACGCACAAACCGCTAGCACTGACGCGATTATTAAAGATACCGAAGCAAAAACTAACAATGTAAATACAGTAGCAAAAGAGCTTACCGCTAACCAACAATTAATTGTATCGCTAGGCCAACAATTGTCGATGCTTGGTTTAACAGAAGAACAAAAAATACTTAACACTAATTTAAGTAAATTATCTGCTGACGCAACAGAGCAAGAAATTGCAGCTGTAAAAGCGCTAAGTGCAGAGCAATACAAAGCCTCGAAAGGCAAAACAGCGCCCGAAGGACCAAGTGAGCTTAGCAAAGAATACGACGAGCTAATAAAACAAGTAGACGATTTTTCAGGCGCATGGGCAAGTGCTGGTAACGTTATTGTTGACACGTTTGGCACTATTGGTCAGCAAATGGATAAACTATTCGCAAGCCAAGAAAAATATGCTACCGCGCTTAAATTTAATCAAGAGCAACAAGCCAAAGTCGGTGCTGATCTTCAAAAACTTAAAGCCGAAGAAATAAGTTTAACTTATGCAAGCACTCAAGCAGAATTAAGTAGTTATTCATCTATTGCCGGTGCAGCTGCCGACATGTTTAGTGAAAAAACAGCAGCAGCTAAAGCGTTTCATGCAATAGAACAAGCAATGGCGGTAGCATCGCTTGCTATGTCCGTTGAAAAAATGGTGATGGGTACAGCTGAAACAGGCGTACACGTTGCTAACGAAACAACAAAACAAAGCGCTAATGGCTTAACCGCTATCACAAGTGCTTTTGCAGCTCCGTTCCCTGTTAATTTTGTCGCTGGTGCCGCCATGATTGGCATCATTGCAAGTTTAATTGGTGGTTCTTTTGGTAGCTCAGGCACAGCACCTGTATCAGCAGAAGTGCGTCAAGAAACCCAAGGCACAGGCACTGTGTTAGGTAGTGACGATAAATCAGCGTCAATTAACAACAGCTTAGAACGTCAAGAAGAATTACAGCTTGATCAATACGCTGAATTACGCGAAATGAACACAAGTCTTAACGACTTAAATAACAACATTACTTACCTAGCGAGTAGCTTTGTTAGCAGTTTTGGCAAGTTTGACGCAAGCAGCTATGGCGGTGAACTAGGTGAGAAAAGCACAACGTCAAAAATTGAAAGCTTATTACTTGGCGGCACTTTAACAAACCTAGACCCAACCGGTGTTTTAGGTAAAATTATTGGCGGGTTTTCATCAACTAAAAAAACGTTAATTGATTCAGGTATCAGCATTGTTTCACAGACCATGGGTGAAATAATCGACAGCGGTGTAGTTGACGCACAGCAATACTTCGATATTAAAACACGCAAAGAAAAGGGTTGGGGCTTATCATCTAAAACCACGTACAACACCGAATATGAAGAAATTGACCAGCAGCTGAAGTACGAAATGGCGCTTGTTTTTGGCAACATTGGCAGTTCAATTAATTCAGCAGTTGACGTTTTAGGTGTTGATTTAGCCAATAATTTAGACAACTTTGTTATTGATTTACCCAACATCAGTTTCAAAGATTTATCGGGTGACGAAATTCAAGCAGAGCTAGAAGCTATATTTTCTAGTCAGTCTGACTTAATGGCCACTTACCTGGTACCAAACTTACAAGAGTTTCAAAAAGTAGGTGAAGGGCTATACGAAACATTAATTCGTTTAGCGCAAGAGCAAGCCGTATTTAACTCAGTGCTTGAAATAACTGGCAATACACTAAACAGTATTGACGCAAACCAAACCATTGAAGCAACTCAAGCGATAATTGACTTTGCAGGGGGAATTGAAAACCTACAAAGCGCAGCAAGTGACTTTTTCAACGGTTTCTACAGTGAATCAGAGCAATTTGAATATAACCAAAAGCAACTGCTTGCACAGTTTGCAGCGTTAGATCAAGAGCTACCAGCAACGGCCGACGGCTTTAAAAAGCTAGTGCAAGGTTTAGATCCGCTTAACAAAGAAGAACAAAAGCTTTACGCTCAATTATTGTTATTGTCAGGTCAAACAGCAGAATACTATGAAACATTAGAAGATTTAAAAGCAGCACAAAGTGAAGCTATTTCATCACTAAAAACTGATATTTCAACGTTACTCGACGATTTACTTGGTCCAACTAACGACATTCAAACGTTAATCGACGCAGAAGAAAGCCGTTGGCAAGACCAGCAAGACGCAGCAGAAAAGCTTTACGAAACTGAAATGTCGCGTTACGAAAGTGCTTTAGACGCTGAAAAAACCTTAGACGAATACATCAACGGACTAGCGTTTAGTGAAAACTCAACATTATCAGAGCAAGACCAATTCAGACTTGCCCGTGATAACTTTGCATCTTCAACTAATCAAGCCGCAAACGGTGATTACTCAGCAGTTGCCGACGCAACAAGTGACGCAAGCCAATACTTAGAAATTGGTAAAGAGCTTTTTGGCACATCGTCTAACATGTATAAATCAATGTTTGCTGATGTAAACAAAACATTAACTGATTTACAAAGTGTTTATGCAGACTTTGAAGCACCCGAAGAACAAGTTATTGAAGAGTCAGCCGAGTTAATCAGCTTACGCGAGCAACTAGCAGCACAAGAAGCTGCAGCACAGCAAGCAGAAAACCAAGCCTTGGCTGATTTACTTGCCTCGCAATTAACTGAGCTTTCAGCGCTAAGTGGCGATAGCATCGACGCGCTAATTGAAAGCTTTAGTATTGATTTGTCAGAGCTAGGTGAACTGTTAAGCGTTAACTTAACCGAGCTTATTGACGTAACAAAAAACGGAACACTAAATAGCGAAGCAATAACAAACGCAAGTAACGTTATTGACTCAAGCAACAATGTGATCGCTTTTCCTGAAATTAATACGCCAATCGCCGTTAACCAGGCAGCAACAATAACAACAAGTGAAAGCCAAGCATCAACAGCAAGCAATACCGAAATGCTTGCTGAATTAAAGCTATTACGTGAAGAAGTGGCTGCATTAAGAGCTGACGCTAACGACAACGCAGACGATGCAGCAGCACAACGTGAAAGCCAAATATCCACGGCTGAAACGCAAACAGCTGAAATAGTACGCGGTAACTTAAGACAAGTGGCAGTGAGTTTATGATAACAGACCAACAATTTAATGAGTGGGCTCAATCATCAACAAAACACCCTGTTTTACTCGTAGAAATTAAACATAAAAGTGGCACTGTTTATTTGTCAGACCACTTTTATGCAACGGGCGCAGGGGAAACACCGTCGCATGTAAGTTACGACGTTTGCTTAAAAGAAACGGTATTAGTTGAACGAACGCTAGACGCTGACAGCTTAGGCGCTGTTCGCGTTTATAACGACGGCTCACTTGATCACTGGTTAGATTACCTATTTAAAGGTTATGAAATTGAAGTATTCATTGGTGATAAGTCATGGCCTAAAGCTGATTTTAAACGGCAATACAAAGGAATTGTAGAAAGCGTTGAATTAATATCAGCTACTACGTTTGAATTCAAATCAACGTTAGCAACAGCCGTTATTGAAACGAATATTTACAACGTAAACAACTTGTTTATAGCGGGTGATCCAGCAACAGGAACACCTATTTTTGTTGGTCTTAACGGAAGTTCGGCAGGTGAAAGGCTTTATAGAATAGCAAAAGATAACCAAGTCGATCGCGCAAGTGTTAGAATTTTTCACAATGGCTATGAAATGGGTGTAGGTATTTATGAACCACCAGTGTGGGTAGACATGGGTGATGGAAACAGTGCTTTTTATATACCTGACTTTCCAAATTCAGATTTTAATATAACCTTTATCTGCACAGCCACAGAAAAAAAGCTTAAATCCATGTTTACTACTATTTGTAATGAATATGGTCAAGCTTTCAACGCTGAAAATTTAGCAGCTTACCCCTTCGACCCGGACATTACGTTTTACGCAAACCAAAGTATGACGTTCCCTGAATTTCTAAATTTAACGCTAGAAACATTGGGCGCGTTGTTGTGGATTAATGACCAGGACGAAATAGAATTTTATCGCAAAGAAATACCTGACGAAATCAGCATTAACACAGTTACGAGTTGGATAACCCCAAACGATAACCCTATAATACAAGCAATTACCAAAGAAGATCCTGTGAGTACTTTGGTAGTTAGCAATAGCCCTTCAGATCATTTGTCTGGTGGTAGTACGTTTTATCAATACAACCCTGTTGATTTAGATTTTCCATATCGCATTCTTAGCATGACTAGTTATGCAGAAAACAGCGTAGCAATAATCGAAGCTCGACGCCTTGCTGACTTACTTAGTGTAACGCGCAGAACCTATTCAGTATCAATAGACCGAATATCGCCTGAAATACACATTGGCGCCATAGTAAATATTTACAGCCCAAAAGACCGTTGGAATAACGGCAACGAAGGGCTAAACGCATTAGTCGTTGGTTTTACGCAATCTTACAAATCAAACAAAAGTGAATTAATCGTATGGCGTTAAGTGACAAACTCAATATTTTATTTCCAATGGCCGTTAACGATGCGTCATTAACCGTAACACCAGCGCCCGTTGCAACGCTACCTGAAAGCGGCTTACTCAATAGCCGACGTGATCGTTTCATGCGCGTATTAGGCACAACCGCAACAATAAAGCTTAACGCAAATAAGCTCGATGTAGTGTCGGGGTTAGCGTTGGGATATCACAACTTAATAGACGGCTCAACTATACGTATTCGTTTATACGACGGGTTTAATCAAACAGGCAGCGTTACTCACGACAGCACAGCATTATCTGCTGGCACAATAAAACCGTTTGGCGAATGGGTACCAGGTGTTGACCCCGTAAACGCAGAATGGCAACTTGGGGATATTTTCCCACAACATTACTTTTACTCGTTTAGCCAGGTTACGTATCAATCAATACAAATTGACATTTCAGCACCCAACAATACCGAAATAGATATTGGCCGCTTAATGCTTGGTTACGTATTTGAACCAAAATGGAATTATGAATGGGGTAGTAAGTGGGAATGGATAGACGAAGGTGACGAAAACACAGCAAGCAGTTGTTACCGCGCGTTCACATTCGACTTGAACGACTTAGAAAACTTTGAAAATGATCGCTACGAATACGAAAAAATAAAAACAACAAAACAGGGTGATTTACTCTTGTGTTTACAACCTTCGGCAACAGGGCTAGAACGCTTAAAAAACACCGCTATTTGTAAACGTAATACTGACATTTCAAGAACAAGACACCGCGCAAACGCAAACAAACACACAGACAAATATAAAGAGATAGTTTAATGACTGACTTTTCAGCTCACAAAATAGCACCAGGCGATGCCGACTATGTAGCGAAATACAACGCATTGCTTGACGAATTAAATTCATCAATTGGTGCGATAAAAGACAATATTGGACCAACAACAGTATATGAGCCATCGCTTCATTTGTTTACTGAAAATCAAGATGTAAAAAAGGCGACAGGAAGTTTAATTGTAGACAGGGCTGATGAAGCCACTTTTTTTGATGATTACGGTGTTTTACGTATTGCAGCAGCAAATGAGTTACGAAGAAATAGCAAGGGTGCTTTAATCGAGCCCACAAGTAAAAATTGGCTTCACCCTAGCGACGGTTCGAATAATACGGCACTAGGATTTACAAAAGAAACGTTTAACTCTGTAAAATGGGCGGAAGAAAACGTACAGCGATTGACAGAAACGACAGATACAGGACAGCGGAGACTACGTGACACTACAGCAAATACAACTGATTTTGCTTTAGGAGATGTGTTTACAACTTCGACTTACGTTCAAACTTATGGTGATAGAGATAATATTGCAATTCTTGTCGAATTCGACGGCAGCAATATTGTAGAATTTATGCTGTCTGATGATAGCGTTGGTGATATTTACACGCCCAATCAAACGATAATAGACACTAAAATAACGAGATATAAGTCAGGTATATGTCGATTAGATATTACGATAGAAGTCACTAAAGTACCAAGTTCAAACACTGTTGGCTTGTGGTTGTTTTTTTCAAATGAATACGGCAACGGAAATACAACGTATACAGGCGATGGCGTTAGCTATCTAGATTACTTCGGATCGCAAATTGAAAAGCTACCGTTTGCAACAAGTTATATATTTACCGCTAATGATGCTGTAGAGCGAATTCAAGACAATCCTTACATTCAAAGTTTGGGGAATATCGCGGGTCAAAATTGCACAATAGCATTAGAAATTGAGCAAATAGGGATTATAGGGACGGGATATATATTTGCTTCATACTTAAATGGAAATGATTTTATTCGATTGTTTAATAATGGCGAAGGAAGCACTTTGAGACTTAGCTATGCTGAAGATGGTGAGGTCGTAAACCATCATCACAGTAATTTAGAAAACGGTGTGGCGGCAAAAATTGTATATACCATCACTAAAGACTTCGTTACAAAGTATTTAAATGATGAGGTTGGAGTATCAGTTGCAAATGAACATACATTTACAGCGACAAACTTACTAAATCAGCCTATTAGCTTTGGTAGTTACAGCCCTGGCTCTTTAGTAACTTGGTGTGGATATATCAAAAATTTTCGTATTTTTAAAGCGGAATTATCTGAATCAGACAGAGGGTTGCTTTAAATGACTTACACACCAACCCACGAAGAACTCGCCATTATCAACGCGAAACTTGAAGCACAGCAGGAACAAGAAAAGCTAGAAAAATTCGTTAAAACACGCGCTGAGCTAATCGCTAGAAACGTGGTAACAACAAGCACAGGCAAAAGGTTCGATGCTGACGAAAACAGTATGATTCGCTTATGTAACGCAGTAATTAAACACTTAAGTAAACCTGATGACCATATTGTTATGTGGTCAACCGCTGACGTTGGCACGGGTGTTATGGTTGAATGTACAAAAGCTGAAATTGTAGAAGCGCATTATTTAGCAACCGAATTTTTCGGCGATGTTTGGGATATAAATAAAAACAATTAATGCCGAACAAACCATAATATAAATTACCAAAACGTAAAAAATCTTACTAGTTCCTACCCACAAAAAAGAGAAATACTATGAAAAAACTACTATTTGCCATCATTTCGATGGTGCTTTTAAGTGCGTGTTCATTATCACCTGAAGAAGTTGCGCTAAAAAATAAAGAGCTTGAAATTTACGCCGCAGCAATGGCAAAACCGACAATCATTTGCACAAGCGGCTGTGAATATACAGACCCAAGGCGAAACATAACATTAGCAAAAGAAACTAACGGCTGGGATTTTGCGAATACACTCGTAAAAACCACCGCTAATGTTGCAATGACTGCCGTACCTTATGCTGCCCTTGGTGTTGTTGCCGTTGAAGGTATTAAAAGCTCAGGCGGCAATACTTACAACGACGGCTCGTTTAACAGTGAAGCGAATCAAGCCAACCAACAAAGCGCCGAAACGGTTAACGGCATAAAAGCCAACGGCAATGTAGACCAGTCGCAACATAATCAAAATAACCCCACTAGCACCACCAACACCGACAACAACAGCGTTAACGACTCAAATAACGGTGGTAACGACAACAGCACTACAACCCCCGAAACAATAGCTGAAACAACAGAAGAGGCGCCATAATGTTTATTACACTGTTAAAAGCAATGCGAACACTATTGGCCTATTTAATCATAGGCCTTTTTTTTGGCGCAATCGCAGCACCGCTCTTGCCGTTTATTAAAAATAACAACATGCCATTTCGCATTTGGTACTTACTCGACGTGCTCGTTTGTACGATTGCTCACAACACCAACATGCGAACAATAAGCGGCTTTACAGGGCAATACATAACAAAGCACAAACGCTTTTACTACTCAGCCAAGGTTATCGACTGGCTAGCGGAACTTTTTGGCGATAAGCCCGAACATTGCAAAAGGATGTATCAATGGGAAATAGAGCAGGGCATAGCAACGCAGTAATGCAAGTTGGGTGCTGGACGTTTGAAAGAAAATTAAACGGACAGCAATATTTCGCACGTAAAACAGCAAGCTTTGGTAGCGCGTTCTCAGCATCAGCAGTAATCACAATTACTGCTGATGTTCCAATAGTCGAATTGTTGATCAACAAAAGCGACGACACATTCACCAAGCGAGATTTTCAAAGCTTTAAAATATTTATCACTGAAAATTTAGGCTTTAAAAAAGTAACGTTCGACAGATTTAAACGCGGCAAACAGAAAGAGGTTACAAAAACAGTATGAGCATAACATTAGCGCAATATATTCAGCAAAATCCAACCGCAGAACTTCAAGACGTTCACGACTACACAGAAATATCTACAAGAATGCTATCAAGCAAAACAATGGGGCTTATTTTGTCTGAGCTTAATTTGTATTTGATAGTTGATGAAATATCCAAAGGTAAGCACGATACTGAAATTCTGGATGAAGAAGGCGTAGGTACTGGAAACTTTACGAACCATGCAGCTAAAGAAGCATGCTTGCTCATTGTTAACACGCTAAACGATGGCTCAAGTGACGGTGGTGATTTTAACTTTATCATTGGTGACGGCACTACCACAGGTGACAAGATAATCGCACGAACTGAGCATATGCGCGATGTAACAATGCCTGATTATTCGGCGCTAATAGATGCGTTATTAACTGAGTGCAAAGCTCAATGCAATAAGATTATTAACCCTTTTTCGGACTGTACCCAAGCTCAGTTAAACATGGCAAAAGGTACTTATACAAGCAAACCGATAACGTATATTTCTGGTAAATATATTGCGGTAATTCTTAATGAAGACTTGCCTGAGCGTGTAGCAGCTACATTATGGAAAGTGCGAGCAGGGTTTGTTCCGTCTAACGGGATGAAGAATGTTTATGTACAAGAAACAGGCAGCTACATAATTGAAATGACAGGTAAAAAATCAGGAGATTATGAAGTAAGAATACCCTTTGCCGATGTAGATTTTACAGTTGAGTTAATCTAATGACTGTCGCTTTACAGTTTAGTGGTAGTGACTACCTCACCCATGATGGCTTTAGCATCGGGAGTGCTGATGATTTTTCTATAAGAATCAAGGTCTCATCTCTTTCTAACGCTGCACATACTAGGTGGATTGGTGGGAGTACATATGCATCAACACAGCCTAGAATTATATTCCTAGCTAACACAGGAGTTGTTAGGTTTAACGGTGATAGCAGTAATCGAGAGTGGGCGATAGGTTTAGATGTAACTATAATGCAAGAAATAGAGTTCAGAAGAACTCTAGGTAGGCTTGACTTGTACATAGATGGAGCGCTACAGACTGGTGGTTTTGACTTAAACACAGATACAGTAACAAACTCAAGAATTGTTGGTGCTAATTTCGGAGCGGCAACTCAGCAAGGTCGGTTAGAATACTTAAAAGTAGATATTAATGGTACGCCTGAGTTAGATTTAAGCCCCACATTATCAGACCACAGCAACACAGGTAGTCAGCCTGTGATGATAGACACTGTTGCAGGTAATAATGCAACAGGTGTAGGGTTTCCAACCGACGGCAGCGTATGGGTTGACTTAGATGATTCAGGCACAGAACAATCAATCACCATAGCAACAACGCAGCAACTAACCCAATCTGAAACAGTTTCAGTCATGGGCATTGGCTTTGCTAACGCTATTATTTCAGAGTCAATCATACAATCTCAGCTAGTAAGCATTAACGAAACAGCGCAATTAAACGCAATTGTTAGCGAGCAAAAAACAGAAAGTACGTTACAGGCCCTTGCCACTATTAACAACGTATCGTCCGTTATTTGCGAGCAACTAAATGAAAGTTCAACGGTTAGTAACGAATCAACACAACTCGTTTACGCAGTACAAGCACAGCAATTAACACAATCACTTAACGTGAATGTGTCAGGTGACGGAACCCAAAGCGTTGACGTAATTGTTACTGAGCAAAAATCACAATCGCAAACAATAACGCTCGAGGAAGTCGCAAGCATTAAAGCGGTTACTTGCGAGCAATTAGCCCAAGCAGTTAACGCTAACGTATCAGCAATTAATGAAACTAACGCAATTACTGCAGAACAATTATCACAGTCGATAACAGTTAGTGTTGACGAATCAAGCGGCATTTTTGTATCAGTTGTTCACACCGAGCAATTAAGCGAATCAACACTGGCTGACATAAACGCTGACAGCATTATTAACGCAATAATAACGCAACAGTTAACTCAAACATCAACACAGCATATCAACGTTGACATAACGCTTGACGCAGTTATTTGCGAGCAGCTCACGCACGCTGAATTAATCACAATAATTGAACAGAATATCTCGCAACAACTCAGTATTGATATCGACCAAATAACGATAGAAATACTAACCCCCACGCACGAAATAGAAATGTTAACCCCAACTTACACAATAGAACACTTATAACGAGGCACTAAAAATGGCGAACTTCTCAAGCTTTAACTTCAAGAAAAATGGCGCACAACACTTAAAAGACAACGGCAAACTTTTAGCCTTAGCAATTGACGTAGTAAAAGCCGACACTTATGCACAAGCGAGCGCTAAAGTTATCGCAAGTGCAGCAATGACAAGTGGTGACGTTGCGTTAACAGAAGATAACGACGATTTAAAAATCACAGTGAATGGTAAATCAATTGATCCATCATCAACAGCTGCTGCTAACAATGACTTAGTTGTTTTAGTGTTAGACGATGTAAACGAAGAAGTCATTATTTGTAACGACGCAACCGACCGCGTTATTACCAATGAAGATGGTGACACCGTAACAATTCCGGCAATCGTTACTTTCATGCGCGAATTAGCAGCGGTAGCTTAATATGCAATTCAAATTTTCGTTTTACAAAGGGCAGCAGAACTCAGAAATATTACGAGTGAACATTAGCGACCCGGGCAATATTAGCGTTGTAAAAAATGAAGATGGCAATTTAGACCCAAGTAAAATAGACAAAATTGAACTTGTGGCCGGTGACGTTGTTATTTCGTCTGATAACGGTGAAATAACATGGGTGGGTGACATTTTCACTATTACCCCAAGCACTGACAACATCAATTTACTAACCCGACGCAGCTTTGCAGAGCTTGTTGTTTACAAAGACGACAGAAGCGCAACAGCCGCAAGTGGTTATATTCATATTGCCAACTGGTCTTAAATGAGATTTCCTTCTTTCTACACAGAATACACTTAAACTATTGATTTAATTTGCTTCGTACTTGTAGAAAGAAGGCATTTTGCCCGTGTGCAACGTGTTAGCAGGAATTGCTACCCTATCTTTAAAGTACAATTAAGATAGTACCTTCCTGTAAAATCACCTCTCGTTGTATAATCAGGATTTACACCAAGATTATTTAGCTCTTTATAGATGTTACCAACTTCTTCAAGCTTTTTATTTGCCTCGTTAGTTAATTTTTCGACTAACTCTATATCTTCTTTTTTAAACATTCTTTCTCTCCATTGATTTTAGTATTTAATAATTCACTGCTAACAACGCCGTGCAAGTCGGATTTATAACAGTTGGCTACGCCAAGAACCCTGTTATAAACCGCTTAACGCAAAGGTTATGTTACTAAACCAAGTACGCAGTATTACCATCCCAAGTTAATTTATTAGGGTTAAATTTCGGGTTTGATTTTCTATTTAAGTGTGCGTATTCTTCCACGCCGACTATTGAATTTTTATGCACATCTAACATATCGCCAAATCCAATAAAATGAGCTACGTAGTAATATCTATTTCTGGCTGCGCCAACGCTACCAACCCTACTTCGTGTTATTTTAAACGGCTGAATTTCGTAATCTCCAGATTCAAAAGTGTAGCCATTGGTTTTCTGTATAACTTTATTTGCAACTCTTACATTAATCTTCATTTTACTTTCCTTAATTTCAGTAACGGTAACATAACAACGCAAACCAACGGACAAGGCGAGCTTGCCGCTGTTCGCAAAAGGTTATAAGGCTAACCATTCGTCACGCTCTTTTGTTATCTCTTTGAGTATTTCTGCTCTTGTTTTTATATCCCCATCTGAGTTTCTATTATAAGGATTAAGAGTTTGGAAAAACTTCTTGGTTTTCTGTTTATTTTTCCCATCTTCTTTCCACTTTTTAACGCCCTTTATAGATACTTCTGTAAAATTGTATTGCATTATTTCACCCCTTAATAAGCCTTATAACAACCCACTCAAATCGGATTGCATAACAGTTGGTCGCCAACTCATTGTTAGAGCAGGCAACCGTTTAGTGCTAGGTTAGCAGGAATTAGCAATTCCTATATTAGATACCATAAAAAACAATGCGCTCATTATGCAAAGAATCGCCTTAAATACATTTTCTGGCTGTTTTTTCTGTGTAAACACTGTTAAAAAATGACCCGACATTACTAATAACAAAGTCGCGGATATTATATTTAAAATGAGCATAATCTCTCCAGTTATTAATTAGTTCGCCATATAACAATCGGCTCTAGGCTCGATTGTCGTTGCTCTCCATCGGCTAACCCTTGGGGTTCATCTGCTTGACCTAACCACGCTTTAACCACCTGTCCAAACCTATAGTTCATAATTCACCCTATATTATTAAGTAATTTTAAACAATGCTGAACGATACATTTTGAGCTCTGCAATTGACTCTCTAATATCAGCTAACGCTTCATGCTTGTATTGTTTTTTGCTAGTTATCTCTTTTTCAAGCTCGGGGTTAAATGCTCTAGCAGCTAAAGCTAATGCTGAAATATCTAACTGACGATAGTGCAAATATTCATGTAGCTTGGGCATTTGGCACATGAGGTATGAGCGATCAAACATAATAGAATTACCGGAGAAAGCAGCGCCTGTTTTTTCTTTACTATCGTATGACTCAATACCAAGAGCTTTCAAGTGTTCAATAATGCGCTGCTCTGCTTGTTCTAGCGTTAACGTAGAAAGCCTCACTTCATTAAGCAAACCACTCTCTGTATGCGTTTTTATAGCCCATTCATGAGACTTATTTATATCATCATCGTTGTGATGAATAACTAATCTCAACGGCTCACCCACTTGTTCTAAGTTAAGGTCTGTAACAATAAAGGCCAACTCAAATATAGGGTAATACTCCATTCCAAGCTTGCCGTTTTCAATTCGGCCATTTAAGCCACCTGTTTCTAAGTCACCATGTAAAAAATATTGCATAATTTTTCCGTAATAATTGCTAAGTTAAAATTTTAGTTTTTCTCTAACATATTTAATAAAAAGACCACTGGATTCAGAAGCTTCTTTTACCTTGCTTTCTAGTTGTTCGCGTAACTTACGTTCACGGTTTAAAGCTTGCTGCAATTCCATTGCAATATCATTATTAATTCTGCTTCCAATACGTTTTTCGTATCTATAATAATCACGATCAACTTGCTCTTGAAATACATCTAGTGCCGATGAAAGCACTTTGAAAGCAGGGCTGTGCCCTCTGTTATTTTTAATGTTATGTAATTTATCTTTGATTACATGAAGGTCATTTCTTAACGAATAGTACGCCCATTTCCGCTGTTCTAGGTTTAGTTTTAGTTGCTCTTTATCCATGATGATTTTTCCGTAATAATTGAACTGTCCGGAAATTCCGGATAGTTGGTTTTAATTAAGCCGCTATGCGACCTTGTTGTTCGTTACCTAGATTCGCTATTACTAACGCTTTTGGTATTGGAGGGCAAACCGCATTGCCGCATCGAGCCACTTGTTTTGCTTTTGATAACTTTTTGCCGTTGCTATCATGACTAATTAAATAATCACTTGGAAAGCCAGAAGCCGCGAACAATTCATGCGGTTCAAGCATTCGCATACCAATATCAATAATTTGATATTCTTCACCTTTAATAGTGATAAGCCCAAAGCGATCTTTAGTGGTAACTGTGTGTAAAGGTTTATCTAATTGGTGTGCAGTACCAGTGCCGTAATATTCAACTAAAAAGGCTCTTACTTCACCGATATGAAAACCACCGGCTGAAATAGTATGAACTGGTTCGTCGGTTCCATGGCCTATGTTGTCACCACGCATTTTAACCATGTGACTAGTGACTAAAGCGTTATGATCTTTAGCGGTAATTGTATGTAATGGTTCTTTAATATCTGAACCATCAACACCAGTGTAATGCTTTGCTATATGTGCCGAAACTAATGCAGATTTACCCATGCCTCCGGCTGTTATTGTTCCAAGTGGCTTTTCTACTGAATTACATTCAGATTTACCAAATTGACGATCAATAATTGGAGCGACTAAAGCAAAATGGCCACCTTTTACTTGTGCGCAAATTGTTCTTAGTGGTTCGTTGACTGACATATTCCTTTGCTTTGAGCTATTAGCAAACTCAGTAATAAATGGCGTGGCGCATTTACCTGGTACAATAAAAGGATTACTCGAGTCAATTACGAATTTTTGTAAACCTTTGGCAATTCTTGCCATAGTTTTTTCAGCTAGTGGCTTTTTACGATTGAATATAGACCGAACGGGTACAGTCCAATCAATAATGTCGGCTGCTGTTTTGAATGGCTTAAGTCCTTCTCCATGTGTCGGCTTTGGCCATACGATTGCTTTACCGTCATTTCTTGCCACTAAAAACAAACGCTTTCTAATAGTAGGTGTTCCGTAGTCACAGGCCTTTAATACCTTCCATTCAACGTTATAACCCAAGCCTTTTTCAATTCTTGATAAATCAAAATTATCACCCAAAGCAGCTTTGACATCTTCTATTGCTGGATGGTCAAGCGATAAGCCAGTCGATAAAGCCGCAACAAACGCTTTGAACGTTTCACCTTTTCGCTCTTTGCATGGCTTAGCGTTTCCGTTTTCATCGGTAATAACAGGGCCCCAAGTTAAAAACTCTTCTACATTTTCAAGCATTATCATTCTAACAGGCACAAGTGCAGCCCAACGAACAGCAACCCAAGCAAGGCCACGAATGTTTTTATCAACGGGCTTTGAACCCTTAGCTTTTGAGAAGTGTTTGCAGTCAGGAGAAAACCAAGCTAATCCAACTGGCTTGTTATTACATGCCTCTATTGGGTCAACGTCCCAAACTGATTCACAATAATGTTTAGTTTCGGGGTGGTTAAGTTTATGCATATCAATAGCATCTTTATCATGATTTATTGCTATATCAACATGACGATTTAAACCTAATTCCATTCCTGTACTGGCACCGCCACCACCTGCAAAGTTATCAACTACTAGTTCACCTGGTAAAAGCATTAGTCGTGCATCCCCATTTCAATTTCTTCGCACTGCTCCTTTATTTCAAGGAACAGCTCGCCAAATGATTCAATGTCAGCATCATCAAAACCAGCTGCCTCTAAATCATCAGTAGTTAAGTGATTAAACAATTTTCTTGTAGCAAGTACCGCATTTCTGCTTAGCTCTATTTCGTGTGTACTCATAATTACTAACCTATCGGTGTTAATGTATATACAATAACTTACCGTTAAATAAAGTTCTTGTCAATTAGTTTTTGTATATGCAATAATATAAATACATCAATAAAAGCAAGTTAATCATGGTCAGACCAAAAAAAAACAAAGACGAGTTAGCGAGTGACGTTATACCGCCAATTCGTGTTACTAAAGAACGTAAAGAAGCATACAAAAAAGCCGCTAAAGATAACGGCTTTGCTTTGTCGGCTTGGATTAAAAAAGTATTAGATAAAGAGGTGGGTTCGCAATAAAAAACCGACTACTTGAGTCGGTTTTGGTGAGCTATGTGGTTAAAAGTTTTTGGTGTATTCTCTTAGTTTTGTCAGTGAAACTTTTGCTTCATCTAATTCAACTATTTTGTCTAATTCTTCTGTATCGTCACATTCAGGGCAGTTATGCATTGATTGCTCTATATCTGTAATAAAGCTATCTAAATAAGCCTCTGCATCTTTTACTAATTCAACTCTTTCAATAAACCTTTCAAGGTAGGTTTCTAGATCGAGTTCAATTTGGCAGTGAGGGCAGTGGCCATCATTTTTTCTTCTGTCTTTTAAAGTAAAGTTTTTCTTGCAACACCAACATATCAACATTATTCAGATTCCTCTTTATAGTAGCGTATAACTTCGATACACGGATTAGCGGTATCGGTTTTAATCAGTAATGAGAAAACGATTTTTTCGTCAAAAACAAACTCTGTTTTATCGCAAGCACGGTAATACAAAACCTCACCTCGATTTTTAACAAAAGAACTTGTCCAACAATTTTGGCCAAACCTATGGTCAAAAAATGATTTAAGTTCATCATCTAACGTTTTATCGATTGCTGATTGCCAGCCTTTAATAATACCATCACGTTGTTTTCTTATTTCTTGATCCACACTGGCCAAATCAAAATCATTGAAACTAATCATTATTATCACTCTTAATTAATTCAGGTTTAGCAAATGGGTCCTTACCATTTACAGTAATTTTTTTGTCCATATCAAGCGATAAAAATCTAAACTTATTTACACCACCAACAGAAATGTTTTGTGCTGTATTTATAGGAAACTTATGCTCCATTACTTGAATAAAGTCTGAGGTAATATCTGCTTTGTGGCCAACCCACACATTTTCTCTTTGCAGTCCCAAATAGACTTTACTTGTCATTGGTGAAAATCCAATTTTTAGTGAATTATTATTTAATATTGCTTCCGCAACTGCTGAGAACTGTTCAAAATCAACATTTAGTTTATTTAATAATGGTGTGTCAAAATCTTCATCATCATTAATAACTGCATCGCTCTCGGCTTCTGTCATACCGCAAACTAAGCTAGCCATTTCTTGTAAATCAAAGTGGTCAATAGGTTTCATGTTAAATTCCTTTTTATTAGTTAAATTGTTTCAAAAATAGGTAGCGTGCTGACAAGTCTTCACGCATGAATAAAGGTAACAAAATTAATTTTGTTAGTGGCATTGCTTTTAATATGTTAAATTGATCTCTAGACATAGTTTTTACCTCACAGTTTTAGTTATGTTGCTTTAGTTGACGCTAAAGCGGTTGATAGGCTGTTGACGCAGCCTATTAATTTCACTTTTCAATTAATTCTTTTAGAAAAGCATCTATTTTACCTTGATCTTCTTCACTTAATTCTGGCAGCTCGTAACAGTGGCCTTTGCCGTTTGATGTTCTTTTTACTTTTCCTTTAATCACCCAAGCTGTTTTTTTCTTTTGTGGTTTTGTGTTTGGGTCTATAACTGGCGCGGTTAGTTGTTTAGTAATTTCTGCCCCCGAGTATTTGTTACTATCCCAAAAAAGCTTACAACTTTCGGCTCTGCGCTTTAATAGATCCATATCAATTTTTGTTTTTGTTACTAAGTCATGAAGCTTGCCTGCAGATTCAACGCTCATATCATTTGGTGTTCTGTAGGCTTCTATTAGCCATTTTGGTAATTTTGCGGCATTTCTGCATCGGTCAACCGTTCTTCGTGCAATATTTCGTTCACGTGAAATGTCAGCAGAGCTTGTGTATCTACCTTCTTCAATCCAACGCTCCATTACTACACCACGCTCGTAAACAGATGCTTGCTTGTGCATATTTCCTGATTCTGAAAGATGCTCCATTTGTTCATCAGTTAAGTCAGCTACCCACATTGCCAAAGCTGCATTACCTAAAATACACGCTCGGCGTCTTCTTGAACCGTCAGCTAATTCAAAAGCGCTGCCGTTTTTTATTGGTCTAGCGTAAACTTCAAAATCATTAATTTTATTCTTTTTAATGGTGGCAAGAATATCAGCAACACCATGTGCGTTAAGTAAATCCTGATCACGTTCGTTAAGATTAAAAACAGAAGTTTGTTGTTCTACTTTTCCAACTTCAATTACTTTGTAGGTAAAGGTAACCATTTTACCCATTAGCATTTTCTTATTGGTGTTGCCATAGTCACCACGATTTACTTTTACTCGGTTAACGGCTGGCATACTTGCGACAGGCCTTTGACTTTCTGCAGGTTTGTTTTTCAGTAATTCTTTAGCTAAATCATCAGGGCTTAAATTCAATCCTTTTAATTTTGACATTACAATTCCCCTTTGCTTGGCCATCTTGTTAATATTAGGCTGTTTAAAATCTCTGTGAATGCAGGTTCGAATATCGCTAGGGCATTTTTATAGGCCCCATGATTACTTCGTTCAGCTGATGCTTGTTCAAAAACGGTACGCATTTTTAATTGTGCTTTGGGTACTTCCTCAGTTTTTCTTATGTTGTGCTTGTAAACCATGCCGGGCCAAGTTTGCCTTATATAGTTGTCCATCATTCCGGCTTGTCTGTGAGTTCCGTTGTCAAAATGAGTAATTAGCACTTTTAATTCAGGCTCAAAACCATTGTCATCTATGTCTTCTATCATTGCTAACATCATGCTGAAAAACTGACTAGTGCTAATGTAATCGGCATAAATTGCAGGGGTTGGACATAGTATTAAATCAGCCGCAAAAACCATGTTAATAGTGATATCTGAAAGGTCTGGTGTTCCGTCAACAATAACAAAGTCGTAATTATCTTTTACGGTTTCAAGCCCTGCTTGCAGTATTAAGTGATGTGGAATATCAAGCTTTCCGCTTTCAGCTAATTTAGGAAGTTCTAGTTTTATTCTATCGACAGATGGGTTTGAAGGTATTAGGTCTAGCCCCGGCCAGTACGTGTTAACAATAGAGTAAGATAAATCTACCTCGTCACCCAAGTAAAAGGGTAGCAATGTGTTTTCATCAGCAACACGCATTGGTGTATACCCGTGATATAAGCTTGTTGTTCCTTGTGGGTCATGGTCAACTAATAAGACCCTATAACCTTGCAGCGCTAACCATTGTGCAAGGTGAACTGATACAGATGTTTTCCATCCGCCACCTTTGTGGCCGCAAACTGAAACAACTAATGGATCATCACCTTCTTTTCTATATGGTGCAGTGTCGAACAACTCTCGCATTTCATTTATTTGATAAATAGAGTAACCAATTCTTCTACCGTTTTCGCCCAGTTCTGGTGGTGGTAACCGGCCATTGGTTTCAGCTTTGTCTATTGCTGTTTTAGATATACCAACTAGCTTGGCTGCATCACCAACCCCCCAACGACGCTTAATAACTCTGTCTTCATAATTAGAGCTTCCAAACTGTTTTTGTTCAACCAGTTTAGCCAGGTGTTGTGAGTTATTAAGTGCATTTATTAGCGTCTCTTTTAAGCGCATTTGTTAATTCCCTTACGGTGGTTTCGTTATTTACACCTAGTTTATATTTTTATTGTAGGTTGTCAATATTTTTATTAAATAAGCCGTAAAATGCAAACCTTTAGCGCTTTTATTTTGTTATTTGTATCTTGTTACAGGGTAGTTCCGCTTTTAATTCGCTCTTAGCTATTAATATAAAGGGCTTTAGATGCATAACTAAATAACAGGAACCATACGAGAATGCATCATCACCCATGAAAACCATATTACCTTTCATAAGTTATTAATTCTTACGGCAATGCAATAAAAATATATATCCGCTTCATACATCGACAAAGCTGTTGCCGTGTATGATGGATAATATAATACACGGCAACAACATATATACTGAATTACATACATGGAAACATACATAGAAACATGTTACCGTGTACGATATCAATTACGACTATACGTATAGTCGTAATT
>NZ_JAUOPP010000003.1:0-213421 GCF_030547765.1 Colwellia sp. 6_MG-2023 | reverse complement strand
AACGGCTCAAATGGTGCAGATGACCGTGCCGCGCTTCAAAAAGAAGTAGGTGCACTGCAACAAGAATTAACCCGTATTTCTGAAACCACTAAGTTTGGTGCTACAGCATTGCTTGATGGTAGTTTTGGTACAAAACAATTCCAAGTAGGCTCTAACGCCAATGAAACCATTAATGTTTCGTTAGGTAATATGGCAGCAGACTCTATAGGGGCTTATGAAGTCACAGGGGGAGGTACAGCAGCAGCAGCAGCGACAAATCTTGGTGATGCAGAAGATGCAACTCTTGCTAGTAACCACGGCACTACCACAGATAATTGGAGTTTAAATGGTAAAGCAGTAGCTATTGCTGCTGGTGATGGTGCTGCTGATATTGCAGATACTATCAACGCAGCTGCGACAGGAGTTACCGCTACTGCCTCTCTAGAGGCAACATTAGACAATTTAGACTCAGCTTCTGGTGGTGATTTAAAAATTGGTGGGGATACCTATGACTTAGCGACTTATGGTGGCGATGCAGCACGATTAGCTGAAGATATGGTTGCAGATGGTTATGATGTTGTTGAGAGTGGTGGTAGTTTAACGATTAAAGCGACTGGCGTTAACGGTATTGAGCTTGAAGCTTATGCTACAGGAACTGCAACATTAAGCGGTGGTACTGCAGCGGGTGTTCAGTCGGTGTCTTCTGAACTACATTTATCTTCACCTGATAAAATTGGTGTGTCGGGTGCTTCTGTTAATGAAATATTAGGTGGTAGTATGGCTGCAACAGGTGGTACAGCTGCCTTAACGTCAGTTGAAGATGTTGATATATCTGGTACAACAAGTGTTGGTGCACAATCTGCAATACAAACTATTGATGCAGCGTTAGCACAAATTGATAGTCAACGTGCTGATTTAGGTGCGGTTCAAAACCGTTTTAGCCACACTATCAGTAACTTGTCTAATGTAGCAGAAAATGTATCAGCGTCACGAAGCCGTATTGAAGATACTGATTTTGCTTCAGAAACAGCAACAATGACGAAAAACCAAATATTGCAACAAGCGGGTACAACTATATTGGCTCAGTCTAACCAATTACCACAAGCAGCATTAAGTCTTCTTGGTTAATAAATGGAAGATTTTGATTATACTTAAATGACGAAAGGGAATGGGTCTCAGCTCTTTCCTTTTCGTTTTGATAAACTGATCACGATAATTTATACTGATTCTTACGGTAAGTTGTTCATTGTAAAAGTACGTGGTGATTTAAAAGGAGTATGCTATGAATGTCCAAAATGGTAATGACCTAGGGTTAACAGGTTTAGCGTCAGAATATAAACGTACTAGTGATACAATTACTCAAAAGAATGCAATAGACCAAAGTACCGGTGAAACTATTACTGAAGATAAGCAAGTAAATAATACACAAAAATTATCAGAAGATATTGTTGATCATGAGCCCCTAAATGTTGAACAGTTAGATAAGGTGGCTCAACAATTGCAAGATTTTATAGGTGATTTAAATCGAAATATAAAATTTGTGGTTGATGAAGATTCTGGCCGAGATGTTATTAAAGTTATCGATAAGACTTCAGGGGATTTAATTAAACAATATCCTTCTGAAGAAGTCTTAACCTTAGTCTCAAAACTGTCAGAGATGGTTGGTGGTTTTGTTGATGCAAAAGTTTAATTAATTTTTAGTTAAATTTTACGTGCAGTATATTCTCAATTTTATAGGTTAAAGGAGAAATTTTCATGACAGGTATTTCATTTACCGGGATAGGATCTGGCCTTGAAGTCTCTACTATCGTAGATGCAATGGTTAGTGCTGAAAGTGTGCCTTATGAGTCGAGAATGGCTACGCTGCAAGGTGCATATACTACCGATATATCTGCAGTGGGGGCGCTAAAGTCAGCTTTAGAAGATGTGACCGCATCTTTTGGAGCTCTTGGTGATGAAGATGAATACCAACAGCGTACTATTTCAGGGCGAGATGATTTTGTTAGTTTATCATCAGATAAAGAAGCTGAAGTAGGGAATTATTCTGTAGAAGTTTTAGCTTTAGCTACCCAACATAAATTGTTGTCTTCTGCTATTGATGGCGATGAGGCGGTAGGAGAGGGAACCCTTTCATTTGCGTCAGGTGATAATACTTTTGATATCGTTGTTTCTGATACGGATACGTTGAGTGATATTCGTGACGCGATTAATGATAGCAGTAGTAATTCATCTGTTAGCGCAACTATTATTACTGACTCGTCAGGTCAGCACCTTGTGTTAAATAGTAAAAAAACAGGCCTAGATAATGCCATTACGGTCAATGCTACTGAACAAAGCAATAAATTAACCTCAGTCGCTGGGTTTACTTCAACTGATACTGTCGGCTCTGGTACATTATCTTTTGCTTCAGGTAGTAATAATTTTGATATTGCTGTTGGTGCTACCGACACGTTGTCAGATATTGTAACAGCTATTAATGATAGTGAAGATAATACCTCAGTTGTTGCTAGGATTGTTACCGATGGTACTGGCCAACATTTAGTGTTTAATTCTATTGAACCTGGAACTGCTAACGCGGTTACTGTTACTGCTGCTGATAGTGATGGTAGTAATGGTGATTTAAATGGTATTTCTCAGTTTGCATCTGTAAATATGGATGTGCCAAGTGTCAGTAATAGCGATATGACAGGTTTATCTCGATTATCTTCAGATACTACAAACAAATTAACCTCAGTGAATGGTTTTGATTCAAACGATACCGTAGGATCTGGTACATTATCATTTAGCTCTGACGGCAATAGTTTTGATGTAAATATTAGCGCAACAGACAAATTAGATGACATTGTTGATGCGATTAATAATAATGGTGACAATACCTCTATTAAAGCGAGTATTGTCATTGATGATGCTGGTGATGAACACTTGATGTTTAGTAGTCGACAGTCAGGTGATGTTCACGCTATTACGGTAACCGCACTAGATGATGATGGTGACGATAATGACATGTCAGGTATATCGCAGTTTAGCTCTGTTAATCAAACTGCGACCGCAAATATTGGACATATGTCAGAGGTTGATGCAGCCGCAGATGCATCAATTATAATTGATGGTACTATTGCTGTTACTAATAGTGAGAATACTTTTAAAGATGTTATTGATGGTGTGACTATTACTGCGAATAAAGTACATGATGTTGGTGATGATATTAGTAGAATAACAATTACCGAAGATAATGATAATGTAGCTGCAGGCATTAACACATTTGTTGAAAGTTTCAATGCTTTAGTTGCTTTAAGTGATCAATTAGGAAGTTCAAGTGAAAACGGCGGTGGTGCTTTATCAGGTGACTCTTTACTTCGTGGGGTTATGACTAAAATTCGTAGCCAATTCAATCAAGCATTTGATTCAGGTAATGACACTACATTAACGTTATCACAATTAGGTATTCGTACCGAACTTGATGGAACACTAAGTTTTGAGCAAGATACGCTTGATGACTTAATTGAAGAGTCTCCTGATAGAGTACAAACATTTTTTTTAGGAGCTGAAGGCGATAATGGATTTGTTAATAATATGGATGAGTTTCTTGGCTTTTATACTGACAGTGACGGTATAATACAACAACGAATGGATGGAAAAACAGCTCAATTAGATAAGTTAGACACTGAATATGAGGCTTTTCAGTTAAAAATGGAGTCATTAGAAGCAAGATTGTTATCGCAATATAATGCGATGGACCTTATTGTCGCACAGCTGAGCTCAACTGGATCATATTTACTAGCCCAATTAGAGAATATGCCTGGAGTCGTTAAATCTAGCAGCTAGCCTATAGTTAATAAAGCTATGAGTTAATCAGTACTATTATTCTGAGAAACACTACTAGACACTTTACTGTTAAAGTGTTTATTGGTGTTTTTTTCAGTGTGATTTAGTTGATTATAATTAATATTTATTATAAAGATCTCTTACTTTACTGCTTTTTTTTAGTTTTGTTACTTGTGTTGCTAATGCTTGCTTATTCTTTTGTGATAACGAGGTTAATTTTTGATCTAAGGTGATCATCTCATTAATCATTGTTAGTTCGACGCTAAGTTGCTTTTGTGTGTAGTTTTCAAATAACTGGCTAATAAGTGCTTGACGTTTAGCGAGCAAATTAAGTAATTGTTCGCTGTTTAGTTGATATTGAACTTCATTAATTGATAGATTATCAGTTAATATATTTTCATCATTTGACGTAATTGTATTCTTTACTTGAATTTCAAGCTGCAACAGTGCTTGTCGCGATATTTCTACAATGTTTTCAAGGCGAGTTTTTAGTTTATTTGGCATTAAAAACTGACCTTGCCTTGTTCTTCTGGAGGTATTGAGTCCCAACCTGATTTTATTGGAATAATAATAAGTGCTATTTCATTTAATAATTCAATATCGTTATTTGTGCTCGCTTCAAATAATTTTTCAGAGCTAAATGTATATAAAGCAGATAAATTTTCTGAAATATCACCACCTTGACTATGGTCAAGAGACCCCTCTAAAACACCTAGAATAGCAATAGCATTTGATATTTGAGCACCTTTTTTGGCATAGTCTTTTTGAGCGATAGCACCTTTAGCAGTTGCAATATTGTCCAATAATTTTTGAAACAACATAGCAACTAATTGATAGGGTGTTGCTTCTCCTGCATTACTTACCGTTGTTTGCTGGTATTTTTTTAGTGAAACATGGGCCATTACTTACTCCAAAGATAATAACACTGACTAGGTGTTAAATAATAAATGTACATTTTGTAAGTCAACCGATATATTTTTACATGTTGCATACATTTTATACATATTCTACATTAGTTACTTTCTATAGCGTTGTTATTTACAACAACTGAAAGTCCCTCGTGTTGTGCTTTTTTAAATGCTTCTATTAATATAGCATGGTTTATACCTTCAATATTTTCAATAAGGCCATTATCGGTAATTTCAATGTTATCCCAGCCTCTATCGACAAGATATTTTTCTATATCGGCTAATTGAGAATTTAAATCATCTTTCTTTACAAATATATTAAAGCCATATCGACTGCCTTGAACATGCTCATTATTTGTTAACATATACTCAGCACTACCATTTAAAATTAGCATTTTACTTTCCATTAAGTTAATAGGTTTATCATCATTATTCATATATTGTGCCAGTATTTTTTGACAGTTAATGATAAGCCTAAAAATTTTTAATAAGTAGCAGTTAAGTTAATACTTATTATCGGCTGAATGTATATTTTCTAAATACATTTATTTATTTAATCGATTAACTAAGTGACAAAATAATGACTTCTAGTGTCAATTTTTTGTTGCCTATTTAATACTAGTTGATAGAATCATGAATAGTATAATTCTAATCGGTATAATTAACAGTTGCTTATGAACTCAATACATCATACTCAAGGTCACAAAAAAATCCTTATTATTGATAATGATGTGGGTAGATCTCATCAAATGGCAACAGTATTGTCCTTTATTGGTGAGCATTTTATACAATGTCCTCCAAATACCATAGAAGAGTGTCTTAAAGAAAGTGAGTATATATTAACGATAATTCTTTCTGGGGATGTGTCATCTGAAACCATAAAGTTAGTTGAAAATAACCCTAAGATACCTTTTCTGTTACACGATGTTGTCGATGCTAATATTTTAGATGGTTATTTTAATGTTATTGCGAGCTTAACTATGCCGTTAAACTACGCCCAATTAACTGAACTTATCCATCATTGTCATCAATACCACAATAAATTACCCCGAACAGGGCCTAAGCTTAATTCGAGTGCTTTATTTCGCTCCTTGGTGGGTACAAGTAAGTTAATGAATGATGTTCGCTTTTTAATTGAACAAGTGGCAAGAAATCCTGCAAGCGTGTTGGTACTTGGTGAATCAGGAACAGGGAAAGAGGTGGTTGCACGTAATATTCATGATTTGTCTGAACGTGCAAATGGCGCTTTTGTCCCTGTTAATTGTGGCGCTATTCCTGCTGAATTATTAGAAAGTGAGTTGTTTGGGCATGAAAAAGGAGCTTTTACTGGCGCAATTTCAACACGAAAAGGTCGTTTTGAATTGGCTGAAGGCGGTACTTTATTTTTAGATGAAATCGGCGATATGCCACAACCAATGCAAGTGAAGTTATTGCGTGTTTTACAAGAGCGTACTTTTGAACGTGTTGGTGGTAGTAAAAGTTTAAGAGCAGATGTGCGTATTATTGCAGCAACCCATCAAAATTTAGAAGATATGATTAAAACTGGTGACTTTCGCGAAGATTTATTTTATCGCTTAAATGTTTTTCCTATTGAAACACCAGCATTACGAGAACGAAAAGAAGATATTCCTCTATTATTAAAAGAGTTACTTGCTCGCTTTGAACAAGAGCAAAAAAGAACAGTTCGTTTTACTGATAAAGCTATTGAGTCATTAATGGAACATTCTTGGGGAGGGAATGTTCGTGAATTGTCTAACCTAATTGAACGTATGCTAATTATGTATGGTGATCAAATTGTCGACGTAGCTGAATTACCGCAAAAATATCAACATATTGATGCCGAAGTATATACACCTGAGTATCCAGAAGAATTACGAGAAAGAGAGGCTATTAATGAGTTATTTGCTGGCTTCGATTACGAGGATGATAACGATGACGATATCACCGATAAAGATGGTATTGATGGCCTTAATCAAAGTGAAAGTCAGACGTTAGTAGCCGAAAATCATAACGCTATTTCAAATGAGAGTGTCTTGCCAAACGAAGGAGTCAATCTGAAAGAATACCTCGCTGAGTTAGAAGTATCACTCATTTCTCAGTCCTTAGTTAAACATCAATATGTTGTAGCACGTGCCGCAGAAACCTTAGGCATGCGCAGAACAACGCTTGTTGAGAAAATGCGTAAATATAATTTACATAAACCGGGCTAACTATACTGCTAATGCAAACTGTTATAGATGAAATTTGGCCCCTTCATGTGTTTTTAAATAACAGTTTAAACTCGGAATAACCTTACGAGTCAAGCTAATGCCAATCATTTGACAGTGTGATTTTAGTAAAAATAACACTTTAAAGTTTTGATAAATAAGAATAAAAACTGTGGCACGTATAATGCTTTAGTCAACGTGATATAAATTTATTTTGGACGTTGATTTTATGGCACTTGCACAGCATTTTATTGCTAATAATGGTTTTAACTCTGTAAAAATCCCACTGCTAACGAATGCATTGGCAGACTCAACTTTATTAGAAAAAGAGGCTTTTCCTGGTGAATTAGCGTCATTACGAGCGCAATTGTCTCAAAATAAGTCTACTCCAAATGAAGTTCGCCCACAAAAAAAAACACACCCTGGCCTAAACTTTCTGCAACAAAAAAATCGACATTCAAATTACACTGAAATGGCTGATCAGTTGATTGAAATGATGCCGACCGGTTTGGTTATGCTAGACGGTAATGGTGTGGTTGTAAAAATTAATAAAGTGGCTAGAGCTTTACTTGATGAACCTATTTTAGGACAACCTTGGTTTAGTGTGATTGCTCGTTCGTTTAAACCTCGTGCCGATGATTGGCATGAAGTATCTCTTAAAGATGGTCGTCGTGTTAAATTAGAGATAGCGAGTTTAGGTGAACAACCAGGACAGTTAATCATGATAACTGATTTAACTGAGACCCGCTTATTACAAGATAAAGTCGGTCAAATGCAACGACTGTCATCATTGGGGCGAATGGTCTCAACTTTAGCTCATCAAATTAGAACACCACTTTCTGCAGCTATGTTATATAGCGCTAATTTATTGAATAAAAGTATTTCTGATGAGTCTCGTGTTAGTTTCCAAGAGAAGTTAAGTTCACGGTTGCATGATTTAGAGCAGCAAGTTAATGACATGCTGTTATTTTCTAAAAGTGGTAATGAGCAAGTTGTTAAATCGTTGTCAGTTAATGAGCTGATTAATGATGCAACCCAATCAATGGATGCATTAATTATTAAAGCGAACGCGAAACTTAATATTCACTTACCTGATAATGATCATTTTATTTTAGCGAATAAAAATGCGTTAACTGGTGCCATTCAGAATCTTATTCATAATTCATTACAAGCAACAGATGCAAACAAAGTTAAACAACCTGTGATTAACATTCAAATTTATAGTCAGCATAATACTGTTTATATTAGTGTTAAAGATAATGGCGCAGGTATTAATACTAAACATATCGATAAAATATTTGAACCATTTTATACCTCTAGCCATAAGGGAACAGGGCTTGGGTTAGCGGTAGTGAAATCAGTTATGGAAGCACATCAAGGTAAAGTTAATTATTTAAGTAAGCCGGGAGAAGGCGCACATTTTTGTCTTAAATTACCGTTACTAAATAAGGCTAGTGAAACACAATATGAATCAGTACAAAACATAAACCAACAGGAGAAGTCTCATGAGTCATCATAAAATATTGGTTGTTGAAGATGATGCTGGTTTACGAGAAGCATTGATTGATACTATCACATTAGCTAATTATCAATGCATTGAAGCCGATTCAGCCGAAAGTGCGTTGCTTTTATTGAAAAACTATAGTGTTGATATTGTCATTAGTGATGTGCAAATGGGTGGTATGTCAGGACTTTCTTTATTAAAAAATATTAAAAAAAATCATCCTAATTTACCGGTATTATTGATGACAGCCTACGGCACTATTGATGATGCTGTTGAAGCAATGAAACATGGTGCTTGTAATTATATTGCTAAACCTTTCTCGCCAGAAGTATTGTTAAATATGGTAAGCCAGTATATACCATTGTCAGAGATTGATAAAAATACGCCGATTGTTGCGGATAAAAGCAGTGTTGAGTTATTAAGTTTAGCACGTAAAGTTGCCACAACGGAGGCATCGGTTATGGTGCTTGGTCCTAGTGGCTCAGGTAAAGAAGTGTTAGCGCAGTATGTGCATAATAATTCACCTAGATCTCAACAACCTTTTATTGCAATTAACTGTGCTGCAATTCCTGAAAATATGCTAGAAGCCACTTTATTTGGCTATGAAAAAGGCGCTTTTACCGGAGCAATTCAAGCGTGCCCTGGAAAATTTGAACAGGCACAAGGAGGGACAATCTTACTTGATGAAATCACCGAGATGGATTTAGGCTTACAAGCTAAAATTTTACGTGTATTGCAAGAGCGTGAAGTAGAGCGTTTAGGTGGTAGGAAAACAATAAAATTGGATGTGCGTGTTATAGCAACGAGTAATCGTAATCTTAAGGAATCTGTCAAACAGGGTGATTTTAGAGAAGATCTATATTATCGTTTAAATGTTTTCCCGTTAACTTGGCTGCCTTTAGCACAACGTCCAGATGATATTATACCGTTGGCTCAGCATATGGTGGCGAGTTACTGTCAAAAAACAGGCGAACAAGTTGCTGAATTTACAGCGGCAGCCCGAAGTAAATTAAATGCCTATAGTTGGCCGGGTAATGTACGTGAACTGGATAACGTTATTCAAAGAGCTTTAATTTTACAAAGCAATCAAGTGATTGATGCAAATAACTTAATGATTGAAAACTTTGAAACATCAAGTGTTAATGAAGTTGATAATATTATTGCACCTGAAGATAAATTAGGTAGCGAATTAAAGCTGCAAGAAAATCAAATTATTCTTGATACCTTGCAAGCTTGTCACGGTAGTAGAAAAGAAGTTGCTGAACGTTTAGGTATTAGCCCGCGAACCCTGCGTTATAAAATTGCCAAAATGCGCGATTCAGGTATTAAAATTCCTGCATAAATTATGTTTTCTATTTTCAATGTCAGCTGTTCATTTAGGCAGCTGACGTTATTTTGTCTTAAACACCCCTCATTCTTAATTATTCTATATTTTTAACCTATTGTTTTAATTTGGTTTATAATTATCTTGTCTGTGTATTCTATATTTGCAATCTATTGGCACTATGCTTGCAGAATTACTAGTTATATATAATTTTTATTGCGTTATAGCAAAAAATTGACACAAGTGAGACTACTATGGACATCAGTACTAATTCTTTATTCGCACAAATGCAAAGTATGTCATTACAAGCGTCTGGTAATAGGATTCCAGCCGTTGGTGGTGATATGGAAGGTATGCCAGGTGTTAATTCAGCAGGGAAAATTAACTCATCAAGTAATGATTTTGGTAATTTACTCACTGATGCATTAAAAACAGTTCATGAATTACAGCAAGATACCGGTGCTAAAAAAATGGCTTTTGAAATGGGAGATCGCAGTGTTTCGCTAGGTGATGTCATGATTGCATCGTCAAAATCTGGTATTGCTTTAGATGCTACAGTTCAAGTACGTAATAAATTTGTTGAAGCATATAAAGAAATTATGAGCATGCCAGTGTAATTTAAGCGGATCAAATAACCAATAGCGGCGTTGCTTTCAATCGCAATAGGCCAGCTATTACTCATTCAAGCGCCTTGCTCTTGATGATTTACTCTCACTTAAATGTGAGTATGAAAAATAAATAGCAGTAGTAAGCGGAGAAGTAAAGTGGCAGATACAAATTCAATGGTAGCAACAGATAATAATAGTTCCATGATTGCCAATGATTATGGTGATGATAACGCTATTGAAGAAAAAAAATCAGGCTTTGCCGCTGCTTTAGGTAATGCTGATACCTTACGTCAAATCACCTTAGTTGTCGCGCTATCAATCTGTTTAGCTATTTCTGTTTTTGTCATTATCCTCGCGAACGAACCTGAATACCGCTTTTTAGCGAAGCAACCTACAGAGCAACTTATTAAAACAATGGATTTTCTTGATGCCAATAAAGTTGATTATCGTCAAGAAAATAACACTCTCTCAGTACCAACCGATGAATATCAAACCATAAAGTTATTATTAGCCCGCGAAGGTTTATCAGCTGAAGCGACAGAAGGCGAAGATATGGTAATGCAAGATATGGGCTTTGGTGTTAGTCAACGTTTAGAACAAGAACGTTTAAAGTATGGTAGAGAACAACGCATCGCTAATACTATTGAAGAATTACAAAGTGTTTCACGCGCGAAAGTATTACTTGCTATTCCAAAAGAGAATATTTTTGCTCGCCGCGAGAAAAATCCTTCAGCGACAATAGTACTGACTTTACAGCGAGGACGTTTACTTTCGGCTGAAGAAGTTGATGCTGTTGTTGATATTGTTGCCTCATCAGTTCAAGGAATGAGTCCTAATCGTGTAACGGTAACAGATCAAAATGGTCGTTTATTAAATTCAGGCAGCCAAAATTCAGTGTCTGCTCGTTCGCGTAATGAATTAGATATTGAACAAAAGCGCGAACAAGAATATATGGATAAAATTTCTAATATACTCATTCCTATCGTTGGCCTAGGTAATTACACTGCGCAAGTGGATGTAACCATGGATTTTACCAATGTAGAAGAAACCGCTCGTCGTTATAACTCTGATTTACCTGCGCTGCGCAGCGAAATGAAAGTTGAAGATAGCACTATTGGTGGTTTATTAGGTGGTATTCCTGGTGCTTTAACTAACCAACCACCACTTGAATCAAGTATTCCAGAAGATGCAGAAGGTCAACAGGTGAAGTCAACACCAACCAGAAAGCATAGTGAATCAACTAAAAATTATGAACTTGATGAGGCGATCAGTCACACCAAACAGCAAACAGGGGTTGTTCGCAGAGTGAGTGTGTCAGTAGCACTTGATTATGTTGATGGCATCGCACCTGCAGTTGACCCTGAAGCTGAAGAAACAGCCGTTGCAGCGGTTGCTAAAATACCAAGAAGTGTTGCTGAAATAGCTTCTATTCGACGTTTATTACAAGGAAGTATTGGTTTTGATTTACAAAGAGGGGATGTTTTAGAAGTTATTACTATTCCTTTTAATCGTATTGATCTTGGTGAAGCTGATGTGTTGCCAATGTGGGAACAGTTATGGTTTTTGAAATTATCAAAACTTCTGATGGCGGCTGTAGTAATTATAGTGCTAATTATGGCTGTTGTTCGTCCGATGTTGAAACGTTTAATTTACCCAGATAGTTCACCAGATGATTATGGTGATAAATCCCTTGATAGTCATATAGATCTTGGTGATGAAACCATGGATATGCTAACGTCAGACTTCGATGCAGGTAATGTTGGTTTTGCTCCTGATGGTAGCTTACAATTACCAGACCTTCATCGTGATGAAGATATATTAAAAGCGGTTCGAGCATTAGTTGCTAATGAACCTGAATTGTCGTCTCAAGTAGTTAAAAGTTGGTTGACCGAAGATGAGTGATGAATTAAACACAGGCGGAGAGCTTACCGCAACAAAACCAAGTTTTGATATTAGTAAATTAGAAGGCAGTGAGAAGGCTGCGATTCTATTGTTAAGCCTATCTGAAGAGGATGCTGCACAAATATTGAAGCATCTAGAGCCTAAGCAAGTACAACAAGTCGGTACTGTTATGGCGGCAATGGAAGACTTCACACAAGAGAAGATTACCGCAGTACATAAACAGTTTATTCATGATATTCAAAACTTTTCTACTATTGGTTTTCAAAGTGAAGATTTTGTTCGTAAAGCCTTAACGGCCGCTTTAGGTGAAGATAAAGCTGGCAATCTCATTGATCAAATTATTATGGGCGGGGCGTCAAAAGGTTTAGACTCTTTAAAATGGATGGACTCTAAGCAAGTGGCAAATATTATAAGAAATGAACATCCCCAAATTCAAACGATTGTACTGTCTTATTTAGCACCAGAGCAATCTGCTGAAATTATGAGCCAGTTTACAGATAAAGTGCGTTTAGACTTGATGATGCGTATTGCTAACTTAGAAGAAGTACAACCTGCCGCACTTCAAGAATTAAATGAGATTATGGAAAAACAATTTGCTGGCCAAGCAGGTGCTCAAGCAGCCAAAATGGGTGGTTTGAAAGCTGCAGCAGATATCATGAATTATCTTGATACTAACGTTGAAGGTACACTGATGGACTCGATGCGAGAAAACGACGAAGAAATGAGTCAACAAATTCAAGATTTAATGTTCATTTTTGAAAACTTAGCGGATGTTGATGATAGAGGCATGCAGGCAATTTTACGAGAAGTTGAACAAGACGCGCTAATGAAAGCTATTAAAGGTGCAGATGAAGCTCTCAGAGAAAAATTCCTTAGTAATATGTCGAAGCGTGCTGCTGAAATGCTAGTAGATGATCTTGACGCAATGGGGCCTGTACGTATTAGTGAAGTAGAAGTTGCACAAAAAGAAATTCTTGCCGTTGCTCGTCGATTATCTGACGCAGGTGAAATTATGCTTGGTGGTGGCGGTGGCGATGAGTTCTTATAATTGTCATTGATGATAGTAAAATACTTATTTGCTGTTTGGGCTTTATACTTATTTGATTTATTAAGTATTCGTTTAACAAGTTACCAACCCGTTTTGAGAAAAATATGAATAAAACATCACCCCGCATTATAAAAGCAAAAGAATCAGAAGAATTAGATGTTTGGTCTTATCCAAATGTGCAAGCAGAAGTGGTTGAAAACCAAGAAAGTCATACGAATGCTTTAGGAAAAAAGAGCACATGGCGCTTTGAACCGCCAGAAGAAGAAATTGAAGAGCCTGAGCCGCTTACCGCAGAAGAAATTGAAGAAATAAGACAAGCAGCACATGATGAAGGCTTTAGTCAAGGCAAGGAAGAAGGGTTTGGCAAAGGTTATGAAGAAGGCAAAGCACAAGGCATTGAAGAAGGTACTATTCAAGGTATTGAAGTAGGTACAGAGCAAGGTTTAGCTCAAGGTAAAGAAACGATTGACACGTTAAGTGACAATTGGAAAAGTTTAATTGAACAGTTAGACAAGCCCTTAGCGAGTGTTGAAAAAAATATAGAAGAACAACTGCTAAATTTAGTTGTGCAATTAACAGAAGCTGTTGTTTTACAAGAAGCTAAAACCAATCCCGATATTTTGATGGCTGCTATCAATGCCGGTATCAAATCATTACCTAGTAATGAATCTACAACGCAAATATATTTAAACCCTGAAGATATTAAACGCGTAGAACAGCAGTTTGGTGCATCTCACATTCAAGAAAGTGGATGGAAATTGCTGCCGGCACCACAATTAAGTGTCGGAAGCTGCCAAATAGAAAATAGCACTTCTAACATTGATTTACAGATGAAGTCTCGTTTAAAGCAAGTATTGGAATCTTTCTTGCAGGATGCTTTACATCAATAATTTTTTGACTAGTTAGGCGTAAGTAAATTTACGCTTTTATCTCATGTTGAAGGGTAAATAATGGTCGATAGCCAACGTATTAGTGATAGATTAAAAAACAGTCAAAAATTTATACACCCATTTAAAGAGCCTGTTGCTGGTCGCCTAGTACGTGTTGTGGGTTTAACCTTAGAGGCTGTTGGTGTAAAAGCGCATATAGGTAGCCAATGTTTAGTTGAGACCGCTCATGGTGATTTATTAGCCGAAGTTGTTGGTTTTGCACAAGAGATAACTTACCTTATGCCGGAAGAGAGTCTGCGTGGTGTGTTACCCGGTGCTAGGGTACTTCCAATATCAGCTAAAATGCACCTTCCTTTGTCAATGAATTTACTTGGGCGAGTAATTAACGGCATAGGAAAGCCGCTTGATGGGAAAGGACCTATTACAAATGATGATGACTATAAATTAAATACTAGCCCTATTAATCCTTTATCACGTCGAGCCATTACTGAACCACTTGATGTTGGTGTACGCTCAATTAATAGCTTTATTACCGTTGGTAAAGGCCAGCGTATGGGGTTATTTGCAGGCTCAGGTGTTGGTAAAAGTGTACTCATGGGTATGATGACACGAGGAACAACAGCTGACGTTATTGTCGTTGGCTTAGTTGGAGAGCGTGGGCGAGAAGTAAAAGAGTTTATTGAAGAGATCTTAGGTGAAGAAGGGCGCGCTCGCTCTGTTGTGGTCGCTGCACCGGCAGATAACTCTCCTTTAATGAGGTTAAAGGGTTGTGAAACCGCAGTACAGATAAGTGAATATTTTCGCGATCAAGGATTAGATGTTTTACTACTTTTAGATTCATTAACTCGATACGCGCAAGCACAACGAGAAATAGCGTTAGCAGTGGGAGAGCCTCCTGCAACGAAAGGTTATCCACCGTCAGTTTTTTCTAAATTACCACAACTTGTTGAACGAGCTGGTAATGGTGGGGAAGGGCAAGGATCAATTACTGCTTTTTATACCGTATTAACAGAAGGTGATGATCTGCAAGATCCTATCGCTGATGCCTCTCGTGCTATTTTAGATGGCCATATTGTCTTATCGCGAGAACTTGCAGATGCAGGACATTATCCAGCTATTGATATTGAAGGGTCAATTTCTCGTGTAATGCCAATGGTCACTAATGTTGAACATCAACAACTAGCCCGTCAGCTGAAACAGATTTATTCTGTTTATCAACAAAACAAAGATTTAATTGCTATCGGTGCTTACACTAAAGGAAATGATCCTCGGATTGATCAAGCGATAAATGTTCAGCCAGTTATTAACTTCTTTTTACAACAACAGATTCAAGAAGTAATACCTTTTGAACAAAGTGTACAGCAATTACAAGAAATAATAGCTGCTGCTACGGCTAATGCGAAGCGTTAATTAAAAGAATTAATTGAGCGCGTTAAGTCTTAGCATTAAATGTTCAAGACTAATAAGTTAAGTATCTTCAACATGCTAACCGTTTAAGGAATACATATTATGGCGGCAAATAATAACAAGCAGTTACTCACGCTATTAAAGTTTGAGCAAAGTAAGGAAGAGAAGGCGGAGAATGCACTGCGCAATGCTGAAAATGATTATCAGCAAAATTTAACTCGCTTACAAAGTGTGTCTGATTATCGATTAGAATATATGTCGCGTTTAAGTGAACGAACAGCGCTTGGCTTGGATAGCGCTACTTATAATCACTATCATGCTTTCATTAATAAGCTCGATAATGCAGCAGAACAAGTTAAAATTGCGATGAATCAAGCTAAAGCGTTAGTTGAACAAAGTAAAGAGTTGTGGATCAAACAAAGACAAAAAGTACAGGCTGTCGAAATGCTTACTGATAAGCGTAATGCAGCGTTAATGAAGATTGAAAGCAAGAAAGAACAAAGTATGTTTGATGAAATATCTACCCAACAATTTTTACGTCGAAAATCGAATTATTAATCGAGTTGGACATACTTATTAGGCTCGATAAAACGTGTACCTTAAATTGCAATTTATACGCTAATTTTGACCTAGGAGTTTAATCCTAAATAACAAACGGTAGTAAGTTTGCGTAAGTGAATATTCAAGCGATAAAACTAGCGTCATCACTACTAAAATTATTTGTACACTATATTCACTCGTTATAGGCATTTTAAAGCTAACTGGAATGATTATTGCTTATCTAAAGCTGTTAAGGAGTTTTTTCTTAATTTATAGTTTGGTTAAAGTGTCGTTATACTTTAGTTATATCAATTTTAGCAATTGGGGCTATTATGCAACAACTCAATGTTTTATCCATGAAAGTATCACAAGGTATCGAAAATAAAGACGATGCAGGTGCTTTAAATTCCACTTCACCAAAGGATAAATTTTCCCAGCATATAGACATACAGCTTTCTAAAAATAAGCAACATACTAAGTCTGAAAATAATCCCCCTAATGATAGAATCGTCTCTAATGAAAAAGCTTCTTCGAAAACGAGTAAGCCAGCTATTGAGCAAAAAAATATAAGTAGGGATGATAAAATCCAAGATAGATCCGAATATCATCAGGCTGTAGTTGATAACGCTGATCCGGCAACAAATATGCAAGAAGTTGCCGCTCTTGGCAATCAAGATGAACCTGATACAAGTATAGTAAATGCTGATGATAAAAAAATTGTTGATGAATCAGAATTACTTATGACTTTTTTAACAAAGGTTAATCAAACGCTAGTGACTGAGGCTTCTTCCGATAAAGCAGTGCCTTCAATAGTGGATGCTTCAGCAGTGAATGTTAATGAAATTCCTGACGAGAAAACAACAAAACTTAATACTGAAACATCTTTAAAAAACAAAGGTTTATCGACTGGGTTATCAAGTGTTGCTAAGGCTGTTTCCTCAACCACAGAAGTGGGAACGGATGCTATTCAAGGACCAGATAAGTTAATTAATTCATTAATTTCTGAAGATAAAAACCCAGAAATTGGTAAAGGGAGTAACATTAACGAAAATATTATGGCTAATCAGGCGAGTAGTACACTATTAATTGATGGTGAAAGTCCAACTGATGAAACGTTGTCTACAGAAAAATTAGTGAATAGTGCTCAAGATAAAGTGAGTAAGGGGAGTGCTAATAACCTAGAAACTGATTTAACTAAATTAGCTGAAAAAAATGTTATGGCTAATAATAAAATAGCAGAACAAGTGGAAATAAATCCTCAGGATGAAAATACCTCTCCTCAGAAGTTTGTAGATACAGCTATAGCAAGCCAAAGTACAATACCAGTAGGCACTGAAGTAAAAAGCGATAATTTACAGCAAAACCTTATGACGGCTAGCAAAGAAGTTAACCCGAATAATATCAGTGGATCGGTAAAAGAGGTGTTAGGAACTTCAATTGGAGCTGATGATGGTAGCGACAGTGAAGTAAAATCAACAATTAATGAAAAGCTAATGAAAACTGATAATGGGGTTAGCGTTTTAAAAAATGAGTTAACCACAGCTGAAGTTGATACTGTTGTTGAAAGTAGTAAAACTCAAAGTGGCATAGTAAAAAATAATGATAATTTAACTTCACAGGTTATCAATAAAAATGCAGTGCCGACTAATTTAGGACAAGCTTCAGTTGCGTCTAGCATGGAAGAAGCTAGTACGTTTGAGCCTGAAGAAGTCTTGAATGAACAGTCAATTGATAAACTTATTGGGCAAAATAAAATAGTAGATGCTGATGGTAATAAGAGCGTAAATAATAAGGCTAGTACTACAGCAGATATTATTGAACCGAATAATCGTAGTAATTTTATTGGTGAGGCGAGTAAGACAACACAAGATGCTTACGATAGAGTAGAGCAACAATCATCTGATGCATTGGCATTAACAGCCAATGGCGAAGTAGTACAAAGTCAAAAAACTAACATCCAATTACATCAGGAAACTATTTCAATTTTTAGACGAGATTTTGCCGATGCAGTAAAAGATAAAGTGATGTTAGTTATTTCACAAAAATTACAACAATTTGATATTACACTCGACCCGCCAGAATTAGGTAACGTGCAAGTAAGAGTTAACTTGCAAGGTGAACAAGCAACTGTTAATTTTGTTGTTCAAAATCAACAGGCTAAAGAAGCTTTTGAGCAAAACATGCATAAGTTAAGAGATCTATTAGCTGAACAAGGTGTTGATGTTGGAGATGCGAATGTTGAGCAACAGTCTCAGCAATCAGATGCTGAAGCAAGTAGTGGAGGTAACCACAGTCAATTCTCACAAAACACGGCAGATGCTAGTGATGTGGTAGAACATAGTTTATCAGCTAGAATATCGGATACCTCAACTAAAGTTATCGATTATTATGCATAAAAAAAATATATGAATAAAATTGCAGATAAATTAGGCTAAATATCACTAAGTTGATGAAAACACATTGGCTAGAGTGCTATTCAAGGATATAGTTTACTAATGTTTACTAATAAATAGCTAAAGGTAAGTTATGGCTGACGAAAAAGG
Source organism: Colwellia sp. 6_MG-2023 (assembly GCF_030547765.1). Lineage (NCBI taxonomy): Bacteria > Pseudomonadati > Pseudomonadota > Gammaproteobacteria > Alteromonadales > Colwelliaceae > Colwellia > Colwellia sp. 6_MG-2023. Next base: position 194,736 of record NZ_JAUOPP010000003.1, on the reverse strand, counting down.
TAAAAAAAACGAACTAGAATTAGATGGCGGCGGCAAAAAGAAAAAAATGATCATTATTATTGCGATCATAGCCGTAGTATTAATCGCTGGTGGCGGCTATTACTTTTTTATGGGGAGCAATGGAGGCGATACATCAGAGCAAGCTAAATCTAGCCAAGGCTCCTCTAATGAAGCTAATGCTGATGAAAATGCACCAGCTCAAGTTGGTTCAGCACTTTATGTTCCTATGCCAAGACCATTTCGCTTTAATATTCCTGGCGCTACTCGTGATCGTTTTATTGAAATACGTGTACAATTGTTGGTTCGAGGTGCTGATAATGAAGAGAATGCTAAAATGCATATACCTTTAATTGAAAGTACTTTATTAAATATTTTTTCACAAGCCAATGCTGACGATTTAGCAACTAGTGTAGGTAAGGAAGTATTGAAAGATCAATCACTTTCTGCAGTACAACTAGTAATGAAAGATCTTAAAGGAAATGAGACGGTTGAAAAAGTTCTGTTTACCGGCTTTATAATGCAATAATTTTTTGAAAAAGCAGCGAATAATTGGCTGCTAGTTTACAATGACAGTGACCGTTGATAGTGTTCATATGAATGTATATTAACTAGGTTAAATGAAGCCAATATGGGCGAAAAGAGTATGACGCGTGAGTGATTTATTATCCCAAGACGAAATTGATGCGCTTTTACATGGTGTTGATGATGTTGAAGAAGAACAAATAGTTGAAGATTCCCCAACTCGAGAGGATGGCAGTTCTGACTATGATTTTTCTTCGCAAGATCGCATTGTTCGTGGTCGTATGCCGACGTTGGAAATGGTGAACGAACGGTTTGCTCGTCATATGCGTATTAGCTTATTTAATATGATGCGTAGAACAGCTGAAGTATCGATAAACGGCATTCAAATGATAAAGTTTGGTGAATATATACATACTTTATTTGTGCCTACAAGTTTAAACATGGTACGTTTTCGTCCCTTAAAAGGCACTGGCCTTATTACCATGGAAGCACGCTTAGTTTTCATTTTAGTTGACAACTTTTTTGGCGGAGATGGTCGCTATCACGCGAAAATTGAAGGTCGAGAATTTACTCCGACCGAGCGTCGTATTATTCAAATGTTATTAAAATTAATTTTTGAAGATTATAAAGAATCTTGGTCGCCTGTGATGGATGTTTCTTTTGAGTATTTAGACTCAGAAGTGAACCCATCAATGGCAAACATTGCAAGCCCAACAGAAGTGGTTGTTATCAGCTCTTTCCATATTGAGCTTGATGGTGGAGGAGGGGATTTTCATATTGCTCTGCCTTACGCAATGCTTGAGCCTATTCGAGAATTACTTGATGCGGGTGTGCAAAGTGATAAAGAAGATACAGATATGCGCTGGTCTAAGGCATTGCGTGATGAAATTATGGATGTGCCTGTTGCACTAAATACTAAATTTTTAGAAGTAGACATACCATTAAATCAGTTAATGGAGCTACAAGCAGGCGATATTATTCCGATAGAAATGCCTGAATATATTACGGTCTTAATTGAAGACTTACCTACCTTTAGAGCTAAGCTAGGCCGTAGTCGTGAAAATATAGCGTTAAAAATAGAAGAAAAAATTAAACGTCCTGAATCTGTTAAATCGGAATTAACTATTTTGACTAAAGGCGGCAAGCGCCTTGACAGCGACGCAGAACTGGAACTTTTAGAAGATGATTTGTAATACTTATCGGGTATAGAACATTAATTGTAAAGAATTGACATTGAGGCAAGCGGTATGAGCGATGATAATGAAGAAGATTTAAGTATGTGGGATGAGGCATTAGATGAGCAAGCTGAAGCGTCTGCAGAAAAAGCTAATCAAGCAAAAAAAGTTGAATTAGAAGAATTGACCGAAGACGAAAGACCAATCACAGGTGAAGAAAAACGTAAGCTGGATACTATTTTAGATATTCCAGTGACTATCTCTATGGAAGTTGGTCGAAGTAATCTTAGTATTCGAAATTTATTACAGCTTAATCAAGGCTCAGTGGTTGAGCTAGATCGCGTAGCTGGTGAAGCACTTGATGTTTTGGTTAATGGTACCCTGATAGCTCATGGTGAAGTTGTGGTGGTTAATGATAAATTTGGTATTCGTTTAACGGATGTAATTAGTCAGATAGAACGAATTAAGAAGTTAAAATAATGGTTAAAATAATCGTTTTATTTTTTTGTGCTTTGGTTGTGTTTACTCCGGTATCTTTTGCACAAGAAGTGACTGATAATAAAGTTTTTAATAAGACATCGAACAGTGAGGAAACTTCTCAGGTTGATCTTGAAGTGGGTAAAAAGAGTGAGATTGAAAATGCTGAAAACGTAGATTCAGCGAATGTAAACGAAACGGCCGTTACAGAAAAAGCGCCAGAAGTCGGTAAACATGTTAATTCAAACCTTGATGTTGGCAGCATGATTATGTCTTTATTAATGGTGTTGGCATTAATTATTGTTAGTGGTTTTGTTTTAAAGCGTTTTAATCTTACACAACAAAACTCAAATCGATTAAGTATTATTGCCAACTTATCTTTAGGTGCTAAAGAAAGAGTGGTTGTACTTCAAATAGGTGAAGAACAATTGGTTTTAGGTGTTTCTGCGCAGCAAGTATCTTTACTTAAAACGTTAGATAAACCGCTAGAGGTGCAAACAGGAAAAGCTGTAGCTTTATCTAGCGGTGTCCTGTCTTTTCTTCAGAAAAATACAGTTAAAACAGAAGGTCATAGTAGTATCACGACTAATGAAACAATACATAACATCAAAAATAATAAATAAGTGACTATGAAAAAAATTGCCTGGTTGGTTTTATTCTCATTGTTAGTATCAACATTAAGTTTTGGTGCTTTTGCTGCTGAAGATTTATCAATGTCAGCTTTAAAATTAACAACGAATTCTGATGGCTCTCAAGAGTATTCAGTAACGTTGCAAATTTTAATGTTTATGACAGCGTTAAGCTTTATTCCTGCGGCTGTTATAATGATGACCTCTTTTACACGTATTGTGGTTGTGATGGCCATACTTCGTCAAGCTTTTGGTTTACAGCAAACGCCATCAAACCAGGTGATTATTGGTTTAACGTTATTTATGACGCTCTTCATCATGACACCTGTTTACAATCAAATAAATGAAGTGGCAATTCAGCCCTATATTGCAGATCAATTAACTTCTGTCGAGGCTATTGATAAAGGTAAAGTTCCATTAAGGGCCTTTATGCTTGAGCAAACCCGCTTAAAAGACTTAGATACTTTAGCTTCAATGGCTGGAATTGAAGCTGTTGACCAACCTACTGATTTACCCATGAGAGTTATTATTCCAGCGTTTATTATTAGTGAATTAAAAACAGCTTTTCAAATAGGCTTTATATTATTTATTCCTTTTTTGATTATTGATTTGGTGGTTGCGAGTATTTTAATGGCGATGGGAATGATGATGCTCTCACCTATGATTGTTTCACTCCCCTTTAAATTAATGTTATTTGTTTTAGTGGATGGCTGGAATTTAGTTATTGGTACTATTGCAACCAGTTATGGGTTAGGTACTTAGCATATATTAGTTATATAAGAGAATATAAGATGGGACCAGAAGTCTTTGTAGATATATTAAGAGATGCTTTGTTACTAGTAATCCTTCTCGTAAGTGCTGTAATTTTACCGAGTTTATTTATCGGCTTGCTTGTAGCTATATTTCAAGCTGCAACATCAATTAATGAACAAACATTAAGCTTTTTACCTCGTTTAATTGTTACATTACTCGCCGTTATTTATGGCGGTCATTGGGGGGTACAAAAACTGATGGATTACACCTTCAGATTAGTTGCTAGTATTCCAAGCGTTGTAAACTAATGGAGTTCACCGAGTCAATTGTTAGCCAATATATTGCAGATTTCATTCTTCCTTTCACTCGTATTTCTGCTTTAGTGATGATGATGGTTGGTTTAGGTGCTCGTACTATTCCGACTCGTATTAAGCTATTTTTATGTGTGGCGCTTACCATCGCAATTATGCCCGCAATACCGCCGACTAATGTCGAACAACTCTTATCTCTTACTACTTTCTTATTGATAGGGCAGCAAATACTTATTGGTATTAGTTTAGGTTTTATAACCGTGATGGTCGTTGATACTTTTACTTTAGCAGGCCAAATAATTGCCATGCAATCAGGTTTAGGTTTTGCTTCATTGGTCGATCCGGCTAGTGGTATGAACGTACCAGCGGTTGGTCAGTTTTTCTTAATATTATCCACATTACTCTTTTGGACTATGGATGGTCATTTAGCTTACTTGCAATTTGTAGTAGCGAGTTTCGACACCCTTCCTATTGGTAATGAACAGTTCGCCAGTGTTAAATATCAAGAAATGGTACTATGGGGAAAATGGATGTTTGCAACGGCTTTATCACTTTCGTTAGCGCCTTTAACGGCGATGTTGTTAATTAATTTTTCATTTGGCGTGATGACTAGGGCCGCACCACAGCTTAATATATTTGCAATAGGGTTTCCTATTACTATGATGGCGGGCTTATTGATTATGTGGTTAACCTTTGGTAACTTCCTTACTCATTTTGAATTACAATGGCAAAGAGCATTAGACTTTAGTTGTTACTTAATTGATTGTGCAGGGCCATAATATCAAATAAGTACAGTTATTTTGTGTTGGGCTAATAAACCTTTCTCTAGCCACTATTTTCTGATTTAATCGTGAAATTTACTTGTCATAAATTAGCAATTAACGCGAAGTTTTCGTCGTGTTTTCTGAACTAAAGTAACAAACGCGTAAGCTGGCGTATAATAAAAGTAGTCATATTAAAAGTTTTAAGTAATAAAAAATATCTTAAATCAAGTTCAGGTTAGTTAAGGAATTTTATATGGATGTGAACTATAGTGAACTTGTATACTTAAAGCATTATATTTTTAGGGTAGTACTGCATGGCTGAGTCAGATAGCGGTGAAAAAAGTGAAGAGCCAACGGCAAAAAAGCTCACTGACGCACGAAAAAAAGGTCAAATAGCCCGATCCAAAGATCTAGGTACCATGTTTGTTTTAGTTGGAAGTGCCTTTGCTCTGATGGTAATGGGGAGCTCCTTGGTTGATGCTTTATCAAGCTCGATGAAACGCTTGTTTTCATTAACGCGTAATGAAGCGATGGATCCACACGCTATAGTAGGCGTTATTTATAGTGCAACAAACAATATTATCTTCCCCGTTCTAGCTATTTTTTTTATTATTATGGTCGCTGCATTCATTGGCAATACCATGTTGGGGGGGATGGCTTTTTCTTGGGAAGCTATGGCACCAAAGGCAAGTCGACTTTCGCCGCTTGCTGGCTTTAAACGTATGTTTGGTGTCCAAGCAGGCGTTGAATTAGTAAAATCTATTTTAAAGTTTTTTGTTGTCTTTATTGTCGCTTTTTTATTACTTAAAGGGCTTTTTTCACAAATTTTAGGGCTTAGTTTAGAAGCTATACCGTTAAATTTTGGTCATGCGGTAAATATGTTATTGTGGATGTTTTTAGCGTTAGCGCTATCTATTGGTCTTATTGTTGTTATAGACGCACCCTATCAAGTTTGGAATCATACACGCCAACTTAAAATGACTAAGCAAGAAATTAAAGACGAATATAAAAGTACTGAAGGTAACCCTGAAATTAAAGGGCGTATCAAGCAAACACAATATGAAATGTCGCAACGACGGATGATGGGCGAAGTACCTAATTCAGATGTTGTCATCACCAACCCTACCCATTATAGCGTGGCATTAAAGTATGATGCTGATATGGGAGGAGCACCGCAACTGGTAGCAAAAGGTATAGATGAAATGGCAATACATATTCGCACCATTGCCAAAGAACATGACGTTGAAATTGTTCAGTCACCGGCTTTAGCAAGATCGTTATATTATACTGCAGAGGTTGATCAAGATATCCCTGAAGAGCTATATGCAGCAGTAGCACAAGTACTAGCATTTATTTTTCAACTTAATGAACATAAAAAAGGGCGAGGTAAAAAGCCTATCCCTATCGCTAAAAAATTACCTATTCCCGATGAGTTTAAATATTAAAGTAGTACTGTCTTACCTTTTGGTATAGCTTTTGCAATTCCATCGTTAGCGTCAAAAATTCATCATAAAGAGCAGCAGTATCAAATGCAATTAACCGCCTTTTTCAATAAATTCGATAAAAAAAAATTATCTCATATTTCAGGACTAGGTACGCCTATTTTAGTAATGGCTGCTCTTGGTATGGTTATTTTACCGATGCCAGCTTGGTTACTGGATGTACTTTTTTCATTTAACATTGCATTATCTTTGGTGGTGTTATTAATCACTGTTTATACGCTTAAGCCTTTAGAATTTGGCTCCTTCCCTTCCGTTATTCTTATTGCAACCATACTTCGCTTAGCACTTAATGTTGCCAGTACTCGAGTGGTTTTACTTGAAGGGCATGAAGGAACAGATGCTGCTGGTAAAGTTATTGAAGCCTTTGGCTCTGTTGTTATTGGTGGCAATTATGCCGTTGGCTTAGTTGTATTTCTTATCCTAATTATTATCAATTTTGTTGTAGTAACTAAAGGTGCGGGACGTATTGCTGAAGTTACAGCGCGTTTTACGCTTGATGCTATGCCAGGTAAACAAATGGCAATAGATGCTGATTTAAATGCTGGCTTTATCAATGCAGAGCAAGCAAGAGAGCGCCGTATTGAAGTAACCAGTGAAGCCGACTTTTATGGTTCGATGGATGGTGCAAGTAAATTTGTTAAAGGCGATGCTGTAGCAGGGATTTTAATTTTATTCATCAATATTATTGGTGGGTTAGTGATTGGGATGGTTCAGCATGACCTTAGCTTTAATGAAGCTGTTGAAATATATACTTTATTAACCATTGGTGATGGTTTAGTGGCGCAAATTCCAGGGTTACTGCTTTCTGTAGCAACTGCAATTGTAGTAACGCGTCAAAATACCTCGCAAGACATGGGTGAACAAGTAAGCAGCCAACTAGGACAAGAGAAATCACTTTATATTGCAGCAGGCGTTATGTTTGTTATTGGTATTATTCCTGGAATGCCACATTTTGCATTTTTACTGTTTGCTAGCGTTATTGCTGCATTCGCTTATTTTGGTAGCAAGCATAAAATTACTAAAGCCATGGCATTAGAAAAAGTGGCAGAAGAAGCACAAGTACAAAGTCAGCAAAAAGAAGAAGAAATTAAAGAATTGGGTTGGGATGATGTTAATCATGTTGATGTTATTGGTTTAGAGATTGGTTATCGATTAATTCCGTTAGTCGATAAAGCACAAGGTGGCGAATTACTTAGCCGAATTAAAGGTGTGCGTAAAAAGTTATCACAAGAATTTGGCTTTTTGGTGCCTGCTGTTCATATTCGTGACAACCTAGATTTAGATCCTAATAGTTATCAAATCTCATTAATGGGTGTCACCGTTGGAAGTGCAGAAATACGACACGACCAAGAATTAGCGATTAACCCTGGGCAGGTTTTTGGAAAGCTTGATGGTGTACCAACTAAAGATCCTGCTTTCGGGTTAGATGCTGTTTGGATTAAGCAAGATCAACGAGAGCAAGCACAAACATTAGGATATACCGTGGTTGATTCTGCGACTGTTTTAGCAACTCATTTAAGCCAAATTCTAACAAATAATGCTGCTCAACTGTTAGGCCATGAAGAAGTACAAAATCTTATTGATATTCTAGCTAAAACTTATCCTAAGCTCGTTGAAGGCTTTATTCCTGATACATTATCTCTGGGCACCGTTGTTAAGGTATTGCAAAGTTTAATGAATGAAGGTGTTGCTGTCCGTGATATGCGTTCAATTATACAAACACTTGTTGAGTACGGTCCTAAAAGCCAAGATGCAGAAGTGCTAACCGCAGCGGTAAGAATTAGCTTACGTAAATTTATTATTCAAGATCTGGTCGGATCGGCACTTGAAATACCTGTCATAACCTTGGCGCCTGAGTTGGAACAAATGTTGCATCAGTCTATGCAGATGGCTGGAGATGATGGTGCAGGTATTGAACCTGGTTTAGCTGAACGTTTACAAAAATCATTAAATGAGGGTGCTCAGCAGCAAGAATTAGCCGGTGATACCCCAATTTTATTAACATCCGGTATTTTACGTTCAGTGTTAGCTAAATTTGTAAAATATACCATACCAGGCTTAAGGGTTATTTCTTATCAAGAAATACCTGATGATAAACAAATTAAAATTGTAAGTGCTATTGGGCAGTAACTAATAATTTGGGTAAATAAAATACCAAATAAAAAGTAACGAGCAGCATAAGTATCGAGCATGATAAGTTGCAGAGTAAAGTTTAGTCGCTCGTAGCTAAATAAGGAGTTAACTGTGAAAATAAGACGTTTTGTTGGCAAAGATATGCGTAGCGCATTAGCACAAATTAAAGAAGAATTAGGCGTAGATGCCGTAATCATGTCTAATAAAAAAATACCTGAAGGTGTTGAATTGATGGCTGCAGTTGATTACAGCCAATCAGCGCCAGTAAGTGCACCTTCTCCACAGGTTAATCCTTCTACAGTTAATGAAAATAACCGTGAAATACAAAATGATACGGTTAATATTCAAAGTACTGAGGCAACAAATATCGCTGTATCTGAAGCACAGGTAGGTCATAATATCGCCAACAGTACTACCGAGCCTGTTGATAGTTTGTCAGCACTGTTAAGTCGGCAGGTTCAGCATCATTCATCGAACCAACAATCTAATGATCAGTCTGAGCAAGCTTATGCTCAACAGGGGCATATTCAGCAGAATAATCAAGTTGTGAGTGAAGACGAGAATATTGAAGATCAATTACGTAATTTTACTCAACGCTTACGTCATTCAAAGCCTGATGGAACAATTCCTGCACCAGAAGTAAATCATAATAATGAGCATACTCAGTTTGAAGGGCACACTTCATTAGAAGCTGAACAAATGGCTGAAAAATTACAGTCAGTCCCTTTGTCAGAACATGATGTAGATGCAAATAGTCATGTTAGCCAACAAGATTTTGATAAAATGCAACAAGAGATGGCTTCAATAAGAAAGTTACTTGAACATCAAGTATCGGGTCTTATGTGGCAAGATATGGCGCAAAAAGAGCCTCAACGTGCTGTGTTAGTTAACCGTTTATTAGGGTTAGGTTTAAATGAACAAATTGCTGATCAAATAGCAGGTTATGTTCCTTCTAAATACCATGATGAACAAGCTTGGCAACAAGCGACTAAGTTAATTGGTGAACAACTTAATACGACGCAAAATGATATAATTCATCGTGGTGGTATTGTTGCATTAGTTGGTCCTACAGGCGTAGGGAAAACAACAACAATTGCCAAGCTAGCAGCACGTTTCTCTCAAGTTCACGGCCATGAGCAAGTTGCTCTTATATCAACGGATACCTTTAGAATAGCGGGTTTTGAACAACTGGCTACTTATGGAAAAATTATTGGTTGTCAAGTTAAGTTAGCAAAAGATAGCCAAGCATTAGACTTGTTGCTTGAACAGTTTTCTCAAAAGAAATTAATTTTAATTGATACTGCCGGTATGGGGCAAAGAGATATACGTTTAGCCGAAAATTTAGCTAATTTAGTATCTAATGCTAGAGTGAGAATAAGAAATTACTTAGTGTTAGCTGCTAATAGCCAGCAGCAAGTTATGCAAGAAAATGTTGATCGCTTTAAAAAAGTACCACTATCGGGTTGTATTTATACTAAACTTGATGAAAGTGTGAGTGTTGGCGAAATAATTACAACTTCAATTCAAAATGGCCTGCCAATAGGTTATCTTACTGATGGACAAAGAGTTCCAGAAGATATTAAAGTTGCAAATGCTGAGAAATTAGTTACGCTTGCAGATAAAATGGCAGCAAACGCAGCAAAGAAGAATGCAGCTTATGTTCAACGTACAGCAAGACCAATGCCGATAACGCCAGCGGTGGCGATATAGATGTATTTTAAATTGCAGTATTTTTAGTTAAAATAAAGCGATAATATAAGAAGTAATAAATGGCAGATCAAGCGAGCGGCTTAAGAAAAATGCAAGACTTAAAAAAAGTTAAAGTAATAGCAGTTTCTGGTGGTAAAGGTGGCGTTGGTAAAACCAATGTTTCATTAAACACGGCTATAGCCCTTGGACAGCAAGGGAAAAGAGTATTAGTGCTAGATGCCGATTTAGGGTTGGCTAATGTCGATGTGATGTTAGGGTTAAGAGTAAAACGAAACCTTTCTCATGTATTATCAGGTGAATGTGAGCTTGATGATATTATTATTACAGGCCCCCGTAATATAAAAATCATACCGGCTACTTCTGGCTCTCAATCGATGGTTGACCTTACTCCTGCTGAACATGCAGGGTTGATTCGTGCTTTTAGTGAAATGAATACTCAATTTGATGTACTGATCGTTGATACTGCAGCCGGTATCTCGGATATGGTACTGAGTTTTACTCGAGCAGCACAAGACGTAGTCTTAGTTGTTTGTGATGAACCCACGTCAATTACCGATTGTTATGCATTAATGAAACTATTAAGCCGTGATCATAATGTATTCAAATTTAAAGTTGTTGCTAATATGGTTCGTACACCTAAAGAAGGGCAACAATTATTTTCCAAGCTAACGAAAGTAACAGATAGATTTTTAGATGTAGCACTGGAGTTAGTTGGTGTTATTCCATTCGATGAAAATATTAGAAAATCAGTACGCAAACAACAAGCCATTGTTGAAGCTTTTCCTAACTCACCAGCAGCAATAGCGTTTAAGGAATTAGCAAAGAATGTTAATAGCTGGCCTATACCAAAACAAGCATCAGGTCATTTAGAGTTCTTTATTGAACAGCTACTCGATTACTAATATCTCGTTCATATTGTGTTATCAAGTAACTGATATAAATTATAAATATATAAAAATATTTTGGTGGGAATAGCAAAAAGTGGCAAAAACTAAAGCCTATAACAATTTAATTGATAAAACTGTGTTGCTTGAACAGCATACAGTGTTGGTTAAGCGAATTGCTTATCATTTACTTGCTCGATTACCGGCAAGTGTTATTGTTGATGACCTAATTCAATCAGGAATGATTGGTTTATTTGAAGCTGCAAATAACTTTGATAACACTAAAGGCGCTAGTTTTGAAACTTTTGCTGGCATCCGTATTCGAGGTGCTATGCTAGATGAAATACGCCGTGGCGACTGGACTCCTAGATCAGTACATAAAAATAGCCGCATGGTCAGTGAGGCAATTAAGCAATTAGAGGCAACATTAGGCAGAGATGTTACTGATATAGAAGTTGCTGAAAAACTTGAAATTTCATTAAATGAGTATCATCATATACTTAGTGAGGTCAGTTCTGGTAAAATACTCGGTATCGAAGACTTAGGAATGAGTGAAGATGCACTGAAGTTTGATGAAACTTATCACGGTGATGATCCGTATCAAAGTATCGAGCATAGTGCCTTTAAAGAAGGGTTAAGTGAATGTATTAGTTCTTTACCTGAACGTGAAGCTCTAGTACTGTCTCTATATTATGATGAAGAATTGAATTTACGTGAAATTGGCGCTGTACTCGATGTTAGTGAATCTCGGGTTAGTCAAATTCATAGTCAAGCAATGCATCGATTAAAAGCACGTATGCAATCTTGGCAAAATTAAGTAGAATTATAACTGTGTTAACCTATAAAAATTTTGAATGTTTCGCCGGAGGGTGCCTTGGATAAAAATATGAAAGTGCTAGTTGTTGATGATTTTTCAACAATGAGACGTATAGTAAAGAATTTGTTACGCGATTTAGGCTTTACAAACATTCAAGAAGCGGATGATGGCAGTACTGCCTTACCTATGCTTCAAAATGGTGATTTTGACTTTGTTGTAACAGATTGGAATATGCCAGGAATGCAAGGTATTGATTTGTTGAAAGCTATACGTGCAGATTCACGTTTAGCCCATATCCCAGTATTATTAATTACAGCTGAAGCGAAAAAGGAACAAATCGTTATGGCAGCTCAGGCTGGTGTTAACGGTTACATTGTTAAACCTTTTACGGCTGCAACACTCAAAGCTAAATTAAATAAAATTTTTGAACGTCTAGGTTAATTTTATTTAGACTAGCTAGTTAAAGCTACTTCAGAAAATTGATTAATTTAACTTAAGTATTAAGGACTTTGCATGAGTATGGCAATGGTGGGGCGTGTTTCTTTGGAGCAGGCTAAATCTTTAGTTGAACTTTTAGAAACAGGACAACAAGAAAAAGCTGATGCACTTGTGGCAGCGATTCAAAACCCAATTAACTCTGAACTATTTGCAGAAATAGGTAAGTTAACTCGTCAATTACATGACTCTTTAACAAATTTTCAGTTAGATTCTCGATTAAATGACTTAGCAACAGCTGAAATTCCTGATGCTAAAGAGCGTTTGAATTATGTGATTACTCGTACTGAAGAAGCTGCAAATAAAACGATGGATGCAGTTGAGTCTATTTTTCCAGTAATTGAAGATATTTCTAGTCAAGTTAGTGCAGTTAAACCTGCATGGTCTAAACTAATGAACAATGAGATAGATTTAAAAGAGTTTAAAAGTTTATGTGTTGATATTGATAGCTTATTAATTACGACAGGTAAAGAGACGGCTCATATTCATGGTTTGATGACTGATGTATTAATGGCTCAAGATTTTCAGGACTTAACAGGACAAGTTATTCGTAAAGTCATTGATTTGGTACGTGAAGTTGAAGAGAGCTTAATTAACATGTTGACGGCATTTGGTATTTCTTCAGAAGATGGACAGACTAAATCAGCGCCTAAAGTCGGTGATAACTTAGTTGAAGGGCCAATAGTTAATAAAGAAAAAAGAAATGATATTGTTGAAGATCAAGATGATGTTGATGATCTTTTATCAAGTTTAGGTTTTTAACGGGAGTTAGTGAATGTCATTTGAAGCAGATGAAGAAATTCTACAAGACTTTTTAGTCGAAGCGGGTGAAATACTCGAGCAGCTTTCGGAGCAACTCGTTGAACTTGAAAATGATGTTGATAATGCCGATTTACTTAATGCAATTTTTCGAGGTTTTCATACAGTTAAAGGTGGCGCAGGTTTTCTGGCTTTAAATGACCTTGTTGACGTTTGTCATGGTGCAGAGAATATATTTGATTTACTGCGTACTGGGCAGCGTAAAGTAAATTCAGAGTTAATGGACACTATTTTATCAGCGCTTGATACTATCAATGATATGTTTGCGTTAGTGAAAAATAGAGAGGCGCTAGTACCTGCTGAAGCTGAATTATTAGCAGAATTACACCGTTTAAGTCAGCCAGAAAGCGCTGAAGCTTCTATCCCTGAAGCCCCCATCCCTGAAACTTCTCTCCCTGAAACTGAATCTGTAGATAATACAAGCTCTGATTTAGACGGGGATATGAGTGAAGATGAGTTTGAACGCTTACTTGATGAGTTACATGGCAGTGCTAGTCATTCATCTGCACCTGAACCTGCAGTTAAGCCGCCTGTTACTCCAGAGTCAAGTGATGAAATTTCTGACGATGAATTTGAGTCGTTATTGGATGAACTTCATGGTCAAGGAGCATTTTCGTCAGAAGTAAAAGAGACATCTTCTTCTATTGTAAATAATTCATCTGATGAAATAAATGATGATGAGTTTGAAAGCTTACTTGATGAATTGCACGGTAAAGGTAATGCGCCTAAAGCTAGCAGTGCAGCTTCAGTTGCGCCAACTCAACCTTCTATGGCAAAGCCTACTCCCGTGACAACAAATACGGAAAGTTCAAAGCCAGCTGCTACAGCAGAAGTAAAACCAGCGGTAAGTAAGCCACCAGTAGCTAAGAAAGCAGCGCAACCATCAACACCTCAGGGTGAAACAACCGTGCGTGTTGATACTAAACGACTTGATAAAATCATGAATATGGTTGGTGAGTTAGTATTAGTTAGAAATCGCTTAACAAGCCTTGGATTGACGTCTGATGATGAAAATTTAACCAAGGCTGTTTCAAATCTAGATGCCGTTACCACCGACTTGCAAGGTGCGGTAATGAAAACTCGTATGCAGCCTATTAAGAAAGTTTTTGGACGATTTCCTCGGGTTGTACGAGACTTAGCTCGTAGTCTTAATAAAGATATACAGTTGGTGTTGGAAGGAGAAGACACGGATTTAGACAAAAATTTAGTGGAAGCTTTAGCGGATCCTTTGGTGCATTTGGTTCGTAACTCTGTGGATCATGGGATTGAGATGCCTGATGTGCGCCAAGCTCAAGGAAAGCCACGTCAAGGTACTGTTACGTTATCAGCCTCTCAAGAAGGTGATCATATCCTGTTAACCATTAAAGATGATGGTGCGGGTATGAATGCTGAAAAGTTAAAAGAAATAGCGATGAAACGTGGTGTATTAGACGTCGATACCGCCGCAAGAATGTCAGACAAAGAAGCCTTTAGTTTGATTTTTGCGCCTGGCTTCTCAACCAAAACAGAAATTTCTGAAGTATCAGGGCGTGGCGTTGGTATGGATGTTGTTAAAACCAAAATCACCCAATTAAATGGTGCTGTTGATATTGATTCTGAGATGGGTGTAGGCACAATTTTAGAAATAAAAGTGCCACTGACGTTAGCAATATTACCAACGTTAATGGTTGTTGTTGGTGAGCAAACATTTGCATTACCTCTTGCGGCAGTTAATGAAATATTTCACTTAGATTTAACTAAAACAAATAGTGTTGATGGCCAGTTAACTATTATTGTTCGTGAAAAAGCAATTCCATTATTTTATTTAGATCAATGGCTTGTCAAAAATTATGAAAATAAAAGCCGAGAACAAGGTCATGTTGTAATAGTGCAACTAGGAAACCAACAAGTTGCTTTTGTTGTTGATCGATTAATTGGGCAAGAAGAAGTGGTTATTAAGCCACTAGATAGATTATTACATGGAACTCCAGGTATGGCGGGAGCAACTATTACCAGTGATGGTGGTATTGCGTTAATTATAGATATCCCTAATATGCTAAAATTTTATGCTAAAAAATCGCCAGTAAATAGAAAGTTGCACTCATAAAATAGAATAATTATAAAGGTAGATGAAGTAAATGACCTATAAAGTACTCGTTGTTGATGATTCAAGTTTTTTTAGACGACGAGTCACTGATATTTTAAATAAAGATCCACAGCTAGAAGTTATTGATGTTGCTGTTAATGGACAAGAGGCGGTAGATAAAGCTCTTTTACTTAAACCTGATGTCATTACTATGGACATCGAAATGCCTGTTTTGAATGGTATTGATGCAGTAAAAAAAATAATGGCGCGATCGCCTACCGCTATTTTAATGTTTTCTTCACTAACTCATCAAGGGGCCAAAGCCACTCTAGATGCTCTCGAGGCAGGAGCCTTAGATTTTTTACCTAAAAAATTTAGTGAAATAGCACAAAATAGTGATGAGGCGGGTAGTCTATTACGACAACGTGTAATTCAACTCGCAAAAAAAGGTGGTGTATCTAGACGTCATCTATCAAGAGAACGCACTACACTAGTAAATCGTAATATAAGCAGTAAAGTACCGGCTGGTACTCGAAAGCCGATTGTACCTGAAACTCCTATTAGTAGTCAGAAACAAGCCTCATCGCTTAAAGCTTCTTCTGGAAAAAAATATAATTTATTAGCAATAGGTACCTCTACAGGGGGACCTGTAGCATTACAAAAAATATTAACGCAATTACCTCAAGATTTTCCATTGCCAATTATTTTAATTCAACATATGCCGGCAACTTTTACTAATGCATTTGCTAGTAGGTTAAACTCTTTATGTAAAATTAACGTAAAAGAAGCAAGTGATGGCGATACGCTTATGCCAGGTTGTGCATATTTAGCACCAGGTGGCCGTCAAATGATTATTACGGGTAAAGAGCAACATGCCAAAATTAAAATCATGGATGATACCTCTGAAAAAATCACTTTTAGACCGAGTGTGGATGTGAGTTTTGGTTCTGCAGGTAAAGTATTTGGTGGTAATGTCTTAGGTGTTATCTTAACAGGAATGGGGGCTGATGGTAGAGAAGGTTCTCGTATGTTAAAAGCGAGTGGTTCTACAATCTGGGCGCAAGATGAACAAAGTTGTGTCGTATATGGTATGCCACAAGCGGTAACAGTTGCAGGTATTTCTCAATTATCTCTACCTTTAGATGCTATCGCGAGCTCTATTCTTAAGGAAATAAGGCATGGATAGGCTCAGTATTGCTGGACTTTTACTTGCTTTATTTGCTATTTATTTAGGTTTCATGCTTGATGGCGGCTCTATCGGTGCATTATTTGAGTTACCTGCATTGATTATTGTTGTTGGTGGTACTGTAGGGGCTGTTATGTTGCAGTCTTCAAGTCGTCAATTTTATCATGCGTTTTCCTTATTAAAGTGGGTATTTACTCCGCCTACCTATGATATTGATGAAGGAATAAAAAAAATTGTTCTTTGGGCGAGTAAGTCCAGAGAGAGTGGCTATTTATCGCTTGAAATTATAGCACTTGATGAAGAGGATAGTTATACCCAAAAAGGCTTGAATTTACTCGTTGATGGAGCTGATATTGAAGATATACGTGTGTCTCTTGAGCTAGATTTAGATTTATATCGAGAGCATAATTTACGCTCAGCAAATGTTTTCGAATCGATGGGCGGCTATAGCCCAACTATTGGTATTCTTGGTGCTGTATTAGGTTTAGTACATGCAATGGGGAACTTAACTGAGCCCGAAATGCTTGGGCAAGGTATTGCTACTGCGTTTATTGCTACTATTTATGGCGTTGGTTTTGCTAACTTAATTTATCTGCCGGTTGCCAATAAGATAAAAGAAATCGTTCATCAACAAACTATGTATAGAGAAATGATCTTTGAAGGGTTGATCGCCATTGCTAATGGAGAAAACCCACACGCGATAGAAAATAAACTTTCAGCGTTTAGGTTAGAGCAGTGAAACGATTGCGTAAAAGAAGGCATAACGTAGAACACGATAATGTTCATCGTTGGTTGGTTTCTTATGCTGATTATATGACGCTTCTCTTTGCATTATTTGTCGTGTTATATGCAATGGCAATGGTAAATGATAAAGCTTTTGAAAGTATTACAGAATCAGTTGGCCATGTTTTTCAGGCAAATGATAAAAAAATAAAAAATCGAGGACATGGCGACGATATCCTTGATGTTAATACGAGTAAATCTAATAAAATATTATTTGGAAATGGGATAGTCGAAGAAGCGGGTCCTGAGTTATTTGATGATGAGAAAGATTTATTAAATATTTCAGCTGAACAACTCGGGAGTAATTTAACATCCTTAGAAGCTGATTTACACACAGCACTTTTTGATCTTATAGAGTCAGGATTTTCTCAGGTAAAAATTGATGGTGATTGGTTAGAGATAGAACTTAATAGTGGCTTATTATTTCCGAGCGGTTCATCTTCTGTCACTAATACTGCGTCTAATATCTTAGGTATTGTTTATGATGTTATTGGCGATGTTAATAACTTTGTTAGAGTAAGGGGCTATACTGATAATCAAGCAATTAACACTGAAATCTTTTCATCTAACTGGGAGTTATCTGTTTTTCGGGCAACGGCTATTTTACGTGAATTGGAAAAGATAGGAGTTAACCCTGCTCGTATGGCGATAGAAGGCTATGGGCAATACTCACCGAGTGCCGATAATACTACAGCTGAAGGACGAGCACGGAATAGAAAAGTTGTGATTGCGGTTTCGAAATATGGTTTGAAAAAAGTAGAAGCATTGGCAGCACCTAGTAATTCGATTGAAGAAGTTAAAGATAAAATGAACGTTGTAGAGGCAAATGGTAATACAGGTAAAGTCCAAGTTATTCAGTTGCCCGGTGGAGGGATCAGAATTACAACACGAAATAATAATGAGAGCTCTTCAGAAGACAAGGTTCAACAAAGCAATAATCAACAAAATGATGATAATTAAATATAGGAATAACTATTGGAAGTTTGGGCTGTAGCAAATCAAAAAGGCGGTGTGGGCAAAACAACAACTACTATTGCTTTAGCTGGTCTATTAGCTGAGTGTGGTAAAAAGGTATTACTTGTAGATACAGACCCACACGCTTCTTTAAGTTACTATTTTGGTATTGAATCTGAAGATTTAGACTTGAGTGTTTATGATTTATTCGTTCAAGTTGCATCTAAAGAGCAAATACTACAAAGTTTATGTCCAACACAATATAGTAATATTGACATATTACCGGCAACTATGGGCTTAGCAACATTAGATCGCTCATTAGGTGCCAGAAATGGTATGGGGTTAGTGTTAAAAAAGGCAATGTTAAAATTGTCGCAAAGTTATGATTATGTGTTGATAGACTGTCCGCCTATTATAGGTGTGCTTATGGTTAATGCATTAGCTGCGTCAGATAGAATAATAGTACCAGTACAAACAGAGTTTTTAGCATTGAAAGGCTTAGAACGTATGGTTAAAACTATGGATATGATGGCAATAGAACAAGGGAAACCCTTTAATTATACTATTGTGGGAACAATGTTTGATAAGCGAACTAAAGCATCACTCTTAGCTTATAAACATTTACAGAAAACCTATCCAAATAACATTTGGCCAAATATTATCCCTGTTGATACAAATTTTAGAAATGCAAGTTTAGCACAGAAAGTCCCCTCACATTATTCACCAAATTCTAGGGGTGTTTTTTCCTATAAAAATTTATTGGATTATTTATTGAAGCCATCGCAAAGAAGTATCAAATAGATGTCAAAATCATTAGCAGCTAGTAAAAAAGTTATGAAAAATTATCTGTCAGAATTATTGACAGATAAGCCCCCTATGGAAGATAGCAGTAGACATGATTTACCGGAAAGAAAGGATAGTAAATCAATTGAAGAACAACGGTTAGAAAATCTGCTAAAGAATGTTAATGCTGAATTAAATATTAAAGAAACGAGTGTTTCAACAACAAAGAGTTTAAATAAAGTAATTGATACTAAAAAAATATCAATTGATGAAGGAACTCCAGAACAACGTCAAGATACCATAGTTGCACAAAAAAGCTCAGCTAGTTTACCTCCACAAGAAGATAAAACTTATCGTAATGGTGATTTTCAGGCATTGTTTTTTAATGTTGGTGGTTTAACTGTTGCAGTGCCGTTAGTTGAATTAGGTGGTATTCATCCGATAGAAAAAACAACGGCATTAATGGGAAAACCTGAATGGTATAAAGGTGTAATGTTATATCGAGATGAAAAAATTAATGTTGTTGATACTGCCTTATGGGTAATGCCCGAAAAGTGCGATGAAAAGATGAAAGATTCATTAAATTACCAGTATGTGATCATGCTAGGAAATAGTGCTTGGGGTTTAACAGCAGAAAATCTAGTTGATACCGTTGTTTTAAAGCAAGAGGAAGTAAAGTGGTTAGATGCACCAAGTAAGCGACCTTGGTTAGCTGGCTTAGTAAAGGATAAAATGTGCGCCTTACTTGATGTAAATTCATTAATTCAATTACTTAATGATGGTAGCGGAATTCATCAAGATGATTAATAATGTCATTAGTAAGCTTTAATCGACAAATACGAAATAATAATTAACTTAAAAGATAAGTTAAAAAGTCTTAAATAATTGAGGGGCAAGTGGTATGTCTGACGAAAAACGCAGTTTAAGCGGTAAAAAAGGTGAAAATGATGAAGTACTTCAATGGGTAACGTTCAAATTAGAGAATGAAACTTATGGTATTAACGTTATGCAAGTACAAGAAATTCTACGTTACAGTGAAGTAGCGCCTGTACCTGGAGCTCCAGTTTATGTACTTGGAATCATTAATTTACGTGGTAATGTTGTCACTGTGATTGATACTCGCTCTCGTTTTGGTTTAGAGCCTAGTGATGTTACTGATAATACTCGTGTCGTTGTTATTGAGTTAGAACAACAAGTGATAGGTATATTGGTTGATAGTGCTTCCGAGGTTGTTTACCTTAAAGCCTCTGAGATTGATGATGCACCGAATGTAGGTAATGAAGAGAGTGCTCAGTTTATACAAGGTGTATCTAATCGTGATGGTGAACTACTTATTTTAGTCGATTTAGATAAACTATTATCAGATGAAGAGTGGGATGAACTAAAACAGTTCTAATCGTTTTTTGAACGTCAGCAGGTGAGTATGTGCCAAGATATTGGTTTATTCGGTATCTTACATTTTACTTCCTGTTAACCATATTCTTTAATAAATTATTTTGCATTGGTGAATGGTAACACTTGTTTAATTACGTTTTTTGGAAATTACTCTTATTATGATTGTTATACAGACCCGTAAGTTAGCCTATTTATGTCTTTGCTAGCAGTGCCTATTATTGCCATCGTTGCACTTGTTATTAGTATCTTATGTTTGGTTATTATTTTTGTTTTAATAACCCGGCACAGCACTAAGTTTGCTGTTTATGAGTCTCAATCGCAAGCGCATGAATTACTCGTGAATAGCTTGCAATCAGCCAACGACGATTTAAATGCGAGGATACGTAATCTATCTCTACAGCAAGAAAAATCATTAACTGATAACACATTTGTATCTAAGCAGTTAGAGCATAGAATTAAGGCTATTCAATCTCAATTGAACTCCCAACAAGATCTTATCTCGCAATTACAAACTGATAAAGGTGATGATAAATTCTACTCTCGAGCAATAAAGTTAGCGAAGATAGGTGCTGATATTGACGAAATCGTAACTGAGTGCGAACTTCCTTACGCCGAGGTTGAAATGTTAATCTCTGTTTATCAAAATAAAGCTAAGGGCTAGTGTTTTCTGAAATAAAAACAAGTTAAACTAGTTCTCTTTATACCTATACCTTTATTAATATTTCTTTACTCATATTAATTAGCATTAACATGGCAAGGAACAATCCCCGTGAAAGACGCTTTAAGCCACTCTATTAGAATTTTATTTTTACTTTCTTTTTTTATTTTATCTGGATGTTCAACTACCCCTTCAGCTCAGGAAGGTTTAAGTGATCCAAGAGATCCTCTAGAGTCTATCAATAGGCCTTTTTGGACTTTTACTTGGGATTATGCCGATAAGTATGTTGCTAAGCCGTTGTCTGAATTTTATACCACCAATATGCCCATTTTTTTACGAACGGGCTTACATAATATGGCATTAAATTTAAATGAACCTGCAAGTATTATTAATAACTTACTACAATTAAAAATGGAAAATGCCGCTAAAGCAACGGGACGCTTTGTACTCAATTCTACTATAGGTTTATTTGGTTTTTATGATCCTGCAAGTGATTTTGAATGGTCTACTGAACAAGAAGAGTTTGGTGAAGTATTAGGAGTTTATGGTGTCGGAGATGGCCCATACATTGTTATACCCGGGCTTGGTCCTAGCTCTGTTCGAGAAGAAGTAGGTGATTACGTCGATCGTTTATATTGGCCTTTAGCTGTTATTGATTTTTGGCCAAATGTAGTGCGTTTAGGGATTATCGGTTTAGAAAGTCGATCGTCAATAAAAGATCAAGAGCAGTTACTGGAAAATTCTACAGACTCCTATGAGTTTATTAAAAATGCATACTTTCAAAATATGAATTATCGTGTGTATGATGGTAATCCCCCCATCGTTATTGATGAAGATGAAGAAGCTGCAATAGATGCACTTTTAGATGAATTTGAAGATTAACATTAAAAAGTTATAAACATATACCGAAGTTAGCCGTAATTTGTTAGAATTGCGGCAATTTTTTACTCTTATCATTTGATTGGCTTCTTGTTAACAGAAAATAGCACAGTCAATTTGATATAAACTTTATTGGAAACAGTTAGATGAATATTATTGAAGGTTCATTTCAAGCTAAAGGCAAAAAATTTGCCATTGTTGTGTCGCGTTTTAATCACTTTATAGTTGATAGCTTACTTGATGGTGCAGTTGATGCACTTAAGCGTCACGGTAGTGTTGCTGATAGTGATATTACTATTGTTCGTGTGCCAGGTGCTTACGAATTACCATTAGCAGCTAAAAAACTTGCTAAAAAAGGTGATTTTGATGCAATTATCGCCATTGGTGCTGTTATTCGTGGAGGTACGCCACACTTTGATTTTGTTGCTGGTGAGTGTAACAAAGGTTTAGCACAAGTTTGTTTAGAATCAGAAATACCTGTTTCTTTTGGTGTTATTACAACTGATTCCATTGAACAAGCTATTGAACGTGCTGGAACTAAAGCGGGTAATAAGGGTGCAGAAGCAGCTCTTGGCGCATTAGAAATGGTTAACGTTCTTTCTCAAATTTAGGATACATATTGTGAAACCTTCTCCTAGAAGAAAAGCACGTGAACTAGCGGTTCAAGCTGTTTATTCATGGCAAATTAGTCAAAACTCAGTTAATGACGTGGAACTTAATTTCATTTCAGAAAATAGCAAACGTCGTTTTGATATTGAATACTTTCAACAACTTTTACGTGGTGTAACGGGCAATATAGCTGGATTAGATCTTGCCATTTCGCCACATGTTGATAGACCAATTGATGATATTGATCATGTTGAAAAGGCAATATTACGTGTTGCTGTATACGAATTAAGTGAATGCCAAGACGTACCTTATCGCGTGGTCATTAATGAAGCGATTGAATTAGCGAAATTGTTTGCTGCTGATGATAGCCATAAATTTATTAATGGCGTTTTAGATAAAGCTGTAAAATTAATTCGCCCTCAAGAGTAATAAATCTTTATGCCAAAGAGTAAATAGTTAGTGCTATGAAAGAATTTGAACTCATAAAAGAATTCTTCACCAAGCAAGCAGTACAAAGAAAAGACGTACTTCTTGGAATAGGTGATGATTGTGCAGTAGTTTCTTGTACTAAAAATCAAAAAATTGTTGTCACTACGGATACGTTGGTTGCTGGCGTTCATTTTCCTTTAGGTACCGCAGCGAGAGCTATTGGTCATAAAGCTGTTGCGGTAAATTTATCAGATATTGCTGCGATGGGTGCAAAGCCTAGTTGGATATCATTAGCTATTACTGTACCTGAAGTGAATGATGAGTGGCTTACTGATTTTTGCTCAGGTGTTTTTGAGCTTTGTGAATTCTATAATGTAGAGCTTATTGGTGGTGACACTACGCAAGGGCCATTAAGTATAACGATAACAGCACAGGGGTTAACGGCTGAAGATCAATATTTAACGCGCTCTGGTGCTAAAGCCGGTGACTGGCTTTATGTTACCGGTGACTTAGGCGATGCTGCTTTAGCGTTATTACATCTCAAAGAAGGTGTTTTAACGGATAGCGAAGCTATTGAACATGTTCAAAGAAAATTAGATTATCCAAGGCCACGTGTACTTGCAGGTCAAGCTTTACGTGAATATGCTTCAGCGGCAATAGACATTTCTGATGGCTTACTTGCTGATCTAGGACATATCTGCCAAGCTTCAAATGTTGGTGCAAATGTTGTTTTAGATGCTATTCCCTTATCTGAAACTATGAAAAAATCACAATTGTTTGAAGATGCGGTGGAGTTAGCACTTAATGGTGGCGATGATTATGAATTATTGTTTACCGTTTCTGAAGATAAAAAAGTCGGATTAGAAACTGCGTTATCTCATACAAGTACTTCGGTCACTTGTATAGGACAAATAAATGCATCGCAAACTATTTCTACTACATTGAATAATAAACCAGTAGCAATTAAAAGCTCAGGTTTTCAACATTTTTCTTCACAATAAATAACTTCTAATAGCGTCGGCATAACTATGAAAAATTCCCAATCAAAGGTTTTGTTTGATATTAAACAACCGGTTCAGTTTTTAGCTTTAGGGTTTGGTAGTGGTTTAGCCCCTAAAGCACCGGGTACTTTTGGTACCTTAGCAGCAGTTCCGCTTTTTTTACTGTTAGCATTGTTAACACCAACATACTATTTAGCTGCGGTAATTGTTATGAGTGTCGCCGGTATTTATATCTGTGGTAAAGCGGCAAATGATGTAGGAGTTCATGATCACCCAGCCATTGTATGGGATGAATTTGTTGGCTATTTTATAACAATGTTTATGGTGCCTGTCAGTTGGCAAACTGTTTTAGTTGGCTTTTTATTATTTCGAGTCTTTGATATTTTAAAACCTTGGCCTATTTCTTTTATTGATAAGAAAATGTCAGGTGGGGCGGGTATCATGTTTGATGATATTCTAGCAGGTATATTTTCTTTAATTATCATGCATTTAATCTTTTAATTCTACACTGTGTTTTTACTTACAATTTCTTAATCTAGATCAATAGCAATTATCCTGATTTTAAGCTACTTTTAAATAGAGGGTAAATAAAAATAACTAGGCAGAGGTTGTTTTTTATTTTTATGCCCTCAACTATTTATTAAGACGTTACATTTTACAACGTTTAATCTCAGCTTTACTTCACAGTACTGTTTAAAGTAAATGTTAAAAGGAATACCTATGAAAATAAATCTTTCTGGTCACCACGTTGAAATTTCTGCTTCAGTAAAAGAAGACATCGATGCAAAATTTTCTAAAATTGCAAGTCATTTTCCAACATTAATTGCCTTAGACGTTATCGTGTCTAAAGAGCATAATCAACATCAGGTTGAAGTAACAACAAACTATGAAGGTGGACGTATATCAGTAAAAGGAATTGATGATGTAATGTACCCAGCCATTGCCAGTGCAATTAAAAAACTTGATGCGGCCTTAAAACATCGTAAAGGTCAGTTAAAAGCTAATTTACATGAAAAACCTCAAAGTACAGCGCCAGAAATAGCACATGAGAAAGTGCAAGAGATGAATTTATCATAATCGTATAACGTAATATTAATAAATTTAAAACTAGAAAAGCTGTGAAATAATTCATAGCTTTTTTTTTGACTATTTTGATGGCTTAACTTTCTTCAGTTTCTTTTGAAGCTGCTTCTTCTAATGCCAATTTTTCTCTTTCTGCTTTAGATATATAACGAGGCTTATTACTGGTATGTAATTTAGCATTCGCTTTTTTTTGCTTCTTTTTTAGTGTGTCATTAATTTTCTTTTTACGATTCATAGTTTATTCTTTCGTGTTAAATAGCTGAAAAGGTCGATTGCTGTTATTATGCGCTTATTCACTTTCCCTTGAAAGTTTATTATATCTTAAATTATTTCAATTTGAACAATACAGAGGCACAACCTTGAGCGAAACAACTACTAACGGCAAAGGCTCATTAGCTTTTTCTTCACTAAACCTGCATAAAGATTTAGTGCAAAACTTATCTTCTCTTGGCTATCAAGAAATGACGCCAATACAAGCACAAAGTTTACCTGAAATGTTAATGGGTAAAGATGTTATTGCTCAAGCTAAAACAGGCTCAGGTAAAACCGCTGCTTTTGGTTTAGCTTTACTAGAAAAACTAGAAGTTAAACGTTTTAGAATTCAGTCTATGATACTTTGCCCTACGCGCGAATTAGCAGATCAAGTAGCAAAAGAAATTCGTAAACTTGCCCGCGCAGTACATAATATAAAAGTACTTACGCTATGCGGTGGCACACCATTTGGTCCTCAAATTGGCTCATTAGAACATGGTGCTCATATTATTGTAGGAACGCCTGGCCGAATTGAAGAACATGTCATTAAAGGCACACTCAAGTTAGATGATTTAAACTTATTAATACTTGATGAAGCCGACCGTATGTTAGAAATGGGCTTTGAAGCAGCACTTGATAATATTGTTGAGCGCACGCCGCTTGATCGCCAAACCTTGCTATTTAGCGCAACTTTTCCGAAACAAATTCAAGCGATCAGTGAAAGTATAATGACTGAACCAGTGATTATAAAAGTGAGCACTGAGGAAGATCAATCTAATATATCGCAAGAGTTCTTCCATGTTGAAGATGACATAGAACGATTTGAAGCACTACGCTTAATACTGCTTGATAACCCAGTAGAGTCTACTGTTATTTTTTGTAATACCAAAAAAGAGACCCAAGCCGTTTGCAATAAATTACATGATGATGGCTTTAGCGTTTTAGCATTACATGGCGATTTAGAGCAAAAAGACAGAGATCAAACTTTATTACGCTTTGCTAATAAAAGTGCTGCCATATTAGTGGCTACTGATGTTGCAGCTAGGGGGTTAGACATAGACTCTCTTGACTTAGTTGTTAACTATAATATAGCACATGACAGTGAAGTACATATTCACCGTATTGGCCGTACAGGTCGTGCTGGAGCGCAAGGTAAAGCGGTGTCATTGTTCAGTGATAAAGAAAGCTACAAAGTAGGGTTAATTGAAGATGAACTTGAACAAGTCATCAAACCAGGTTTATTACCTTCTGCTGAAGTGCTAAATAATGTTAGGCCACAAGCTAAAATGGCGACGATACAAATTGATGGCGGTAAAAAGCAAAAAGTTCGCCCAGGTGATATTTTAGGCGCATTAACAGCTAAAAATACTGAAGGCAAAAATGGCGGTGTTGAAATTACTGGCAAAGATGTAGGCAAAATCAGTGTTTTAGATATTAGGTCTTATGTTGCGGTAGATAAAAAAGTGTTAAAAAGCGCATTAAGAAAGTTATCAATGGGGAAAATGAAAGGACGAACCTATAAAGTACGTCACTTAACGGTATAGAAAACTACCCCATAAACATAAGCTTATAGAAAATAGCCGTTATATTTTGCTCAAACAATATCAACAATTAATTAAGCAACAGGTGCTTTGTGAAGACAAAGCACAATCCTCAGCTGTTGCTGCACTAGATTTGTTATCTAAACAACTAGTGCAAATTAGTAATGAACGAAAATCGTGTCATCCACAAAGCTTCTTAAGTACTATATTTACGCGTTTACCCCTTTATAAAATATTGAGACATAAACCAATCTCTGAAGGGGCTATTCCTCAACTTAAAAGTTTATATTTGTATGGCAGGGTAGGTCGAGGTAAAACAATGTTAATGGACATGTTTTATCAAAATATTCCTATTAAGCATAAGAAGCGCATTCATTTTCATCGTTTTATGGAAAGTGTTCATCAACAGCTAAATAACCTTGCTACACAACAATCATCTTCTGGTCAGAAAGTGAATGTAAATCCACTCGCCTATATTGCAAAGTCTTGGGCAACTGATATTGAATTACTGTGTTTTGATGAGTTTTTTGTGAGTGATATTGGTGATGCAATGTTACTTTCAGGGCTATGCCGTGAGTTATTTTCCTTAGGTATAACACTGGTGTTTACATCTAACTGCAAGCCGGAAGAACTTTATCGTAATGGTTTACAACGAGAGCGATTTTTACCGACGATCGATTTGATTAATCAATATTGCCAAATACTATCCGTTAATGGTGATACAGATCATCGATTAACCGATGCTGTAGTCGTAGGCTACAAAAATTATTATTTTAGCAATGCTGATGGCGAACAACTTCTTGCGAAACGTTTTAAGGCATTATGTCATGGTTTACCTACACTTTTAGACAAAGAGATTATTATTAATAATCGAAAAATTAGTTATCGGGCTAAAGCAGATAAATATATTTGGTTCGATTTTTATGATCTTTGCTCTGGGCCTCGAAGCCAAAGAGACTACATTCAATTGTCAGATAAGTTTGCAACAGTATTAATAAGCGATGTTCCACAATTTTCTGGTGAACTGGTACCTGCGGTATTTTCAGGCGTAGAAGATAGTTATCAACGAAGTGGCGTATTAATGGGGAGTTTACGACACTTAGATGATGAAGCTCGTCGCTTTATCGCACTAGTTGATGAATTTTATGATAGAAAAGTACAATTAATTATCAGTGCCGATGTTGATATAGTGGACCTTTATCAAGGACAGCAGCTAAGTTTTGAATTTCAACGTTGCCAGTCACGGTTGTTTGAAATGCAAAATTATTGATTTCCTGTCGCTATTAGTCTGCTAAGTGTTAACTAAAATTTAATTGCTAATATTTAGCTTTTTTTACTAAATATTATTGTTTCTATTAAAAAATTACTTTTCACATATTTCTATGTTATTGAAAAATAATTAATTAAACTTGGCATCA
This sequence comes from Colwellia sp. 6_MG-2023, assembly GCF_030547765.1. NCBI lineage: Bacteria > Pseudomonadati > Pseudomonadota > Gammaproteobacteria > Alteromonadales > Colwelliaceae > Colwellia > Colwellia sp. 6_MG-2023. Next base: position 166,709 of record NZ_JAUOPP010000003.1, on the reverse strand, counting down.
CTCTTGTAGTATTAAAATAAAGGCTAACAGAAAAGCGTTAAATAATAACGTAAAAATAAACGCTTAGAACATGTGCTAATAGCAGATGCTAATTAAAGCACTAACTGAAATTGCATAGAAGGTATCATCATGATAAATAAATTATTGTTAACAATTAAATCACCAAAAACACTTATTGCTGCAACATTGCTCTCATTATTTTCATCAACAGCACTGTATGCGCATGACTCTTGTGATGTTGATTTAAAGGCAGGCTTAACAATTAATGAGACAAAACTTGAATTCTTCGAACCAAAAAAGAAAGAGAAAGTTTTATATGTTATTGATAAGCAATATAACTTAACCGTTGGTGGAAAAAATATTTCGCTGAACTCTGAGCAACAAGCGTTAGTAAAAAAATACGCGACTGATATTCGAAATATAGTACCGCAAGTAAGGCTTATTGCTATTGAAGGTGTTGATCTTGCGTTAGCTGGTGTTGATTTAGCATTTAATCAACTATTAGGCGAAGGCAATGAAGTTGGCGCTGATTTAACTCAAGAGCTTTCTTCACTTAAAGCAGAGGTCGCTGAGCGCTTTACCATTAAAAATGGTTTTACTATTGGTGAAGATGGCGTGAAAGACGATGAACTTTTTGGCGCTGATATCGAACAACGTATTGAGTCAGCAGTAGAAAAAGCGGTGATGAATTCAATGGGAAATTTACTGGTTGCTCTGGGACAGGAAATGATGCTTTCAGGCGGCGATAGCAATGATTTTGAAACTCGTATGGAAAATTTTGGCGAAACTATTGAATATGAAATGAAATCAGGTGCTGAGAAAATTGAGCGTAAAGCTGATAGCTTGTGCGCAGCTGCTATTGAAATAGATCAACTTGAAGAAAAGCTAAGATCGAATATTCCATCTTTAGCTGATATTAACGTTATTACGGTTAACACTGTAAAAATTGATGATAAGCAAGAGAAAAAGTTAATGTAATTATCGTTTTTAACTTTAGGCGTTTTATATTTATTATTTCCAAGGCTTAGTAATGTTATCATTAATAAGCCTTTTCATTTTTATTTAATCCTTCATGCACGCTGTTCATCAATTACACCTATTTAGAAAAAGCTTAAGTACCACCACATATAAAGCACGAGGACAGCGAGTTATACGCTGTGAACTCTGCCGCTTAGCTAAGCAATATTGCATTTGCGCTATTGCCCCAGCCAAGGGCACTGTGAAAACCAATGCAGGCTTCCTACTGTTGATGTATGACACTGAAGTATTAAAACCAAGTAATACGGGAAAGTTGATAGCTGATTTAATTCCTGATACTTTTGCTTTTTTATGGTCACGTACAACCAAAAATGACGAATTACAAGCAGTGCTTGATGATGAGCAATGGCAACCTTTTGTTGTTTTTCCTCAAGAATATGCTGACGATAACCGCGAAGTTAATTCTAATACTGTGGTATGTGATGAAGGAAAAAAACCTTTATTTATTATGCTTGATGGCAGTTGGCGAGAAGCTAAAAAGATGTTTCGAAAGAGTCCTTATTTAGATAAGTTTCCTCTTGTTTCTTTTGATCCCAAAAGCTTGGTTGATAACTTATCATCACCTGTCGGCAACGACTCTCGTTATACCGTGAGAAAAACTGAATTAGAGCATCAATTTTCAACGGCTGAAGTTGCCGCTAGAGTACTTGATATGTTTGGTGAGAAAGATAACGGACATTTACTTGATTTATGGTTTGATGTTTTTAATTATCAATATCAAAAAAGTGTTTGCCAACGTAATAAAGGTAATTCAAGTGCTATTGAGAACTATCAAAATTTTCTACAAGAAGGCGATATTTAATAAAGTAGAATGAATAACGGATAACAAAGCTTTATCTTCGTTACCCGTTACCCGTTACCCATTAATTATTGATTATTAGTTGTTTGAAACTTACTTCATGCTAATCGTTGAGTGAATTTCAGAGCCATCTTGATGGTCTGGTTCGAACCAACGAGCGGTTACTGATTTTGTATAAGTCCAAAAGCTGATTACTTGCTTACCGTTAGGTCCTAAATCACCTAATTTAGAGCCACGTGAGCCGGTAAAGCTGAAATAGGCTACTGGTACAGGAATAGGTACGTTAATACCCACTTGACCAACATCTATTTCATTTTCAAATTTTCGTGCTGCCCAGCCAGAAGAAGTAAACAAAGACGTGCCATTACCATTTGGATTGGCATTAATTATCTCAATCGCTTCATCTAATGTTTCAGCTTCTAATACACATAAGGCCGGACCAAAAATTTCTTGAGTATAAATGTCCATATCGGTAGTTACATTAGTAAATAAGGTTGGTCCGACAAAATTGCCGTTTGGATAACCTTCAACCTGACAATTTCTACCGTCAATTAGCATAGTAGCACCTTGTTCAACGCCGCTGTCGAGTATGCTAATAATACGAGCTTTAGCTTGTGGTGAAACAACCGGGCCTAAATCGGCATCTCGTTGCGTACCTGGGCCAATTTTCATTTGTTTTGCTCGTTCAACAATTTCAGGTAGCCAGTTTCGAGTTTCACCTACTAGAATTGTTACAGGGTTAGCCATGCAGCGCTGTCCTGCTGCACCAAAGGCTGAACCAAGTAAATCATTAATAGCACGATCTTTATTTGCGTCAGGCATAATGACCATATGGTTTTTAGCACCCATCATAGATTGGGCACGTTTACCGTGTTTAGTCGCATGGTTATATACGTGTGTACCAACACCAGTTGAACCAATGAATGACACTGCTTTTACTGGCTCAGCTTCAATTAATTGATTAACGACATCAGCATCACCATGAACAACATTCAATACACCGGCTGGAATACCTGCTTGAAGTGCTAATTCAACAAGTAGAATTGTTGATGAAGGTGCTTGTTCTGATGGTTTTAAAATAAACGTATTACCACAAGCAATAGCAGGTGGGAACATAAACGATGGCAGCATTAATGGAAAATTAAATGCGGTAATGCCTAAACCAACACCAATTGGCTTATTCAATGTATAAGTATCTACGCCTGATGCTGCGTTATTCGCAATTTCACCTAATTGTAAACGGGTAATTGAGCAGGCATTTTCAATAGCCTCTAATGAACGACCAACTTCGCCTTCAGCATCTGGGAGTGTTTTACCATGCTCTAAAGTAACTAACGCAGCAAGCTCTTGAGTATTCTCTCTCACTAATTGTTGAAAATTCAACATGATACGCATACGGTTAGTTAAAGAAACCTTAGACCAACTTTTAAAAGCTTCAGCAGCACTTGCAACTGCAGCGGCAACCTCTTTTTTGGTTGCTATAGGTACTCGGGCAACTACTTCTTGTGTAGCAGGATTTAAAACGTCTAACCAAGTATCTGTAGTAGAACGAACTTTTTCACCATTGATGATCAGTGGAATCTCTTTAACAGTCATGACAGTCCTTTTTTCAAGTAATTTATTTTAATTGGTACTAAAGTAATCTTTTAACATTTACTGAGCAATACGCATAAATGCAGTAGCTATTGCATTTTTGCAAGCAGTTGTTTTTGTTGTTATGATCAAATAATGAACTGGGATGATATAAAATTATTTTTAGAGGTCGCGCGTAGCGAGCGTTTATCTATAGCGGCTAAGCGTTTGATGATTGATGCATCAACGCTCTCTAGACGTGTGCATAAGCTAGAAGAAAATTTAGCCACAAAATTATTTGAACGAACTGTAGATGGGCATGTCTTAACGCATGATGGTAAAAAGCTATTACAATTTGCTCGACGAATGGAGCTTGATGCTGTTCAGGCATTCGATGAAATAAAAGAGCAAAAAGATTTAAATAGCGGTCGTGTTCGTATTGGTGTCACTGAAGCGTTTGGTAATTGTTTTATTGCGCCTAATTTAACAAAACTTAAACATGAATTCCCTAATATTCAAATAGAGCTAGTACACTTTGCCCGCTACGTAAAAATAAGCCGAAATGAAGCAGATATTGCAATCGCTGTTGAAAAGCCAAAGAGCACTTCAACAATTATTACAAAACTTTGTGACTATCAGTTGCAATTATACGGGCATGCAAGCTATCTTAAAGAAATAGAAGGAAATGTAGAATTTAGTCAACTATCTAAATATCAATGGGTTAGTTATGTTGATAACCTTTTATTTACTAAACAACTCTCTTATTTAAAAGAGTTAAGTGCAGATATTAAACCTAGTTTTCAAAGTACAAGTATTACGAGTCAGTATAGTGCAATAAAAAGCGGACTAGGTATTGGTATTTTACCTTGCTTTCTGGCTGAACAAGATGCTAGCTTAGTTAAACTTTGTAGTGATGAAATTAAATTAGTGCGTAGCTTTTATCTAGTAACACACCCAGAAAGTAAACGTTTATCTCAGGTAGAAACAGTGTGGAAATATTTGAAAGTATTAGCACAACAAAATAAACAATTGCTTATGCCAGAATGAGCTAATAGTCTAAGTAAATAACAAATAAGTAAAGGTGAACATGGACAACTCAAATCAATCTCCAGGTGACAACTCTCAAGGTACTTTCAAAAAAACACCTTGGACTCTTATCGTTTTTATTATCCTTGTCATTATTGCTATTGGCTTTGCATGGCAATATACCGGCAATAAACCGGCGCCTGTTGTCGTTGTTGAAAAGCCGATGCCAACACCCGTTATTGAGCCAGAGCCTGAAATGATAGTAACTGAACCAGTACAAGAGCCAGAGCCATTTGAAATTGAAGAGATAGTTGAAGAGGTCGCGCCAGTAGAAGTGCAATTACCATCTTTGGATAAGAGTGATGACTGGTTAAAAGTGAAATTACCAGAAATTACTTGGCGAAAAGAGTTACTTACTCTTATTGTTGGTGAAGATATGATTCGTCGTTTTGTTGTCTTTACCGATAACTTTGCGCAGGGAATCGTTGCTTACGAGCATAGCCCATTTATATTGCCTAAGATAAAGTTTTCACCTGAAGCTGATAGCGCTAGTTTACAAAATATAAATGGAGGGGTGGTAGCAGCACCACAAGATGTTTTGCAATGGAGCGAGAGCTCTAGCGAACGTTTTAGTTTGTATGTTGATTTACTTCGTTCGATGGACAGTGACACCTTAGTTCAGTGGTATGAAGAAATAAAACCATTGGTAAATGAAGCCTACAGTGAATTAGGCTATGAAGATGACTTTACTAATACCTTACAAGACGCCATTACACGGGTTTTGGATATGGAGTTACCTAAATCATCAATGGCCTTGGTTCACCCAAGTGTTATGTATAAATTTGCAGATCCTGAGCTTGAAGCACTACCTGACTCGGATAAATTATTATTGCGCTTAGGTAAGGAAAACCTTTTAGTAATAAAATCTATTTTATTAGAGATACATGAGAAGTTGGCTCAACAAAAAAATGGTGTTAATTAGGAAGTAAAAAATCAATTTACATTAATAGCAATTACTTTACTAAAAAGAGAGTGTTTAAGGTTAATATTTAGATGTTTGCACAAAAAACACCCAAGCAGTATAAGGTTCTTAGAAAATAACTAAGTAGTGCTTGCATACATCGATTTGATTAGCGATAATTCGCGCCACTTAAGCAATCTAAATATTTATCTTTGTTTAAGATCATTATGGTGACCCTTTTGGTCCCCTCGCAATGATACTCTGTGAACTCGGCCAGGTCCGGAAGGAAGCAACCGCAGCAGACGACTCATGTGCCGAGGTGTGGCTATTAGGGTTGCCACCCAATATTTTATTATCAATGACTTACACCACAAAAAAGCGTAACTGCTACAATTGGTGCTACAATGAAGTCAGCAAATATCCCTCATTTATACATCCGCAATGGTATTTATTACTATCGAAATAATTCCTCTTGGAAGTCTTTAAGAACACGTTGTAAAAAAGAAGCCTTTAGAAAAGTCAGTCATATTTTGTTTGATGCTGTATTTTAAATGTTGAGTTTCAATAAATAAATTTTTTAAGCTGAGCTCAGGTAAGTTAGTATTATGCGTTTAAATAATGAGGAGGTATGAAGCAAGAGGCAAAAATATTCAGGTTAAATCGAGAAATTCAATTTCAAATAACTCATAAGTAATATCAACTCCTCATCATTAAGTGGTAAAAGTCACTGAAGTTGCTTATTCACAATTCATAAGTAGTGAAACTATATTCGTAATTAGTTCAATTTCATGAATAAAAATAAAATTTATATAAGCATTTTTATTTTTAGAGTGTTAATTCGACATCACACAATATATACTTTATCGATTAACATAATTATGGATAGCCCTGTTAACGGGTAAGATTTAGGCGATCATATATGATGTTGTTCTCTACTTTAAATCGATTACCTTCGGTTATTTTTACTTGGCAGAGTGAGTCTTTTTATATTTTAATGATTTTTAAAAAACATTATTGTTTAATTTGTAAGTACACAATATGTTTATTTTTAGTTGGTATTCTACCTTTTTGTTCTAATACAGCTTACTCAGCAGAAAAAAACTCATCGATTTCTACTGTTGATAAATATACTGATAACTCACCGGAATTAGCGCTTTTAAAGCAAGCCAAATCACTTAAATATAAAGATAAAAAACAAAGCACGGCATTAGCTAACGAAGCACTCTTGTTATCGCAAAATAATAAAAATCATCGTTTGAGTGCACATTCACATTATTTATTAGGCGAACTGGCGCGCGACTCAAAAGATATTGAACAGTCGTTATATCATTTTTTAGAAGCTACTATTCTTTACAAAAAAATTAATGAGAATAAGCGCTTAATTAGTTCTTCGGTTGATTATGCTACTATGCTTATTTTGGCTAGACGATATGATGAAGCAAATAAAATACTTGATGAATTACTTCCTTTAGCTGAAAAATCCAAACAAGATTTATCCATAGCGCTTATTCTCATAACCAAAGGAGCTGGTTATTATGAAAAAAAGCACTATAACGATGCTATTGAGCAATATTCTCAAGCGCTAAAGTATCTTAAAGCAGATGATAAAATTGTACAAAGACATCTTGGCGAAACCTATAAAAATCTAGCTCAGTCGTACAAACGACTGAGGAATAGAGAAAAAACGGCATTTTTTTATAGAAAAGCGTTAGATGTATTTACTGCTTTACAAGATAAAAAATTAATGGCACGTACGTTGAATACACTTGCAGAGGCGGAGCGCTACCTTGAAAACTACGTTGTTGCGTTAGAATATTCAGTCCGTGGTTTAGAAATACATGATCAAATCGAGGATCCTGCTGGGCGTGCCAAAGCGCTGATAGGCGCGGGCATAATTTATCGCAATATTGGTCAATATGAAAAGTCGTTGACCGCTATTTATGAGGCTTACCTGTACTTCACTAAAATTAAAGATTTTAGCAGTATGGGAAAAGCATCCAATCAAATGGGTCTTATATACACTCGATTGAAGCAATTCGGACAAGCCCGTTCGTTTTATCAGTTTACTATTGATTTGCCTGAAGAACAGATTGAGACAAAAACGCTTGCTTCAGCATTAAGAGAGTTGGCAGTGATTGATTTAAATGACGAAAAGTATCAATCTGCTCATGTTATGGCGAAAAAAGCTTATAAAATTTACCAAAAGGAAAATGATTACCTAAAAGGCTCTACTTCGGCACGCATCATCGGCAATATTTATCGAGCACAGCAAGAGAATAGTCAGGCTATAGCGTATTATAGAGAATCGTTGGCGCAAGCGATTAAAGGAGGTAATGAGTTATATCAAATTAAAGCGCAAACACCATTGGCAGCGCTGCTTAGTGATATGAATAGTGATGAAGCTGTTAGTTTACTAAAAAAATCATTAGAATTGTCGACTAAAATCAACACAAAATATCAGACGTTATATGCCTATCGAGAGCTTAGAAAATTAGAAAAGAGAAGAGGGAATATTGCAGAGTCATTAGGTTATGCTGAAAATGAAATAGCACTATCTAAAGTTATTCAAGATGAAAGAGAGGAAGAAGAATTAGTTTTAGCTAAAGCGAATTTGTATTCACATAAAATGGAAGAAGAGCTGAAATCGTTAAAGGAAAAAGTAAGACTTGATCAGCTTCAATTACTTAAGAAAAATACTGAAATTGAAATAGCTGCGCAAGCAAGAATTATTTCTGAATTAGAGCTTACTAAAAATAAATATGCCAGTGTTGCATTAGCTTCGTTATTGGTTATTTGCTTGCTTGCCGTATTATTTATATATAAAAGGTTTGTCGATTCAAACAAACGAAATAAAGAACTAGATTATTTAGCAGCTCGCGACCCGTTGACTAATTGCTATAATCGTCGAATTTTATTTGATTTTATGAATAGAGATTTTGTCGATACTACAAGGCTTAGTGAGTATTGCATTCTTATGGTAGATATCGATCATTTTAAGGAAGTAAATGATAGTTATGGACACAGTGCGGGAGATTCTGTGCTTAGTGCTGTCGCTAATATTCTACAAAATAGTGTGCGTCAAAATGACATTGTTGCACGTTTTGGTGGAGAAGAGTTCTGTATTGTTTTACCTGGAGCTCCAAAAGAGCAAGCAATGGATATTGCTGAAAATATTCGTCAAAAGGTTGAGGCTAGTAGCTTTAACAATATTTCTGTTACCTGTAGTTTTGGTGTTGCCTCCATTAAATTTAATGCTAAAACACCATCAGAATTAATTGAACAAGCAGATTTAGCACTCTTTAAATCAAAATCTCTAGGACGCAATCAAGTTAGCTTGTGGGAAAAAACCTTTAAACCTAAGAATTAACAACTGGCTAGGTTGATGCTTTAATTAATTCAGAGCTAGAAGTGTTATTAAACATTAGGTTATAGTGGGGATTTTACAGATATAAGAGCGTTAAATCTTTGAGCTAACTTTAATTTAATAAAGGATCATATTTATATCGTCAATACCTAGATTCGCTTCCTTATATTAATATTTTTAAATTTAATCATTATTTGAGTGTTGCATATTCATAAATTCAAGAGATTTTGTTATGGCCACTTTTACTTTTGATTCCATTTCAAAGCGCTCAGATGCAGGCAAGTAAAAAGCCATATCAACTTCATGACGAATATAACGAGTAGGTAGTTGATTTAATACAACGCATGTAAGATCTGCAATAAAATCTTCATCATATTTTTCATCAAACTTAGATAAAGTAAAATGTTGCATTACTAATTTTTCATAATAATTATGGATGTCATCAGATATTTTCATAGTTGCCTTCTTATTATTAATTTATTAGTTTCTAATATTAACCTTAGATTTATTTATATGCCATTCTTATTCGTATGAAATAAGGTAATAAATTTTAACGTTTTTCAGCAAACTCTATATCACGTTCAATTGCTGAAATTGCTTGACGACAACGGCCAAGGCGTTGATGTAAAGCAAGTACTTCCATTGATATTTTTTCGCTTTCATGGTTTTTACACCGTAACCGCGCATTTTCTCGCTCACTAAGCATATCCATTAAACGTCGTTCAAATTCATGATGTTCGTTTAATTTTTGATACAGCTGATGGCTATTTAACATAATGTTTTTAGTGAGTGCGCTGTATTTGTTCGTTTGTTTTTCTTTTGCTTTTTTTATACGAACTTTTTTGTTTGCATCAAAACTTAAGGTGGCAGCCTGGTGCATCACAGCATTTGATTGTAATGCAATAGATATAGCAGATATTTGCTGTTCGATTTGTAGTAACACTAATCTTGAAAGCTCTACTTTATTGGCTGCAACTAAACGAGAAAATTCTGATATTTTTCGTTTAGTTTCTTTTATATATGGAATAAATTGATCACTTTGACTAACAAATAGCGTTGATGAAAATAAATTGTTATTTTCAATTAAACAGTGTGCTTTGCGTTGTGTATTTTGTATATCTGTTTGTTTAGCTTTCGCTTCGAGTGTTTCTAGTAACACAGACAAACGCTCAATAGAGTTCATTATTTAACCTAATGTAAGAGCCGCAGCAAATTTCATTGTCATTGTAGCACTTGAAATAGGAATGATTTTATAAAAATAAGTCTTTTATATTACTAACCCTTATAAAAGCTAAGAAGAAAAAATCGGCTTTTGTAATTATATGTTTACAGTTGGGTGTTTTATTATTTTTAGTTGTTGATTTTATTATGTTATTTTTTGTTTTGGATGGAAATATTTGGAATTGATTAATTAGGTATAAATAAATGGCATTGTTTTAAGTTGTTGTTTTTAAGTTGTTATTTGTTCTTGGTGATAAATATTATTTTTAAAATTTAAAATAATATTTATCTTTTTATGAAAAGGTTCAGTTAAAACAATAATAAAAGCAAACACCATTAAGCAACTGTTTTATAGTGATTTATTGTTGAATTCTCTGTTTTTCCTGTTTTTTTTTATGTTACTTAATATGTCTGAATGTGAAAAACCTTACCAAATGGTTATAAATGGTATTGACGGTATGAGCTGATACCGTTTAATATCATAAGCGACAGATCAGGTCATACGACTCGTTCAAAAAAGTTTACGGGGCAAAATAGTCTCGAAACGTATAAAAAACAAACAAATAACAAACCAATCACAAATGTGATCCAGGGAGTAAACATGTATAACAATAGCAAATTAGCTAAGGCAATTCGTCTAGCTATGATGTTTGGTGCTGCGGCAACTGCATCAATTTCAACGTCAGCATTTTCAGCAGAAGATGGCGCTGAAGAAGTAGAGCGAATTGCAGTAACAGGTTCTCGTATTAAACGTACCGATTTAGAAGGTTCAATCCCTGTTACCGTTATTGATCGTGCGGCGATTGATTTCTCAGGTCAAACTTCAGTTTCAGATTTATTACGTAATACTAGCTTTAACTCTGCTGGTTCTTTCCGTCCACAATCAGGTAGTTCTGCGCAAGGTATTTCTCAAGTTAACTTACGTGGCTTAGGCTCTGAACGTTCTTTAATCTTAGTAGATGGTCGTCGTTTACCTAAATCTCCATCAACAGGTAACTCACAAGATTTAAACTCTATCCCTATGGCAGCGGTAGAAAGAATTGAAATATTATCTGATGGTGCTTCTGCGGTATATGGTTCTGATGCTATCGCTGGTGTTATTAACATAATCACTAGAAAAAACTTTACTGGTGCTGAGTTACGTTTAGGCGCTTCAGAGGTTAGTTTACCAAACGAAGGTGGTGATCGCGAAGAGGGCTCTGCTGTATTTGGTGCTTCAACTGATAAAGCCTCTGTTATTGGTGGTGTTTCTTGGAACAACCGTGACATTATTTTTGAAAATGCTTATGATTGGGTTCAACCTGGTGCGTCAAGTTTTGGTGCAAACTGGGTAAGACCTGGAGGCTACCTTGGTGAAGATGATGCAGGTGGATTAAGTTCAATTCTTTCTGCTGCAGAATGTGATGGTTTACAAGATTTCTTCATGGCTGGTGATGATTTTTGTGCATATAATTTCAATGCAACAAATGCTAATGAAGCATCAACAGGTAACACGTCTGGTTTCTTGAAAGCTGAATATGAAATTAATGATGACTGGAAAATATTCTCTCATACATTGATTTCAAAAACTAAGTCGTTTGGTCGTTATGCACCAACATTGAATGATGCTGGTGTTGGCGCATTTATGTCTGCTGATAGCCCAAATAACCCAACTAATCCAGATAGCCCATTTTATGAAGAGTCTACTTCAGGACAAGGTGCTCAAGAAGTTGGTTTCCGTCATCGTTTTGCTGCATTAGGTAACCGTGATAGTGAAGTTGACAACTGGTCAACTGACTTTTTAGTTGGTGTTGAAGGTAACATTGGTGATGTTTTTGTTGATTTCGGTGTACGTAAAAACAAAACTAAGACTTATGAAATTGGTCGTGGTTACTTAATGGGTTCTAATGCTCGTGTTGCTATTGATAGTGGCGCATATATGATCAATGACCCGTTCGGCACTCGCTTTACTACTGATGCAGAGAAAAGTGAGTATGCTACATTATTATCTGGTTTAAATGTAACTACATCACGTATTGGTACGTTTGAACAAGAAGAAGTTTTCGGCTCTGTTGCATTTGATGTAATGGAAATGGATGGCGGTACATTACAAGCTGTTGTTGGTGCTGAATACCGTAAAGAAGATTACTCTGATACTTATGACTCTTTGTCTGAAGCTGGTCAAGTTGGTGGTTCTGCTGGTAATAGTGCTGGTGGTGGTCGTAACCTTAAAAGTGCTTATTTTGAAGCATTATTTCCTGTTAAGGAAGGTTTAGAGTTCACAATCGCTGGTCGTTATGATAACTACTCTGATTACGGTAGTGATTTCTCTCCTAAAGTTTCTGTAAAATATGATGCAACTGATAACTTAGTATTACGTGCATCATACGGTGAAGGTTTCCGTGCACCGACATTAGATATTCTTACTGCTAAACCGGCTCCTGATAACCCAAGTGTTTCAGATGATCCGTCATGTCTTAACTTAGGTTTAGCTGAAGGTTGTGATGTTCAAGTTAGTGCAATCACTTTAGCTAATGCTGAAATGGGATCTGAGTCTTCTAAGCAAATCTCTTTAGGTTTAGCTTACCAGCCAACAGATTGGTTAAACTTCTCTGCTGATTATTATGAGATTGAAATTGAAAACATGATCCGTTTCTTCGGTTCTGAAACAATTCTTACTCGTGAGCAAACAGGTGACCCAATTCCTGCTGGTTTAGGTGTAACTCGTTTAGCTAATGGTGGTATTGATTTAATTACCCAAGGTTACGCGAATGAAGGTAAATGGGAAATTAGTGGTCTTGATTTAAACCTAAATACTACATTTGATTTTGGTAATGCAGGTACTTTAAGACAAACATTACAGTTTAGCCATCAGTTCGATAGCATCATTGATGGTGGCCGTAACACAATTAAAGATACAGGTGAACCACAGCAACGTGCTACGCTAAGCAACAGCTACTCTTGGGATAACTTAGACCTAACATGGAACATGAACATGATTGGTTCTCAGTATGAAGATGTAACACAAGTAGATGGTGGTGGTGTTGAGCGTACTGGTAATATTGCTACTTGGATCACACACGATCTTCAAGCAACTTATAGCTTATCAACAGGTACTAAGATCTCTATTGGTATGCAAAATGCGTTTGAAAAAGAGCCACAGTTAAGCAGCTTCGATGGTCGTAACTATAACTTTGATCTTTATGATGCATACGGACGTATTACTTATGTTCGTTTATCTCAAACTTTCTAAAGATAAGTTAGCATGAACTTTTAGTTAACTGAAAGTTGTACAAAATAAAGGTGGGTATTATACCCACCTTTTCTTTTTTAATAGGTAGAGAAAATGCAACATTGGAGTACTTATTGGTCATCAACAAAGTCACTTAATAGTTTTGCAGAAGGAGAACATAAGCAAGGCTATGTTGGACAAATAGCAGATTTTTGGCATAAAGAATTTCAACAATTTTCTAACTCAGCAAAAATATTAGATGTAGCCACAGGTAATGGCGGACTTGCTGTTTTAGCTAAAAAATTTAATCCTTATCTTAATGTTTATGGCTCAGACGCAGCAGCTATTAATCCTCTTTCCAAGTTTAAACCTTCAGATCCTATTTATAATACGCTTAAAAGTGTTAAATTTTATGGTGAAATGCCGACAGAAAAGTTAGCTTTTAAAGACCAAGTGTTTGATGCTGTTATTAGTCAATTTGGTTTTGAGTATGCCGAACCAAGTGCCGCAGTATTAGAAATAAACCGAATTCTAAAACCTAATGGCAGTTTTATCGCTTTAATTCATCATGAGTCTTCATTTATTACCGACGATTGTAAAGTTGGTATTAATATCATTAATAGATTATCAGCAAACAACGGCTTATTAGATGGGTTACAAGATTTTGCAAACTTATGTGAAACAATTAAAGATAAAAATAATCCAACATTAGAACAGCAAACTCAATTTCAGCGCAAAAATAAGGATTTATTAAACTTATTTAAAGAGCTGCAGAGAGCTTGTAATAACGAAGTACAATTAGATTGGTTCAACTTACTAGCCAAAGAGTTAGTACCTGTCATTATGAACTGGAAGCATATTAATAGGGAAAGTGTTGCGACTATCATAGCCAATACACTATTCTTTAGGCAACGCTTAGAAGATCAAGTTGCAGCTGCTTGGTCGATGACTGATGTTAATCAAATCCAAACCTCGACACAAGATAACTTCAGTTCGTTTAATATGACGTCAATTGATCATGATTTAGGTAAATTATGCTGGGCAATTCAAGCAACTAAAAATACAAATATTTAGCTGTTGTTTTTGAAAAAAAGTAATTATGATAAAATTACTTTTATGGTTTCTACTTTGACCATTACCTTAGAAAATTATTCGTGCATATGCGGAGAAGCTTTATCAAGAGATTAGATAAATTAAAAAATAAAGCCGGTGAAATACTCAACCGTACGTTTGATCAACATATCAACTTAGCGGTTACTGGCTTAAGTCGAAGTGGTAAAACAGCCTTTATAACGTCGTTAGTTAATCAGCTAATTACCGAAGGAAATAGCAGTAAACTAAGTTTTTTTGATCCTGTACATAATGGAAATTTTATAGCAGCTAAACGTGTGCCGCAAAAAAATTTATCTATTCCACGTTTTGATTATGATAAAGCCATAGCTTCCCTGACCAATGAGCATCCAACATGGCCCGAGCCAACCCATGGTATTAGTGAACTGCGCCTTGCTATTCGCTATCAGCCTCAGAAATCATTACTAAAATATGCCGCTGATATGGCGACATTAACGCTTGATATAACTGATTATCCTGGTGAGTGGTTACTTGACTTACCTATGCTCAAACAAACTTATGAGCAATGGTCTGAACAAACGCATGCCTTATTAACAGCGTCACCGCGTCTAGAGTTCTCTCAGGGCTTTCTAACCAAGGTTGCTAGTATAGATCCGTTTGATGAAGCTGATGAGGAGTTATTAGCGCAATTATCTAAAGAGTATACTGACTTACTGCACGCATTTCGTTATCAATTAGGGCTTAGTGTTATTCAACCAGGACGATTTATTTTACCTGCTGAATTAGCTGGAGCACCTATTTTAGAATTTTTTCCTTTTCCAAACTTAACAAATATTGATGGAAATGATTATCAGAATGCCAGTGATAATAGTTTTATTGGGATGTTAAGAGCCCGATTTATTGAGTATAAAGAAGAAGTTGTTAAAAAATTCTATCGTCAGCATTTTTTACGATTTGATCGACAAATTGTTTTAGCTGATTGTTTGACGCCATTAAATTCATGCTCTAATAATGGTGGCGCAGAAGGCTTTTCAGATTTACAACTAGCCATTGATATGATTTTAGAAAGTTATAGTTATGGTAAATCAGGTTTGTTTTCGCGTTTATTTTCTCCAAAAATTGATAAGTTACTTTTTGCCGCGACCAAGGCAGATCACGTAACGGGTGAACAACATGCACCTATGGTGTCGCTATTTAATGAGTTGATTTTTCAAAGTAAACATAACCTAAATTTTGAAGCTATTGAAATGAAAACGCTCGCGATAGCATCAGTGAAAAGTACCACTTCAGGTAAAAGTTTCCATAAAGGACAGCAGGTTTCCGTTATTCAAGGCTATACAGATCATAGCAGCACTAATCAAAGCTCATTAAATGACGAAATTACGCTAAAAACGAGGGAAAAAATTACATTATTTCCTGGCTCTGTTCCAGAACATTTACCAAAAAAAGAATTTTGGCAAGCGTGTGCTTTTAACTTTATCAATTTTCTCCCTATGAATGGTTTGAAAAAAAACCAGCCTTTACCGCATATTCGTATGGATCAAGTATTACAATTTTTGTTAGCAGATAAAATGATATGACCCAAATAAATAATAGAACTGATGAAGAAAATCATCAGCAACAAATTCTTTTTTCTGAGAGCGAATTATCAGAACAACAGAGCTCTCAAGAGGCAAAAGAAACTGAAAGTGGCGCACAGGTCATTTTTGATAATCAAGATTATTTACCTATCGATGAGGTTAGTGAACTGCCGACAGTGCTGAAAAATAGCTCATCAGATAGTCTTTCTTTAGAAAATAACAAAAGCCGCCCTCGTTGGTTATGGCGCATAGTTTTTACTCTACTTACTGTCATTATTGGAGTGGAGGCGGTTGATTTTTTTATTAATGGTTTTGAACAATCGCCTATTATTACCAGTATTTATGCTGTTATTTTATCTTGTTTAGTGATTATTACTTCTACTACTATTTTCAGTGAATGGTCTAAATTAAGGCAATTTAAACGAAGAGAGATATTAAAGAAAGAAGCAAATCAGTTACTGTTAAGCAGTGATAGCATGGCAAGCTCTTCACCAGCACAGCTAAATGTTCAACACTTTTGTCAAAAAATAACCAACAGTTTACCCTGCGATCTTACCTTGGAAAATGAAAAAGATCAGGTTTGGCAAGATGCATTAAATGATCAATATTCAGATAGCGAATTATTACAACTTTATTCACGGTCAGTATTGTCAAAAGTTGATGAGAAAGCGATGGCTGAAATTGCACGATTTTCAACTGAAGCTGTGGTTTTAGTTGCTCTTAGCCCTGTTGCTATTATAGATATGTTAATTATTGTATGGCGAAACTTTAGGATGATAAATAAAGTCGCAGGTTTGTATGGTTTAAAATTAGGATATTGGAGCCGTATTAAGTTGATTAAACAAGTGTTTATTAACATGGTCTATGCTGGAGCTAGTGAATTAATTGCTGATTTTGGCAGTGATATGATAGGTGCTGATTTACTTGGAAAACTTTCAGGGCGTTTAGCACAAGGACTCGGTGCAGGTATGCTAACAGCTCGATTAGGTGTTAAAACTATGCAGTTATGTCGCCCAATTCCTTTCGAAGACAAGCCTAAACTTTCGCATGTTCGAAAAGAAATGCTGACGACGATTAAAAACCTTATTAGCCAAAAAGTTTAATTTGTAAGTGTTAGTGCATTAACCGTGAGCTAATCATGGTCAAATTAATGTCATTGACTATCTAACTCCACCTTACCTTTTGTTTAATGTCAATTCTAACCATGTTAGAAGGATAGTAAGGTAAAATTCTAATTGAGGTGCCTAAGGTTACTCTGTCGGCTTGCGTTCGCCGAATCCTTTACTTAGCTTAAACTCTGTAACTAGTACTGTTTCAGTTATCTATAGCCACTATTTATGGCTGTTTTATACTTAAAGTCATTATATTTGTAATAATTAGTTTACATTTTAAACAGATAGGTGTTTTTTGTTAAGTTTATACCACTTCCCTTTCTCTAATATCATGCCTTAAGATGAATATAACTAAAGGGGCTCCCGTATAGAAAAGAAGGTAATAACAATGACAAAATCCACAAGGTATACTTCGAAAGATGCTGACGAACAGGGGATGATTCATTGGTCTGCAAAAGAAAATAAAATATGGAACACACTAATTACCCGACAACTTGTACATATAAAGGGTAAGGCTTGTGATGAGTATTTGATCGGGTTAGAAAAGCTGCAATTACCATTAGACAGAATTCCGCAATTAGGTGAGGTTTCTAAAGTGTTATTAGAAACAACCGGCTGGCAATGTTATCCCGTTCCAGCGTTAATTGGTTTTGGTGAGTTTTTTAAGCTTTTATCAGAAAAAAAATTCCCAGTGGCAACCTTTATTCGTAAAAGTGAAGATTTAGACTATATACAAGAGCCTGATATTTTTCATGAAATATTTGGACACTGTCCTTTGCTAACTAATCCATCATTTGCAAATTATACTCAAGCCTATGGCAAGATGGGGTTAAACGCGACGAAAGAACAACGGCTATATTTAGCTCGCTTGTATTGGTTTACTATTGAGTTTGGTTTGCTTAGTACATCTCAAGGCTTAAAAATTTATGGTGGTGGAATTTTATCTTCACCTAGTGAAACTCAGTATGCATTGACCAATGAAAATGTGGAGCGAAGAGCGCTTAGTAAGAATAAAGTACTCGACGTTTTAAGAACACCATATCGTATTGATATTATGCAGCCAGTTTATTTTATGCTAAATAGCGTAAGTGATTTAGATCGCATTAGAGAATTGGATGTCGATGAAATTTTCCAGTTAATTGAAGAAGCTAAATCACTTGGTTTATTCGAAGCTAAATTCCCACCCAAAGAAATGGCTTAGTATATATTGGTCAGTTAAGTAACTATTAATTGGCTAGTTAATTGATAGTTTGCGTCTAGCTAACAAATATAGTTTCAAAATAGTTAAATAATAGTAAACAATTAAGGAATATAAAATGAGTAATGAATTATCAATACAGCAATGCGAAGCATGTCACAGTAGCGCACCTCAAGTTAGTGACGATGAATTGAAGAGCTTATTAAAGCAAATTCCTGATTGGGTACCTCAAGTGCATAATAAAGTGATGATGTTAGAGCGTGAATACAAGTTTAAAAACTATAAATTGGCGTGGGCATTTGCTAATAAGGTGAGTGAATTAGCTGAATCTGAATTTCACCATCCTGCTATTTTACTTGAGTGGGGTAAAGTGAAAGTAACTTGGTGGACACATGCTATTGGCGGTTTGCATAAGAATGATTTTATTTGTGCAGCAAAAACTGATCAATTATTATCAGATTAAATTTATTTTTCATATCTTAAATTCCAAATATTATTCCTCTTTGATATAAAGTGGAGCCTTGTGATATATAAAAGCCTTAATAATATCTATTATTAAGGCTTTTATATTGTAAAAAATAGTTTACAATAAGTTTTTTGTATTTGAAAAGGTTGTATAAATGCGCTTGGAAATTACGTGCCATGACCGTGTTGGTATGGGGCAAAAAGTATTAGGGATTTTTGTTGAACATGGAATTAATGTGCGAGGTATTGAATTAAAGCAGCCAGGCAGAATCTTTATCAATATACCTGATTTAGACTTTTCAGATTTACAAAAATTTATGCCACAATTGCGTTTACTAGAAGGAGTAGGGGACGTACGAACAGCACCTTATATGCCATCAGAGCGTGAAAGGAATGAATTAGTAACACTCATCAAAACTTTTCCCGATCCCTTTATTTCCTTAGATATTAAAGGAAACATTCGTATAGTAAACAATATTGCAGCTACTATTATGGGCTGTGATAATGATGAAAGTGTTAAAGGTCAGCATGTAAGTCAATGGCTGAAAGGTTTTAACTTTACTCGCTGGTTAGACAGTGACGATGTGTTAGCACAAACTTGCCGTTTGAAATTTCAAGGTGAGGACTTCGTGGCAGATATAATGCCAATTAATGTTGCTAGCGAGGACGATACTGAACACAACAAGCAGATTTTAGCCGGGGCAGTATTAATATTAAAGTCAGAAGCTCGTTTAGGTCAGCAGATTAATGCATTTAAACAGCCGAGCGAAAATACCTTTTCAGGAATACAAGCTAGAAGCACGAGTATGAGAAAAGTGATTAGAGAAGCTAAGCGCATGTCTTTACTTGATTCTTCTATTCTTATCATTGGTGAAACAGGTACAGGTAAAGAGTTATTAGCAAGAGCATGCCATGCTGCGAGTGAACGTGCTGATCAACCTTTTATGACTTTAAATTGTGCTGCTTTACCGGATGATGTCGCTGAGTCTGAATTATTTGGTGTTGGTGAAAAAGATCAAGTTCAGGGCAAACGTGGAATTTTTGAGCTTGCTGATAATGGAAGTGTTTTTCTTGATGAAGTGGGAGAAATGTCAACCAAGCTACAAAGTAAGTTATTACGTGTTATTCAAAATGGTAGCTTCAGAAGGGTCAATTCAGAACAAGAGGTTACCGTCAATGTTCGTATTATTAGTTCTACCAACAAAGATCTGCTTCATTTAGTGTCGCTTGGAGAATTTAGAGAAGATCTTTATTATCGTTTAAATGTTTTTGGTTTAAATATTCCACCACTACGTGAACGAAGAAGTGATATTTTACCATTGACCGAGTTTTTTATTGCTCATGCTGGGCAGCGTATTGGTCGAGTAAATTTAAAATTAACGCCAGAATGTCGAGATTTTATTGAACATTATCCATGGCCAGGTAATGTGAGGCAGTTAGAAAATGTGTTAACCCGAGCAACTTCATTGCTAGAAGGTGATGAAATCGAAATAAGTCACCTTCAGTTGCCAGCATATACACGTGAACATGGTTATTTAGAACAAGAATTTGAAGGGACACTTGATGCTGCAGTAAAAGGGTTTGAAGCTGATCTATTGCGTAAGCTATACCCTGCTTACCCAAGCACAAGACAGTTAGCGAAGAAATTAGGTTTAAGTCACACAGCCATTGCTAATAAATTACGTGAATATGACATCAATAAAAAAACAGTAAAAATTTAGCCTTAATAACATAACAAAAATAGTGAAATACCTTTGTCAGCATATAAGCAAACGTAAGGAATTGTATACTGACAAAGGATAATCGATCTTATATTAATGATATATAACCTTCTCATTAAGCTCATTTAACCGCGATGAATAGAAAATACCGCGTTGCCATGCAAGTGGCAAAATACCTGTAAAGAATTTCTTCCAAAGCTTGCCGCGCTCTCTTTTATAATTACTTGTCGATTTTAGCTAAATATTCATAGAATTAGTCTTCTCTGATCATTGTCTTTTTACGAAAAGGTTTTCCATGAAATTAGCTACTCTTAAAAATAATACGCGCGACGGCCAACTCGTTGTCGTCAGCCGTAATCTGACTAAAGCGATTGCGGTACCTAATATTGCTGTTACATTGCAAAATGCACTAGATAACTGGCAAGAGATAGCACCTAAATTAGCATTAGTTTATCGCCGCTTAAATGAAGCTGTATTCAATAGTGATATGACAGGTATGATTGATTTTGAACAAGCTAATTGTGAGTCACCATTACCTCGTGCTTATCAATGGGCTGATGGCAGTGCCTATGTAAATCATGTAGAGCTAGTTCGTAAAGCACGTAATGCCGAAATGCCAGAAACCTTTTGGACAGACCCTTTAATGTATCAAGGGGGCTCAGATGCTTTTATTGGGCCTTATGATGATATTAATGTTGCATCTGAAAGCTATGGAATTGATTTTGAATCGGAAGTAGCAGTCATCACTGATGATGTTCCAATGGGAATTTCGTCAGAACAAGCTGCAAGCCATATTAAGTTATTAATGCTGGTGAATGATGTATCCTTGCGTAATTTAATTCCCGGTGAATTAGCTAAAGGATTTGGCTTCTTTAGCTCAAAACCTTCAAGTGCCTTTTCTCCTGTTGCGATTACACCTGATGAATTAGGGGCTGCATGGGATGGTAAAAAACTACACTTACCTTTAATCACCCATTTGAATGACACATTATTTGGGAAACCAAGTTGCGGTGTTGATATGACGTTTGATTTTCCTACCATTGTTGCTCATGCTGCAAAAACTCGGCCTTTGTCTGCGGGCTGTATCGTAGGCTCAGGTACTATTTCTAATTACGATCGTTCGGCTGGTTCAAGCTGTTTAGCGGAAAAACGTATGTTAGAAATTGTTGCCAATGGAGTTGCTAGTACTGAATTTATGAAGTTTGGCGATAAGGTACGTATTGAAATGTTTGATGACAATGGTGATAGTATCTTTGGGGCTATTAATCAAAAGGTTGTCGAATACAAAATGTCATAAATAAAGGCATTAGAAAGTAGGGGGTATTATGAAGCTTTATGGTTATTGGCGTTCAACGGCAGCTTATAGGGTACGAATAGCTTTGTACTTAAAAGGAATTGATTTTGAATCTGTGCCAGTACATTTAGTTAAAAATGGTGGAGAGCAATATAAGGATGATTATACTGCCATTAACCCTAACCAATTAGTGCCTACCTTAATTGATGATGATTTGACTTTACATCAATCATTAGCAATTATCGATTATCTTGAATCGGCAAAATCAGGGTTATCATTATATCCTGATTGCATAAAAGATGTGGCTAAAGTGAGGGCTTTTGCATTAAATATTGCTTGTGAAATTCACCCATTAAATAATTTACGTGTTCAACAATATTTAGTGGATGAACTTAACTTACTAAGTGATGCTAAATTAGCGTGGATTAAGCATTGGATGGTTATTGGCTTTAATGCGATAGAAAAGCAGCTTATCCATACGTCGGGTTGCTATTGTTTTAAAGATCAAATAACTGTAGCTGATATTTGTTTAATACCACAAGTGTATAACGCTAATCGTTTTAATATTGATATGAATCATTTTCCCTATATAAACCGAGTAGTAGATAATTGCAGTAAACTTGAAGCCTTTCAATTAGCATTACCTGAAAATCAGGCTGATGCACAGCTATGATGCTGTTTATGATGTTGAGTCATCTGCAGCATGCTAAGTATGTTACTTTAAATTGATAGTCGGCTTAATGAGTTTAGTGAAATAATGATTAACGAAAGAAAAGCCTAGTAACTCTATTTGTATTTTTTAAAGGGATTATACTGATAATGGTTGGATTCTAATCGTGGTTAACGAGATTAGAATCCAACTTGATAAATTAATGCAATATTCTTGCTTTAATTGTGCCATCAATCGCTTTTAATGCTTTTAATGCTTGTGCACTATCAGATGATTCAATATCAATAACTACATAACCAATTTCTGAATCTGTTTGTAAATATTGTGCAGCAATATTTATATTATTTTCAGCAAAGGCTTGGTTAATTTTTGTTAAAACGCCTGGTTGATTATGATGAATGTGTAGTAAGCGGCTTGTACCTGTTTCTCCAGGTAAAGAATGCTCCGGTAGTGATACTTCAGGGAAGTTAACTGCCGATAAACTTGAACCATTGTCAGAATATTTCGCTAATTTACTTGCTACTTCTAAACCAATGTTTTCTTGTGCTTCTTTTGTACTACCACCAATATGTGGTGTAAGAATTACATTATCAAAACCACGTAATGGTGATACGAATTCATCATCATTACCTTTAGGCTCAACAGGGAATACGTCAATGGCAGCACCTGCTATTTTTTTGTCTGTTAATGCTTGTGCAAGTGACTCTATATCTACAACGGTACCGCGAGAAGCATTAATAAAAATCGCGCCTTTTTTCATCGCAGTAAACTGTTCTGTACCTATCATATACTGTGTTTGGGGTGTTTCTGGCACATGTAAACTAACAACATCAGCTTCACTTAACAATGACTTTAAGGAAGATGATTGGCTTGCATTGCCTAAAGGTAATTTAGTTTCTATATCATAAAACTTAACACGCATACCTAACGTTTCAGCCAGAATACCAAGCTGAGTTCCAATATGGCCATAGCCAATGATACCGAGTGTTTTTCCGCGAGCTTCAAAAGACCCTACCGCAGACTTCAACCATTCACCACGGTGTGCTTTTGCACTTTTTTCAGGAATACCACGTAGCAATAATAAGGCTTCACCTAATACTAATTCTGCAACAGAACGGGTATTAGAAAAAGGCGCATTAAATACTGGAATGCCACGTTTTTTAGCTGCTTTGACGTCAACTTGGTTTGTGCCGATACAAAAGCAGCCAATAGCAACAAGCTTTTTAGCGTGGGTGATAACTTCAGCAGTCAACTGAGTACGAGAACGGATACCAATAAAATGCACATCAGCTATTTTGGCAATTAAATCATCATTCGAAAGTGATGTTTTAATATACTCAATATTCGAATAACCTTTCTCCTTTAACTCATCAAGTGCGCTTTGATGCACACCTTCAAGTAAAAGGATTTTTATTTTGTCTTTTGCTAATGATTTTTTGCTTGTTGTCATAAGGTATGGCTTCACTTATTTAAGTTAGAATTACATTGTTAGTAAAAAAGTCAGTTAAATAAAAGTCAGCTAAATAAAACGTTTAGATGGCTAGATATCTATAATTCCAATAAGATAACATATAGCGTATAAACTCTAAAGAAAATATTTGAGTAAACAAATTAAGTGTTTGATTATTATGTTTATTTATCTGGTTACTTAGCTTAATTAGTTAGATGAATGACTAATTAAGCTTGTGGATACTATTTTTATTATTACATTAAAACTAATAAACCAGGCCTTAAGTGTATGATATTATTTGATAATTTCAATTCCGCCATTACTACCAAGGATCAGTACATCAGCACCTCGTGCTGCGAATAAACCGTTAGATACAACACCGACAATAGCATTAATATCAGCTTCTAACTTTTTAGCATCAGTAATTTTTAAGTTATGTACATCAAGAATAACATTGCCATTATCGGTAATAACACCTTGACGATATTCGGGGTCGCCGCCTAGCTTTACTAGTTGTCGAGCAACATAGCTACGCGCCATAGGAATCACTTCAACTGGTAATGGGAAGGTACCTAATATGTCAACTAACTTTGAATCGTCAGCGATGCAAATAAATTGATTGGCAACAGCGGCAACAATTTTTTCTCTTGTGAGTGCAGCACCACCACCTTTGATCATGGTTAAATACTTGTTAACTTCATCAGCGCCATCAACATAAACATCTAAAACGCCTACATTATTAAGATCAAATACCTCAATGCCATGTGCTTCCAAACGTTTAGTCGACTCATCAGAGCTGGAAACTGCACCTTCAATATCATCTTTAATCGTTGCTAAAGCGTCAATGAAGTAATTAACAGTAGAGCCAGTACCAACACCAACAATAGTGCCTTCTTTAATAAATTCTAATGCTTTATATGCTGCTGCTTTTTTCATTTCATCTTGTGTCATGAGTTTGCCTTATAGGAGTATAGCTATTTTAGTATTTCATTAATGCGCAGATTATAGCAGTCGCTTGTTAAAAAGACAGTAATAGCAACCTATACTAAGTTGGTAGCCTTAAATTGAACTTACTTATTTGGTTTTTTACTCTGTGCGGCAGTTGTAAAATTGAAAGCTCGGGTGGGGGTAATTATTTTGGGTAATGGAATATCCCAAGCCTCTACAGGAATGGTGTCGACTTGCTGGCAATCATGAGCAAGCCCAATTGGAGAGAGCTGATGTTGTTGCCAATTAGCAAGTGTTCTATCGTAAAAACCTCCACCCATACCTAACCGAGCGCCTTTATTATCAAAGGCAACTAACGGTGTGAATAAAAGATCAAGTTGGGCTAATGGGCAAATTTTATCGACTGCTAGTTTGGGCTCCAAAATACCATAGCTATTTTGTATCATTGTGCTATTTTCTTCATACAATAGGAATAGCAAATGACCAGAACAAAAGGGATGTAAAACGGGTAAATAAATGTGCTTTTTTTTCTGCCAGCACCAATGAATAAAAGGCTGTAAGTCTAACTCACCGTCATTGGCTAAATACAAAGCAATATGTTGAGACTCTTTTACAAAAACACTATTTTTGAGTGTTGATAATAAAGCTAGTGCGGCACTTTCTTGAAATGAACTAGTCAGTTCTTTTCTTCTATCGCGTATTATTTTTCGAATCGAGTTTCTAGTGTCATTTGAGGGGGAGATTAATAAAGATTTAGTCATCTTATATTTCTTAATTGAAAATAAAAGTGGGTGTATTTAAACACCCACTGAATGCTAAATAAAAGTTAATTAAGCATTATTACTTGCTACATTAGCGTTGTGTTTTACTTCATTTTCATCTGATGCATTTTCCCAGAATCTAGATTTAAAACCTATTAATAAAACAATCAAACCAATACTAATAGTAAACAAGCTAATCTGTATGTATAACGCAGGTATTTGAGATACATTATTTGGATCGTAATTACCCGCTAATAAACCTGAAATAATATTTCCGATAGAGTAAGTTAACACAAAAATACCCATCATTTGTCCTGCAAAGCGTTTTGGTGATAATTTACTTACCGCGCTCAAAGCTACAGGGCTTAAACATAGTTCACCAACAGTATGTAAGAAATAAGTGGCAACTAACCAATAAGGCGCAATTTTCATTCCTGACGCTGCATATTGTGCTGCAAAAAACATAACAATAAAGCCACTACCCATAATAATTAAACCTACAGCACATTTTATGCCGTAAGAAGGGCTTACAAGCCTTTTTCCTAAATTAATCCATAAGGCAGCGAAGAAAGGAGATAATAATACGATAAAGATAGAGTTTAACGATTGAAACCATCCTGTTGGTATTTCAAATGAACCAACAATACGATCAGTATAATCACGTGTAAACAAGTTCATTGAAGAGCCTGCTTGCTCAAAACCAGACCAAAAACAAGCTGAAGCGACACAAATAATAAGTAGCGCTATGAGTTTTTTCTTCTCCGCAACAGTTAAAGAGCCCCCGAAATAAATAGTAGCATAGTAAATAACGAAAATAGCAGAAAAGGCAACCGCAACATATTGTGCAATAGTTACCGGTACAATAGTAACAATACCTTGAAATACTGCATAAGTTAATGCAGCCAAGCTAGCTAAGAATATGGCGATAATTGTCCAGCTTAATTTCTGTGCTTTTTTTGATAAAGGATACACTGGACTTGCGCCAACACCATTAAGGTTAGGTGTGGTAATTTTGTATTGAATTAAGCCTATAGCCATACCAACAGCTGCAGCACCAAATGCCCAGTGCCAACCTTGATTTTCCATTAAATAGCCACAAACACCGTAGCCTATAATTGATCCTATGTTAATGCCCATGTAGTAGATAGCGTAGCCACCATCACGACGAACATCTTTGTCAGAATATAGCTGACCAACCATAGCGCCAATATTCGGTTTTAATAGTCCGGTTCCCAATACAACAAAAATCAAACCAATAAAGAATGAATAATCGTTAGGAATAGCTAAAATAATGTGGCCGATCATAATAATAATGCCGCCATACCATACGGCTTTTTGTCCGCCCATTAACCTATCAGCAAGCCAGCCACCAGGAAGCCCCATAAAATATACACAACCTGTATATAACCCATAAATTGCGGCTGCAGAAGCAACGGTTAAGCTTAGACCACCTTCTTGTAACGTTGCCGTCATAAATAAAACAAGTAGCATGCGCATGCCGTAATAACTCATACGCTCCCACATTTCTGTAAAAAAAAGCGTTTTAAGGCCACTAGGCTGACCAAAAAAATCTTTTGCTGGTTTTGATGACATAAAATTGTCCTAATTTTCATTATTATATTAAGTAGAGATACTTGCGTAAATGTACACGCTGCCTTAAAAATATAAACGGCAAAAAAAGTGTACAATGTGCTTTTATACCTGTGCTTTAGTTTAAAGGCAAGTTTGTACTGCGAACAAAGCACTTCTTAATCGGTGTTGTGTAGCGAAATCTTTCCTAGAATACAGAGTAAACTATTTAAAAGGGAATCGCTTACTACTTGTTAACAATATTTCAATCATGTGGAGTTTAAGCAGTAACATGCATGAGTTTGAAGTTGTTTGACTATAAATATACTGTTAAACTTTTGTTATTATTACGCGTAATGAAATGTGAAATAAGTTTATTAAGCATCATTGGGCATAGTTTCAGCACTAGCAACCCTTTATAGTTGCTAGTTAGTGGAATTTAATACAATTTTAAATGGAATAATTCAATGTCACTTACATCAAGTGAAGTAAAAATAGCAATTATTGGTTTGGGCTATGTCGGCTTACCCTTAGCTGTAGAGTTTGGGAAAAAATACCCAACTCTAGGCTTTGATATTAACACCAAGCGTGTAGAAGAATTAAAGCAAGGTCACGACTTCACTTTAGAAGTATCAACAGATGAATTAGCTGACTCAGCTTTTATTTCATACTCTTGTGATGTAGAAGCATTAAAATCGAGTAATGTTTATATTGTTACAGTACCAACACCGATTGATGAACATAAACAGCCTGATTTAACACCGCTTGTTAAGGCAAGTCAAATGCTTGCGACTGTTATCAAGAAAGGAGATGTTGTTATATATGAGTCAACAGTTTATCCCGGCGCTACTGAAGATGTTTGTATTCCACAAATAGAAAAGAATTCAGGGTTAGTGTTTAATAAAGACTTTTTTGCAGGTTATTCACCTGAGCGTATTAACCCAGGTGATAAAGAACACAGAGTAACAAATATCTTAAAAGTGACCTCTGGTTCAACAAATGAAATTGCTGAGTTTATCGATCAGTTATATGGCTCAATTATTACTGCAGGCACATATAAAGCATCAAGTATTCAAGTTGCAGAAGCTGCAAAAGTTATTGAAAACACTCAACGTGATTTAAATATAGCGTTAATAAATGAACTTGCGGTTATTTTTAATAAGCTGAATATTGACACTGAAGAAGTATTAAAAGCAGCAGGAACGAAATGGAACTTTTTACCTTTCCGTCCTGGTTTAGTTGGTGGGCATTGTATTGGTGTTGATCCTTATTATTTAACACATAAAGCACAATCGATAGGATACAATCCAGAAGTTATTCTGGCAGGTCGTCGTATTAACGATGGTATGGGCGCTTATGTCGTTTCACAATTAGTTAAAACAATGATTAAACGTAATATCGGTGTTAATGGCGCCAATGTGTTAGTCATGGGCTTAACGTTTAAAGAGAATTGTCCAGACGTTCGTAATACTAAAATTGTTGATATTTTATCTGAACTGGCAGAATACGATACTAATGTTGATGTTTATGATCCTTGGGTTAACCCAAGTGAAGCAAAAGAGGAATACGGCGTAGAGCTAATAGATAAGCCTAAAGTATCTCATTATGATGCTGTTATTTTCGCTGTCGCTCATAATGAATTTAAAGCATTATCAAATGATAATATTAAAGGTTTAATGAAAACAGATCATGTTATTTATGATTTGAAATATATGCTTGATCCTCAATTAGCCGATATTCGTTTATAAACTAGATAAATTTTCATTCTTTAGATGTTTCGTTCCTTCTTTAATAAGGTAGTTAATTCGAAGCATTTAAAGATGAATAATATGAATAATAAGATCCTGAATCAAGTGCAGAATAAAGGTGTTGTACATTAAACTTACTGAATAATAATCACGTCTTTACCATCTTATTTTCGTCATTTCGTATGTGTTTAATGCGAAATTTAACAATCAACTTTATTAATTTCAGGTTTACTTTATGACTCGTTATCAAGAAATAAAAATACAATTAACATCTGCACCTAAAACATGGTTAGTCACTGGTTGTGCAGGCTTTATCGGCTCTAACTTATTAGAAACTTTATTACTATTAAATCAGAAGGTAGTAGGGTTAGATAATTTTGCTACAGGGCACCAACATAATTTAGACGAAGTTAAAGGACAAGTTTCTGCTGAGCAATGGCAAAACTTTACCTTTATTGAAGGTGATATACGTAGTCTTGATGATTGTAAAAAAGCTGTTGGTACCATTGATAAAAAAGTTGATTATATTCTTCACCAAGCCGCATTAGGATCTGTACCACGTTCTATTGCTGACCCTATTTTAACTAACTCAGCTAATATTACAGGCTTTTTAAATATGTTAGTTGCAGCTAAAGAAGCTATGGTGAGTAGCTTTGTTTATGCAGCTTCTAGTTCAACTTATGGTGATCATCCTGCATTACCCAAAATAGAAGAAAATATTGGTAAACCATTATCACCTTATGCTGTTACTAAGTATGTAAATGAACTCTATGCGGATGTTTTTAACAAAACTTACGGACTCAATGCTACGGGGTTACGTTACTTTAATGTTTTTGGGAAACGACAAGATCCGGATGGAGCTTACGCAGCTGTTATTCCTAAATGGACTGCTGCTATGATTGAAAATCAAGACGTTCAAGTTAACGGCGATGGTGAAACAAGCCGAGATTTTTGTTTTATCGAAAATGCAGTACAGGCAAATATTTTAGCGGCAACAGCACCTGACAGTGGCAAAAACCAAGTTTATAACGTTGCTTTAGGTGATAGAACCACGTTAAACACCTTATTTGACAGTTTAAAGAGTGCGTTACAAACTAATGGAGTCAAATATCTAAAGTCACCAGTATATCGTGATTTTAGGGCGGGTGATGTGCGTCATTCGCAGGCTGATATTTCAAAAGCAAAATCAATGATAGGTTTTGAGCCTGAATTTAAAATTCAACAAGGCATTGATAAAGCAATGCCTTGGTATATTGAATTCTTGTTGAATAAGTAAAGTCACTCTTTAGTTAACGTTTGGCTACATTGACAACCAAAAAAGGGATTACTAAGTTAATCCCTTTTTTATCAGTTATATAAATGGTATTTATATAACTTGCTACTAGTTTTTTAAGTGAAGACATTCATCATTCAGGTATTCCATAGACTCATTAACAAACACTAAAGTTCGCTGGCGATAACAAAAATAGCTATTAATACCTTCAGGAAAATGCCCAGATATGGTATTACCTATTTTCTTTGCTGTATTTATGATGTCGTTATCAATACGAAAAGGGTGCTTTATAATAAAATCTTTGTTGAGACGCCACATAATATCTAAGCCTTCGATCGATGAATATTCAGAAAGTTTTTGATAAAGTGTTTCCCCTTTTCTAAAAGGACGATTTTCTTCAGTGCCACGCCAGTTTCTAGGGTAAGAACGGGTACTTATCTGTTTAGCTTGTAATATTTTAACTAAATCACCTTCGGGCTCAGGCAAAAAGATAACATTATTTACTATTTTTCTGTCTTCTTTATCGCCATACACTTTAGCATAAAAATTAGATAGTCCTTCCGCTGCAGCATTTGGCCTTTTAGATTTTAGTTGCTTTTTTATCGCGTCACTAGCTTCAGCTGTTAATGATTGTGCATCATCTTGATTTGACGAAAGCAGTAAATCCTTATTGAGAAAAAAAGCAATAGCAAGCCCAATTAAGATAGCTGCAATAATAGCACTTCGAATCCAAAACCCCATATAGGTACACTTCCAATTGCTATAATGTTAAATATAATATAAGGCTATACCATACAAAATAGTTAAAAAATTATCAAAGAATAATCGTATATAGTGTCATTGATTATTCATTACTTGTAGTAAGAGTTATTTGTAAAAAGAAGGTTCATCTGGATTTGGGCGAGTTTTAAATCGTCGATGCAACCACATATACTGTTCTGGTCTTTGAGATATCGCTTTTTCTAATTCTTGGTTTACACGAATTAAATCAGCTTCGTCATCTTTACTTGGAAAGTTATCGAATGGTGGTGAAATTGTTAAAGTATAGCCACTGTCATCTTCATTTCTAATGGGAACAATCATCATTGTTTCAACATTTTTTTGTCGAGCAAAAATTAATGTACCTGTTGTTGTCGCGGTTTTTTTAACGCCAAAAAAGGGTACAAACAAGCTACGGTTTCTACCGTAATCTTGATCGGGTAGGTAAATACAAGCTTCTTTATCTTTCAACGCTTTTATAAGGCCTTTAACATCTTTTTTACCCAACATATATTTATTTGAACGCCCACGTCCACGAAATTGGAAAAACTCCATTAAAGGATTATTATGTGGTCGATAAAACACTACCATTGGGTGTCCATAGCCTATTCCACGAGCATTGATTTCTACACTTAAGTAATGCATTGCAAGCAGCAGAATGCCTTTACCTTCACTTTGTGCTTTTTCTATATGCTCTAATCCAATCACATTAAACTTTCGTTTAATACGCCAATCCGGCCACCACCAACCCATGCCAGTCTCAAATAATGCAATGCCCGTGTTTTCGAAGTTTTTCTTTAATATTACTTCTCTTTCTTGCTCGCTCATTTCTGGAAAGCACAACTTTAAGTTAACATCCGCAATATGTTTTCTTTTGGATCCTATTTTATAAAGTAGACGTCCTAGCATTCGACCTAAGCCTAATTGCCACTTGTAAGGGAGCCAGGAAATACTATAAAGAATAAAAACCCCTAGCCAAGTTAACCAGTATTTAGGCAATAAAAAGGCTAGTTTAAAATCAGGCTGTAAAACTTTATTTTTACTCACAGTGTTTTCTCTTGATAGGATTAAGGAGATTATTTGATGTTGATTATATCGATTAACGGCAGTTATGTGAAAGAAGAACTGACGGTTTTATTAAAAGTGCGGTTACTTTTAGTTGTAATCTAATTGTTCAATGTATTTTAAGTAAAACGGTATTAGTAATTAAGGTGCTTTTATTATAAAAAAGGGGACGTATTAAATAGGTCCCCTTAGTTACTTTATTGTTGAATATTACTTTGCAGCCATTAATCCTGTATTAATAGCTGTAATGTCTTCATCGGTAATAGTACCGCCAGCACGTTTTAATAATAATATATTTTGGATATATGCATAACGTGTAGAAGATAAGTTACGTTTTGCATTATATAGATTACGTGTGCTATCTAATACATCTACAATAGTACGAGTACCGACTTCAAAACCTGCTTCGGTTGCTTCTAGCGCTTTTGTCGCACTTAGTACTGATTGTTCAAACGCTTTAATACTAGAAATACTGGCTATTACTGTATTGTATGCATTACGAGTAGTACGAACGACAGAACGGTGTGTTTGCATTAAATCTTGGCTAGCCAATACAAAATTATTTTGTGCTTTACGCACACTACTTTCTATCGCGCCACCTGAATAAATAGGTACATTAAGCGTTAAACCAATAGAGTAATTGTCTGTCGCTGGTGTGCTTAAATTCACCGAATTTGCTGTTGTTTCACTGTCGCTAGTACTGTAACTAGCATCAAGATCTAATGTTGGGTAATGGCCTGCTCTGGCAGAATTAATAGATTGTTTCGCAATTTCAACACCAACTTGTGAAGCGATTAACTCTAAATTTTTTGCTTCCGCTGTCTTTTGCCATGCATCAGCGCTATTTGGGGTAGGTAATGAAGTACTGAAACGTTCAGTATTTAATGTGTTTATGGCTTTAGGGTAAGTATTAGTGATTACACGTAATTCTTCTTCAGCACTAAATATTGCATTTTCAGCGCGAATGACTTCAGTTACTGCTGTATCATATTGGGCTTGTGCTTCGTGTACATCAGTAATTGCAGTTAAACCAACAGAAAATCGTTGTTTAGTTTGTTCAAGTTGTCGAGCAATAGCCGCTTTTTCTGCTTGAGCAAAAACCAAATCATCTTTAGTGCTTAATAAAGAAAAGTAAGCTTGTGCAACACGTACAATTAAATCTTGTTTTGCTACTTGATAAGTTAAATCACTACGATGGGCTGCTTTTTCTGCAGTATCTAAACTTAGCCAGCTATCATGGTGATAAAGCTCCATGTTTAATTGAGCACCATAACCTAAAGTATTATACTCAGAAGTTAATATATCATTAATACTGTAATTATAACTTTCTGTTTCACCATCAGTATAATTAGCATAGGCATAAATTTGTGGTAATAATACTGAACGTGCCAGTGTGATATCTTCTTTGACTATTTCAAATTGAGCTCGAGCTTTTAAAACAACGGTGTCGTTTAATAAAGCTTGTTGATAAACCGATAATAAGTCTTCGGCTTGAGTATTAGTTGCTGTAATTGAACCTACAAGAGCTATAATTATTGTACTTAAAGTTTTTTTCATGAGTCGAGCTTTCCTTGGGATATGAGTTCCCGTTTATAGTGATATAATGAAATATCGTTATATATACAAGATTATGTTACAGGGGTTTTAAAACTAACCAAATAAAATCAATAATTGATAGTGTAACAAATTATGATTAAAAAGAGAGTGTTTATGCAAGATAATCAAAGTAAATCAATACCTATGTTGCAATATAACCAAAATGACGTATCAATAGCAGCAATTAATACTAAGTATCAAGGTTTTTTTAAAGTAGATGAATATCAGCTTAAGCATAAACTGTTTTCACAAAAATTCAGTGAAAGCATTACACGTGAAGTATTTGAACGTGGTGATGCAGTTGTAGTGATGCTTTATGATGCTATCGAAGATAATTTATTATTTTTAGAACAATTTAGAGCAGGTGCATTACGTACAGAACAAACTCCTTGGTTACTTGAGTTTGTCGCTGGGATGTTTGAAAGTGACGAGGACCCAATTGATGTGGCGATACGGGAAACGAAAGAAGAAGCGGGTATTAGCTTAGAAGCTAGCGCTGTGAGGCCTATAATGAAATACCTTTCGAGCCCTGGCGGAATGAGTGAATGTATTCATCTATATTGGGCTAAGTTCGATAGCAATAAAGTATCACCGGGTAGTATTTATGGTTTAGATGATGAAAACGAAGATATATTACTTCATATTATTTCGCGGACAGAGGCTTTAGCACTATTAAAAGAGGGAAAAATTATTAACGCATCCACCATTATTGGTTTGCAATGGTTAGCGATGAATTATCCCAACCTGTAGGTTGAATTTATGAGGCATATGCTTCAAGATCAACTATTCCTCGGTTTTAATAAATGACATACATATAGTACACGCAGTACAACTAACTGTATAAAAAATACAACAGCATAGCCCAGCATAGGATATTAGTGAGTTTTTTCCCAAATAGCACAGTAAATAGAAGAACAAGGTATCAACCTAACTTAGTTAGCTTGATGACCTTGTGTGCTAACAATTATTTTTTATTATTGAAAGTACAAGCTGATCAAACAGCACTTAATCAACAACGCCATTTTTTTATTAATGAGCATCTTACTTATGTGGTTACGGTGAATGAAGTCACTCGCTATACATCACTGATTACATTTGAACAAAAAATGTTTACTCAAACGGCCAATAAAAGTAAAACATATACTCAGTCGCTTCAACCTCGTATGAGTATTCGTTTATACCACGATGCTCGTATGGCTGAAGTCATTAGTAATCAAGATGTTTTTCAAGTGCAACCTCGTTATGATTACCCAAATAAAGATATGCATCAACAAGATGAAAAACAACAAATCAATCAATTTTTAAACGAGTGGTTACATCTTTGTCTAGAGCATGGTCAGGTTCATTTAGCGCTAAAAACGAACGGATAATAAACACATGAACAATTCAAAAAAAACTTTTATTATCGCTCAATTTAGTGATTGTCATTTATTTTCCGATAAGCAAGCTAAGCATCTAGGTGCCAATGTTTGGCAAAATTTGAGTCGAGTATTAACTGATATTGCTCAACGAACAAATATTGATAGTATTGTTTTTACTGGTGACCTTACTCAAGATCATAGTGAAAATTCTTATCAACATTTTGTGCATGCTGTTAAGCAAGCAAAATTCTCTATGCCGGTATATTTCTTAGCGGGTAACCATGATGATCGTGATTTATTGACGCAACATTTAATAGCGCCTACTTTTCAAACCAATAAAACACTTGATAATGATTTTTGGCAAATACAATTATTAGATAGTAAAAGTGATACACCGTCAGGCTTAATTTCCGCACAAAAATTACAAAGAGTATCGCAGCAAATGGATCGTACTAAATTTCAATTGTTAATGATGCACCACCATCCTATTGATGTCGGCTACTATATTGATAAGCATGGATTATTAGCACAAGAGGATTTTTGGAATAAAATTGCAGAGTTAAATGAAAAAAACGCTAAAATTAAAGGGATTGCATGTGGACATGTTCATCGAGGAGTGCATTTATCTAAACAAAATGTTGATGTCTATACTTGCCCGGCAACTTCTGTGCAGTTTGGTGATACAAAAGAAGAAATAGGCTCTATTTTACCAAGTTATCAACTCCTTTATCTTGAAAGAGATGGTACAATGAGTCGTGAAATTATTGTGTTTTAATATAGCTTTTTTATATAAAAGACTATTGAAGATAGGGAAATATTATTTAGGATGAAATATATAACAATATGAAAAAAAATATTCTTTATCTACATGGTTTTAATTCATCTCCTTATTCATCAAAAGCGGAGCAAGCTCGCCAGTATTTTCAGGATAATTTTCCAGATATTAATTTTATTTGTCCTCAGTTAGCTAATTCACCTACGGAAGTATTGTTGCAGTTAGAGCACATTCTTAAATCAGATAGCTTAATGGGTGTAAATAATAGCACTTGGTTTTTAATCGGCTCATCATTAGGTGGTTACTTCTCTCATTATTTAGCAAATAAATATCAACTTTCTGCGGTATTGATCAATCCAGCAATTAAGCCTTATAGTTTATTAGAGCACTATATTGGTGAACAAATAAACCCTTATACCAATACAGTTTATCAAGTAACAGAGCAACATATGCTTGATCTTAAAGCGATTGAACAAAGTGCTCCAATGGATAGTGATGAGAAAAAAAATAATTACCTAATTATGGTACAAACAGGTGATGAAGTGTTAGATTATC
This sequence comes from Colwellia sp. 6_MG-2023, assembly GCF_030547765.1. Taxonomy (NCBI): domain Bacteria; kingdom Pseudomonadati; phylum Pseudomonadota; class Gammaproteobacteria; order Alteromonadales; family Colwelliaceae; genus Colwellia; species Colwellia sp. 6_MG-2023. The sequence continues at coordinate 130,546 of NZ_JAUOPP010000003.1, read as the reverse complement.
AACAAGCAGTTGAGAAATTTAAATATAGCCGTCTTATCATTGAACAGGGCGGTAATCATAGTTTTGTTGGATTTGATAAAAAACTTCCAATGATTGCAGAATTTTTTCAACTATAAGCCAAGTTGGGAAAATAAAAACGATACATATACTTACATAGATAGAAAATAAACCATGACCGACCAATATAATTCAGATTCCATTGAAGTACTTAGCGGCTTAGATCCTGTACGCCACCGCCCTGGAATGTATACTGATACCACGCGTCCTAATCACTTGGGTCAAGAAGTTATTGATAACTCAGTGGATGAAGCTCTCGCTGGGCACGCTCAAAATATTAGTGTTATTTTAGATACCGATCAGTCACTTGAAATAACTGATGACGGTCGAGGTATGCCAATAGATATTCACCCTGAAGAAGGGGTATCAGGTGTTGAGCTTATTTTTTGTAAATTACATGCAGGTGGAAAATTTTCCAATAAAAACTACCAATTTTCTGGTGGTTTACATGGTGTAGGTATTTCGGTTGTTAATGCTTTATCAACCCGGGTTGATGTAACGATTAGGCGCGACAGTAAAGTTTATGAAATGGCGTTTGAGAATGGTTATAAAGTTGAAGAGCTAGCTGAAACAGGTACAGTAGGAAAACGTAATACCGGAACGCGTGTTAAGTTTTGGCCTGATCCTAAATACTTCGATTCAGCAAAATTTTCGGTATTAAAATTAACACACTTATTAAAAGCTAAAGCAGTATTATGCCCAGGCTTAACGATTAAGTTTCATGATAAAATTGAAAATAAAAAGCATGAATGGTGTTATGAAGACGGATTAACTGACTACCTAAAAGAATCAGTTAAAGGCTATGAAAGCTTACCTGAACAGCCTTTTGTGGGTGACTTTACTACGCAAACCGAAGCAGCAAACTGGGCTGTAACTTGGTTACCTGAAGGTGGTGAAAGTGTTGGCGAAAGTTATGTAAACTTAATCCCAACAGTCGCTGGTGGTACACATGTTAATGGTTTGCGCCAAGGTTTATTAGAATCTATGCGTGAATTTTGCGAGTTTCGTAATTTAATTCCGCGTGGTATCAAACTTACGCCTGACGATATTTGGGATAAATGTAGTTATATTTTATCCATAAAAATGCAAGATCCGCAATTTGCAGGTCAAACTAAAGAGCGTTTATCTTCTCGTCAATGTGCAGGCTTTGTAACTGGCGTTGTAAAAGACGCTTTTAGCTTATGGTTAAATGAACATACCGATATAGCTGAATCGTTAGCTGAATTTTGTATTAGTAACGCCCAAAAACGTATGCGTGCTAGTAAAAAAGTAGTGCGTAAAAAAATAACACAAGGTCCTGCGCTACCAGGCAAGTTAACTGATTGTGGTAGCCAAGATTTATCTCGTACGGAATTATTTTTAGTTGAAGGTGACTCTGCTGGTGGTAGTGCCAAGCAAGCACGTGACCGTGAAACACAAGCGATAATGCCATTGCGAGGGAAAATTCTTAATACTTGGGAAGTAGAATCTGGGCAAATTCTTGCTTCACAAGAAGTACATGATATTTCTGTTGCTTTAGGAATTGACCCTGATAGTAATGACTTATCAGAATTACGCTACGGTAAAGTGTGTATCTTGGCCGATGCTGACTCGGATGGACTTCATATAGCGACATTGCTTTGTGCCTTATTTACACAACACTTTTTACCTTTAGTACAAGCCGGACATGTTTATGTTGCTATGCCGCCCTTGTATCGTATTGATGTTGGGAAAGAAGTATTTTATGCCCTAGATGAAGCGGAAAAAGATAGTATTCTTGATCGAATAGCTGCAGAGAAAAAGCGTGGTAAAGTTAACGTACAACGCTTTAAAGGTTTGGGTGAAATGAATCCTCTTCAGCTTAGAGAAACGACGATGGATGCCAATACTCGTCGTTTAGTACAACTGACTGCGTTAGATGAAGAACACAGCGAAACCATTGAAATGATGGACATGCTTCTATCCAAAAAACGCTCAGGAGATCGTAAAGAATGGCTCCAAACTAAAGGCGATATGGCTGTAGTACAATAATGTTTTAGCCATAAATTGACAAATTTAGTACATAAACCTGTAATTAATAATAAGTGTTTATGCTATTTTCTTACTATTTTTAAGCGATAATTTATGGCAACTTATACTCTTCAATGCCAATGATCTTTTGTGTAAATAAATATATCGATGTTACTCGAAGTTGATGTTATTAAATATTAAATTTAACTTCGTTTAGCTTGAATAGCATTTGTTTAAAAAATTCACTTTATACTAGTTTGATAATTATCACGTTTATAGGCCAATTGTATTGTTATTTAAGCGTATTTCACAGTGTTTGATTTTACTATTTTCTTTTGTGTATATTGCAACGAGCTTAGCTGTAGCTATACCAAAGAAAGAAGATAGTGTTGTTGGCTTTGATGAAGCCGCAATAAAAATAGAACAATTAATTGATAACAATATACCTTTAGCGAAATTTGAATTAGAAAAATATGCTAAATTAATTGGTAAATTACCTTTAGAGCAACAAATTACCTATCAGCACTTGTTGACTGATATTTATATTTTGCAAGGGAAGTTTCATTTAGCAAAACAAAGTGCCACCGACGGCCTATCACTAACCTTACAACTTTCTAGCCCTAGTTTATTAATTTCTGAATTACTTTATAACCGCGGTTTAGCCTATGAAAATATTGGTGAAACTGAGCTGGCGGCTAAAGATTATGAAAGTGGTTTAGCATTAGCTAAATCACTGCATGATAATGTTTTAATCTCAACGGGGTTGATGAAATTAGGGGGAATATATTATTTAACTGATCGATATGAAAATTCGTTACTCGTCTTAAATGATGCTTACAGTATTGCTAAGCAAACCGATGACGAAAAGCTCAAGGGAGCTGTGAATTTTGAGTTAGGTACTTTATATACTCACCTAAATAGAAATAAGCAAGCAATGGTTTATTATCAGCAGTCTTACGAACATTATAAACGTTCTAATCAAGCAATATTATCACTGAACGCGTTAGTGAATATTGGTATGAATCATGTTTCTGAAAATGAGTATGAACAAGCGATAATTGCCTATGAAACCATTATTAATGAACCAGATAGTGCTGAAGTTAATAAAATTATGTACAGCGCTTATTTGGGATTATCATGGGCTAATTTAAAGAAAAATAATCCTAACCCTGAAGCAAGTTATCAATATTTATTACTGTCTAAGCAGTATATAGGGAATATTGAACAATATGATATTGAATTACAATATTATGTTGATGAAGCTTTTATATTGTTTGAACTTAAACGCTTTAATGAAGTTATTGATAGTATTAATCGAATTGATAAAATTTTAGTAAGTCAAATGCCGTTAGGTCACTTAAAAATTCAAACACGTATCAATATTGTTGATTTACAATCTAAAACATATTTTGAATTAGGTGATTATCAAAAAGCTTATGAGTTACAAGAACACCGCTTAGTGCTAACTCGGTTATTACGTGATGAAAAAGAGACACAGTCAATTGCAGCAGTACGCTTAGCGCTTGAAGCTAAAGAGGCGGACCTACACAAAAAAGTATTAGAAAATAAACAGGCCTTGCAACAAATATCGTTGTTAGAAGCAGAGCAAAAGCAGAAAAGACAGAAGCTTTATTTACTTTATATCGCCGTTGTTGCCTTAATATTTGCATGGTTATTAGTTAAGTTAGTACAAGGTCAACATAGGTTATATCAAGTATCGAGTATTGATATGCTTACAGGTATTTCAAATCGCCGTGAATTGATGAAGAAAGGTAAAAAACTATTTCAACAATCGAAAACCAGCAATACAGAATTTAGCGCGCTAATGATTGATATTGATTATTTTAAAAAGATAAATGATCAATTTGGTCATGAGTGTGGCGACCTAGTGCTGAAAAAAGTGGTAGAACTTGGCAAAGCATTAATGCGCAAAACAGATGTTTTTGGTCGTTTTGGTGGCGAGGAATTCGTTGCACTTTTACCAAATACGTCTAAATCTCAAGCTAATATTATTGCCGAACGTTTTCGGGTCGCTGTTGAAGCATATATTTGGGATAGTAATGGTTCATTACCGGAATCATTGCATGTCACTATTAGTATTGGTGTCGCTAATAGTATCGACTTTACTAATGGCGAGTCGACTGATCTCTCCACCTTAATTAAAAAAGCGGACGAGCTACTTTATCAGGCAAAAGAGCAAGGCCGAAATAGGGTGTGTAGCTAATGATTATGCGTTGGGCTCTGTTCTTATTTTTTATTGCATCTATTTTGTTAAATGCTGCTGTGGCGGCAGAAGGCTTACCAGGTGAGCATAATAAAGTGATACCAGCTAAAGAGTTTAAACTTCGTAAGGATATTGTCGATTTAGCTGAACAATCCGTCCCTTTACCGGAGAATGTAAGTGCTTTATTGAATGATATATCAATATTAAATAGTGCTGTTAACTATGCTGAACAGTATTTGATTTTATTGATTAAAGCAAAGGTAAAGCAACAAGCTCAGCAACATAACGAGGCGATTTTGTTAATAGAACAAGCTAAATTATTATCAAAATATATTACTAAAGAGCAGTTAATTCGCCCGCTCTTTGCAAACGCTTATTTGGTTCTCGCTGATAGCTACGCTGAAGTTAAAGATTATGATAATGCTTATAAAAACAAGAAGATTTTTGTCGATAAATATAACGAGTATCGCGATAAGACACGCCAAAAAAATATTGAGAAATTAACTGAGAACTCTGAAGTTGCACAAAAAATATCAGAAAATAAATTACTGGCAAATCAAAACAAGTTAAAAGAATTGCGTATTGCCGATGTACATGCCCAGCAAGAAGATCAACAAAGACGATTTTTGTTCATTTTTTGTGCTATTTTATTGTTTATTTTATTACTGTTAAGGAAACTTAAAGTTAGAAAGAAACTGTTAGTATTAGCGAAAACAGACAGTCTTACCGGCTTATTGAATAGAACCGAGCTATTTAATCAGGGGCATAAACTAGTTCAAGACACCAAAGAGCAAGGTTTAGAGCTGAGTGTATTACTGTTAGATATTGATCATTTTAAATTGATAAATGATAAATATGGTCACTCTGTTGGCGATTTAGTGTTAGAAAAAATAGCCAGCCTTGTAAGTGAAACCATGAGAGCCCGAGACGTTTTTTCTCGTTTAGGGGGAGAAGAGTTTGTTTCTCTTTTACCTAATACTAATCTTGATCATGCCAAAGCAATTGCTATGCGTGTAATAGAGAAAATAGCACAATATAATTTTAATGAACTAGGCGTTAACGAGAATATAACGGTAAGTATCGGTGTGGCTAATCTGAAAGATACTAACCCTGAATTTGATGATATTTTACATGCAGCTGATTTAGCTATGTATCAAGCAAAAGCCGAAGGAAGAAACCAAATGGTTAGTTATGAAGCTATTGTTAGGGACAGAGAAAGGCGTTCTAACAATTAGACTAACTATTTGAATTCACTTGGCTATCAAAATCATATAAGCTGTAGTTAATATTGGCGTTTATTAATTGTTACAAGAGAAATTAATCGCATTAACTTTTGCGATACTAATGTTTATGGGAATAGGAAAATCATTTCATGTCTGATGTGCTCGAATATAGTCCAGACGGGGTAGAACAAGTTCCTCTACGACGTTTTACAGAAGAAGCTTATTTAAACTACTCAATGTACGTTATTATGGATAGAGCCTTACCGCATATCGGTGATGGCTTAAAGCCAGTACAACGTCGTATTGTTTATGCGATGTCAGAGCTTGGTTTATCGGCGACGGCAAAGTATAAAAAATCTGCGCGTACTGTTGGTGATGTACTAGGTAAATTTCACCCGCATGGTGATAGCGCCTGCTATGAAGCTATGGTGTTAATGGCCCAACCATTTTCTTATCGTTATCCGTTGGTTGATGGTCAAGGGAACTGGGGGGCGCCAGATGATCCTAAATCATTCGCGGCAATGCGTTATACAGAATCTCGTTTATCACGCTTTAGTGAAATTTTACTGGCTGAATTAGGGCAAGGAACGGTTGACTGGGTGCCAAACTTTGATGGCACTATGGAAGAGCCTAAAACTTTGCCTGCTCGTTTACCACATATTATGCTTAACGGTATAACAGGTATTGCCGTTGGTATGGCGACAGATATTCCACCGCATAATGTACGTGAAATAGCGGATGCTTGTGTGCATTTAATTGATGAGCCTAAAGCTGAAGTCTCAGATTTATTAACCTTTGTTAAAGGCCCTGATTACCCGACAGATGCTGAAATCATAACACCTAAGGCTGATATTGAAAAAATATATCAAACTGGGCGAGGTAGTATCAAAATGCGAGCCGTTTATGATATTGAGCATGGAGAAGTTGTTATTACAGCTTTACCTCACCAAGCATCAGGCGGCAAAATATTAGAACAAATAGCAGGACAAATGACGGCGAAGAAATTGCCTATGGTTATTGATCTTCGTGATGAGTCTGATCATGAAAATCCTGTTCGTTTGGTTATTGTTCCTCGCTCAAACCGAGTTGATATTGAACAATTAATGCAGCACCTATTTGCCAGCACAGATTTAGAAAAAAGTTATCGTGTTAATATCAACATGATTGGCTTAGATAACCGTCCAGCAGTTAAAAACCTAAGGGAAATATTATCTGAGTGGCTTGAGTATCGCCGGGAAACAGTACGCCGACGCTTACAATACCGTTTAGACAAAGTACTTGCACGGTTACATATCTTAGATGGCTTACTCGTTGCTTATTTGAATATTGATGAAGTGATTGAGATCATCCGTGGTTATGATGATCCCAAAGCAGAATTAATGTCACGCTTTGCGCTATCTGAAATACAAGCACATGCTATTTTAGAAATTAAATTAAGACAATTAGCTAAATTAGAAGAAGTAAAAATTCGTGCAGAGCAAGACGAGTTACGTAAAGAGCAAGATTATTTAGAAAAAATTCTTAACTCAAAAGCACGTATGAATACGTTAATGAAAAAAGAAATATTAGCCGCGTCTAAAGAATATGGTGATGATCGCCGTTCTAAATTAGTAGAGCGCAGTGAATCAAAAGCATTAACTGAGAAAGATCTTGTGCCAAGTGAAGCTGTAACTGTTGTTGTGTCAGATAAAGGTTGGGCTCGTTGTGCCAAAGGCCATGACATAGATGCTACTGCGTTAAGTTATAAATCGGGTGATTCTTATTTATGTTCAGCTAAGGGACGGAGTAATCGACCTGTTGCCTTTATTGACTCGTCAGGACGAGCTTTTACTACGGATGCTCATACATTACCGACAGCGCGAAGCCAAGGTGAACCACTAACTGGACGGTTTAGTTTGGCGGCAGGCGAAAACTTCGTTCATTGTGTTATGGCTGAAGATGACGCTAAATATTTATTAGTGAGTGATGCTGGTTACGGTTTTGTTAGTAGCTTTAGTGATATGATTAGTCGTAATAAAAATGGTAAAGCGATGATCTCCTTACCGCAAGCGGCAAAAGTATTAGCACCACAATTAATTGAAAATATTGATAGTGATTCATGTCTTGCTATTACAACCGAAGGACGAATGTTAGTCTTTCCTGTACAAAATCTACCGATACTGAGTAAAGGTAAGGGGAATAAAATTATAAATATTCCAACTGCTAGAGCAAAATCTAGAGAAGAGTTTGTAACGGTATTGGCAATAGTGCCAGATGGCGCTTCGGTAACAATTCATGCTGGTCGTCGTAAGTTAACTTTAAAATCAATTGATATTGATCATTATCGTGGTGAAAGAGGGCGTCGAGGTAATAAGCTGCCACGAGGTTTACAACGAGTTGATTATGTAGAAATTGAACCTGTTAATGCTAATCTTGTACAAGAATCAGCGTTAGAGCCTGATAATAATAACGATAGCACACCAACAGAATAGCCATAGTAAATAAAGCTTTTAAGGGGGGAGGATCTCTCTTAAAAGCTTTATTTAAGCGCAATTAACTAAAGTGTAAATAACAATTGTTTTCATTGTTTAATCTCTGATTTAGGAGTATCATTTTAACAATAGTAATTCTCATTAACCTTAATCTTAAGTTTAGTTTTAGATATTTTCACTGTGCTTAACGCATATCTAAAAGCAGAGAATATTCCATTTTTACCTTACTGATCACTTTATTTTATAGTTTGTGTGATAAGTGTAGCTATAAGGCATAACCAATGACTTTAGTTGATGTAGCAAGAAACCAAGTAGTTAAAATTAGTGCACTCCCACTTGATGAAACATTATCCGCTCAACTTTTAGAGCAAGGTTTTACGTTACGAACTGAAGTGGCTTTAGCTCATAAAGCACCTTTTAATGGCCCATTAGCTTATCGTTTACACAACACCAAAATATGTATTCAACGTTCTGTAGCTGCACAAATTCAAGTTACTGCCGTTTAAGTCTATCTAATTAAACTTAGGGTTATCAGTTTTAAATAAAACTGTTTTCAGTAAATCTTATATGAGTTTTTTTTCATGAGTTGTTGTTCTAATTCTTCATCCTGTTCCGAGGAGGTATCACCCTCTAAAGATCTACATTACGCTTTGGTTGGTTTTGCTAATTCAGGTAAAAGTACGTTATTTAACCTTTTAACATCTCGCCATAATAAATCGTCTAAGCAAAACGTTGGTAATTTTTCTGGTATTACAGTATCTGCTAAAAAAGCCTCACTACAATTAAATAATGTTGATGCTTACCTTTCTGATTTACCTGGTTTAAGTTCACTTTCTCAACGTGGCGAACAAGGTAAAGATTTATCTATCTCACAGCAATTTATTCAGCAAAAAGATATCGATTGCATTATTAATGTTGTTGATATTAATCAATTAAGCCGACAGCTGTACCTTACTACCCAATTGCTTGAATTGGGTATACCCATGATGCTTGTATTAAATAAAACCGATAGAAAAAAGCATGCTTGGGTTGATATTGATAAGTTAAGTGAAGAATTAGGCTGTCCTGTTGTTGCTGTAAGCGCTCAAAATAAAAGCACATTTGATATTATAGAAAGAAAACTACTTGTTTGCTCTACACAAGAAAAATCAGCACCAAGTCAAGAAAGTCTTCAACCAGAAAGTTTATCATCAATTCAGGCGAGGCAAGATTTTGCATCTGATATCATCGCTAGAGTTAGTGTAACTGGTGGTGGCGCAAGCTTTTCTGATTACTTAGATAATGTTGCATTACATCCACTTACTGGTGTACCAATATTTTTAGGTATGATGTATTTACTTTTTATGTTTGCTATTAATGTAGGAAGTGCGTTTATTGATTTTTTTGATATTCTTAGTGGTACCGTTTTTGTTACTTACCCGCTCCATCTCCTTGAGCCTTTAAATTTACCGCCATGGATTTTAACTATCATTGAAGGGGTGGGAAGTGGTATGCAAACGGTTGCTACTTTTATTCCTGTTATCGCTTGCTTATTTATTGGTTTATCTTTACTTGAAAATTCAGGCTATTTAGCGCGGGCTGCTTTTGTGGTTGATAGCGTAATGCAAAAAATTGGTTTGCCGGGTAAAGCGTTTGTACCACTAATTGTTGGCTTTGGTTGTACTGTCCCTGCAGTGATGTCGGCTAGAGTGCTGGATAGTGAAAGAGAGCGTATCACTACGGTTATGATGTCCCCTTTTATGTCATGTGGGGCTCGTTTGCCTGTCTATGCTTTATTTGCCGCAGCTTTCTTCCCTGATAGTGGTCAAAACTTGGTATTTCTTTTATATTTAATTGGTATCGCCGCTGCTATTTTTACAGGTTTTTTACTGAAAAAAACGGTGTTGTCGGGTACCAGTTCACTTAATATTATGGAGCTACCACCATACGAAGTTCCGCATATTCGTGCTATTAGTAAACGCGTATGGCAACGAACTTATAGTTTTGTTACTGGGGCTGGTAAAACAATTGTTATTGTTGTGTGTTTATTAACCTTTTTTAACTCTATTGGTACTGATGGTAGCTTTGGTCATCAAGATAGCGAGCAATCTATTTTAAGCCGAAGTGCACAAGTAGTGATGCCCGTATTAGCTCCTATGGGAATTGAAGAAGAAAATTGGCAAGCTGGCGTTGGTATTATTACTGGTATTTTCGCAAAAGAAGTACTTGTTGCCACCTTTAATAGTTTATATTCCCCACAAAATGTGCCGGATAAAGGTGAACCTTCTTTTGAGGCGAGTTGGCAAGCAGCAACAGCCAGTATTAAAGAAAACCTGCTAGGTATTGCGCCAGATGATCCTTTAGGTATTAATGTAGGTGACTTGACGGATATAGAAGCTGTTGCTCAAGAGCAAGGAGTAGAGTTAAGTACTTATCAAGTAATGCAAGCTGCATTTGTTGGTCAGTTAGGAGCATTTAGTTATTTACTCTTTATTCTTTTATATACGCCCTGTGTTGCTGCAATGGGAGCAATAAAAAATGAAGTTGGAAGCCGTTGGGCAGGTTTTGCCGGCCTGTGGAGTTTTACCTTGGCTTATTTAATAGCAACTTTATGTTTTCAAGTCGGAAACTTTTTCGCTGCGCCTTTAATTGCCAGCCTCTATATTATTGCTGTATTACTGAGTTTTACTGGGATATATTTTTGGCTTAAACATAAGGGACGTAAGGTGTTAACGATCCCTGTCTCGGTGAGTTATTCATAACGTATCACTGATTTTAAAGCCTTTTATTACTAATTAGTGTATTCTTATTAATTAAATAGGCGATATTTAGAGTAAGGAAACGTAAGTGCGATTTTTCAAGTTGATTACGATAACGCTTGTTTCCTTATTTATCATTGTTACTGTCATTTTTGCCGGTATTTATAATGCTCGCATTTCAATTATAAATAACATCGCACAAAACCAATTTAGTTTAGTTCCCGTAAAAGCTACATGTTTTGAATTTAGTCTGACAAGTGATCTGTCAATTGCTGTGGATAATTTATGTTTACAAAGCCCAAAGGCGGATATAAACATTGTTGATACCATTATTCAGTGGCAGTACTCTCCTTTTAATATCACTAATATTGATGTGAATCTGCTTGAAATAAACGCTAAAGAGCATTTTTTTTCAAATATCAATCAGGTTTCTTTAAATAAGAAAGAAAGTACTACTAATGAAAGTATTAACGACTTATTATCGACGACACTAAGAACGTATGTCGAGCAGATTAAGCAACTTCAATTGCCGTTAAACTTGAATGTGGAACAAATTTCTTATTTACCTTTTACTGCACAAGATAAAACTACAATAGCAAAAGGGGTGACTTTAGAAAAAGCTCAATCACCTTATATTGCTCAGATCTCAAGCCTAGATAATACCTGGTTATTTTCATTGAAAAACCAAGACAATATTGCCTTTGCGAACCTTACATTAGTTCATGAGTTAGCAGGTTTTTCTATTACGTTTTCAAGTGAGTTAGAGCCATTAAAAACATTTGTTAGTGAGCACCGGTTACCGATCAGCACTAGATTACAACAGGATTTAAATGCTCATGAAGTCACAGGAAGTATTAGTTCATTAATAAAGTATCAAGCTGATAAGCTCAGTATGGAAAATCATATTACCGGCTTTGTATTAAACTCCGCTACTGGTATAGGTGATAGTGGTGCATTTAAACTCTCAGGGGAGCTTAATTTTAATAATCAGTTTGATTTAGATTCCAACGAGGTGAACAGTAAAAACAATGAAACCTTTAAAAAGAATAATAATACATCATCGAATAACAATAATGAGGCACTGACTCTCCAATTTATAGAACAAAATGAATTACTGTTGGAGTATCAGCAAGTATCGCTGTTGGCGCTACTCGAAAGAATTCAAGTTTCTCCAATAATCATGTCGGTAATGAAAGATAACCCAATACCGCGATTAGCACTTAAGCTCCAAGGCGATGCAGTAGTTAACTTTATCAAAGATGAACTAAAGCTTAGCTATCTAGAAATGAATGCGGGTAATGATGAAGTCACACATCAAGTTGTATTAGATAATAGTGCAGTAGCCTTGGCTAACACCGAAAGGTTTAATGCATTTACTGTTGAAGATTTTGTTCTTGATAGTGAAGTTAACTTGATAAGTATACCTAGTATAGCAAAGCTAACAACTACGCCAATTAATATACATTTGGCAGGGTCATTGCAGTCACTAAATAATCAAGCAAGGCTAAACTTAGCGGAAAACTCTGTGATCGAGCTTAACAATATAAAGGTGGTAGGGAACTCAGAACAAGGTAGTCAAACATTATTCAGTGTAAAAGCATTATCAACAGAACTGAAGGGACATGTGGCATTGTTAGAAGATAATAAGCTTCATATGAATATATCCGTTCTAAATAAAGCGAAACAAATGAATGTACCTAAGGCCATACAAGTGAACTCTTTTGAGTTGTTTAGTGAGGTAAAAGGCTCTTTGGATGATATAAGTATTAAAACCAGTACTAATGCTGATGGTGTGGATTTGGGTAATATTTTTATTACTGGCACAGTACAATCGCCGGCAATAGAAGTAATCGGAACAGGTTTACCGCTGACTGATTTACTCTCATTAAATATTAAATTGCCTATTAGTGTTGAGCTTATTGAGGGGACATTAAACTACAATGTATCGGGTCAACTACCAGACTTAAATCATATTACTCAAACTCACTTTGATGCCAATGTAGGTATTAAATCACTTAGTGGCGAAGTTGATGGTATTTGGCTACAGGACCTAAATTGGCAGCAACAATTCACCATAGAATCAGGAAATATAACTACAAACGCTAATGATAAAGAGAATATAACGATAGCGTTAATTGAGTCATTTACGCCTATTTCAAATCTTTCTGTTAATACTCGTTGGTCGTTTAGTGATAATAACTTCAAACTTGCTGTTAACAATCTTAAAGCTGATGCTTTTAGCGGAAGCATTTTTGTTCCTGATATGCACTGGCCTTTTGTCAAAGGGCATTCAGCTAATGTTCAGCTAGATAGTATAGACTTAGCGCAAGTGTTGGCATTAGATAAAAAGCAAGGTATTGTTGTTACAGGTGATATTTCAGGGCAAATTCCTGTTATGTTTGATGGTGATAAACTCATTATTGAAGCAGGCGAACTATACAATGTTAGTAATGGCTTAATACAAGTGATTAACAATCCTGCAGTAGCAGAGTTAAAAGCTAATAATAGTCAGTTACAATTAGCATTTGATGCACTGCAAAACCTGCATTATCATCAGCTTTCCTCTACAGTTTCAATGTTAGATGATGGTTATATGCAGTTAGATACAATAATAAAAGGTCGAAATCCTGATATTGATAACGATGTAAACTTGAATTTGAATTTAACTTACGACTTGTTAGGCTTGCTTGAATCCTTGTCAATAACACAACGTTTTGAAGAAATAATTATCAAAGGTTTACAAAAAAATAAGGAGTAAGTATGCGTAAAATACTAATAGCAGTATCCATTGTTTTCACTATGAGTGCTTGTACACATAAAGTAGAAGTTAGCGCAAAAGAGCCAATTACTATAAATTTAAATTTAAAAATAGATCATGAAATAAAAGTCAAAGTAGATAAAGAATTAGATGACATTTTTAGTGATGAAAGCGATGTTTTTTAGGGAGATATTATGAATAATGTAACGAAAAAATTAATAAAAAAATTAAGTGGTGTTCTTTTTATTTCAACAATCACTTTCTCTGCTTGGGCTATATCGCTAGGTGCAGCAAAGCAGCAAGGTTTAGTGGGTGAAATGTCTAATGGTTATTTAGGTGTTGTTGTGAATAGCCCTGAAGCTAAAAGCTTAGTTAATAGTGTTAATCAAAAACGTAAACAAATTTATATGGATTTAGCACGTAAAAATAAAATTACTATGGAGCAAGTGACGACGTTGGCGGGAAAGAAAGCATTAGCTAAAACAAAGCCTGGTCATTTTATAAAAAATACTTCAGGACAATGGATTAAAAAATAAGTTTTGGAAGGCAAAGGGAGCTAGCGTCCCTTTGCCCTGATATTGCTAGCCGTTTATTATGAATGATGTACTTGCTGTAAAGACAAAGAAAAACAGCTGCCTTGGCCTAATTCACTCTCAACAACTAGTTCAGAATTTAATATCTTGCTCAGTTTTTGACTAATGGCTAAGCCTAAGCCGGCATGCGTTGTATTATCTTCAATAGCATTACTTGCTCGATACCTAGCATCAAAAATATAGGCAATATCTTCTTTACTAATGCCCGAGCCGTTATCGGTTACTGCAATTTTTATTTTGTCTGCTAACTGATTAACAATAATTGCAACTTCTCCATTCTCTGTAGTATGTCTTATCGCGTTTTCCAATAAGTTTGTGATTATACGTTCAAGTTTGGCGATATCAGAATAAACTACAAAACGGCATTGTTGCGGCTGCAGGCTTAAACGAATACCTTTCTCTTGTGCTTTGAGTGAGAACTTAGCAATAATGTCATGTAGTAATTCACCAACAGCAAAGGTCTCAAGACTCACGGTTACTTGACCATCTTCTAAATGTGCTAATTCAAAGATTTGATCAATCAAGCGTTTTAATTGCATACCATTTCGTTGAGCTGTTGCCATATAATCAGCACGAGCAGATTCTGTTAATTTGTCACCCTTTATGACTATTGTTTCTATATATCCTTGCATAGTCGCTAATGGTGTACGCAAGTCATGAGATAAATGGGCTAATAGCTCACTTCTAACACGATCATTTTCAGTAAGTTGTGATAGTTGTTGGTTAATTTGATTAACCATGGCATTAAAGCTTGACCCAAGCATATGAACTTCATTGCTTTGAGGTTTTTTCCAATGTGTTAATTTAACCTTAGATTGATCAAATTTAACTTCGTTAATGGCTTTCATCTCATTTGCTAGTTGTTTTATTGGTGCTGTGAAGTAACGAAATACTGCTAAAAGAATAAGTAGAAGCAGTAATAAGGAACCAATAAAAATTGCACCAAACTGCTGTAAATGTTCATCACTTTTCACTTGGCTAAAAATAGAGTCGTATATTTCTCCGCCTATAATAATATATAAATATCCTTGTAAATTATCACCACGATAGATTGGTGCGGCTGAGAATATTTTTTGTTTATTTAAATGACGAGGATCATCACCTAGCACAGGCATAATGTCAGGGTTCGAGATTAAGTTAACTAAGGGGCTTAAGTTAATTTTCTGGCGCTTTATTTTGTTAGCATCAGCTGAATAAGTAATAATATTTCCAGCAGGGTCGAGAAAGTAAAACTCAAATGAAGGACCCAATAACATTAGCGTATGAAATAAGTTTTTTAATGCCGCTTTATCATAGACACCATCTTGTAATAGCGGATTATCATGTGCTAAATGTTCGGCAAGTTGACTATGTAATTTTTGCTCTGCTTGTAATTTTGAATGTTCAGCTAAGGAGTTGCTCCAATAAAAAAGCATAGATGCTAAGATAATGAAAGCACAGCACACCGATAATGCTAGCCGTTGATAAAGTGAAAATTTCATGAAGAACTCTTTAATTACTAATGGATGACTATAAAACGGCTGCAGAGTTTAGCTTGTAGCCAACCCCCCAAACTGTTTGAATAATTTGCGGCTCTGCACAGTTTTCTTCTAATTTATTACGTAAACGATTTATATGAGAGTTTACCGTGTGCTCATAACCACTATGATTATAGCCCCAAACACCATCAAGTAATTGAGCGCGAGAAAATACCTGATCAGGGTTTTTACACAAATAATCAAGTAATTCAAATTCTGTAGAAGTTAAATTAATCGCATTGTCTTTATAAGTTACTTGATGATAACGCTGATCAACTAATAGTTTCCCTATGCAAGTACTATGCTTTTGTGCTACCTCATCTTTTTTGTTTTCTTTAGGAACACTTGTTTGGTTTCTTTGAGAGTATGCTTGAGCTCGTCTTAATTGTGCCCGAACTCTTGCTTGTAATTCTCTAATACTAAAGGGTTTTGTCATGTAGTCATCAGCACCAAGTTCGAGCCCTAGCACTCGATCTGTTTCCGATGTTTTTGACGTTAGCATTATGATTGCCTGTAATGGTTTCTCTTGACGAATTTGTCGACAAATATCTAATCCATTGATGCCAGGAAGCATTACATCAAGCATAATTAGCTGGTAATTTTGCTTTAATGCCTGTTCAAGCCCTTGTTGTCCGTGACAACAAATATCACTATCAATATCTAACTCTGACAAATGCACTTGGATCAAGTTGGCAATATCATATTCATCTTCAACAATTAAAACGGTATCTTTCATATTACTGGCCAGTTAGTAGCGCAAGTTAATTTAACCTGATATAACTGGCCAAGTTCAACTTACTGTGTACGTGTGATAGTTAATTTAATCGCAGGGTTATCAAAACGATGCGCCTGAATTAAAACTGAGCTAGATAATCCATCGTCTTGACTGACAACACCTGAGTGAATAGTAACGAAGTCAACATCATCTCTTGCTTCATCAAAACCAGTACCGCCATCTGCTGGGCCAGGGATGGTTCCCATCGCTTCACTATTAGCTTCAGTACCTGCATCATAAACATTTAAGTTCCATGATTTTACGTCATCAATTGCCATTGTAGATATATCTATACCAGTTAGACCCGTAAAAGCATCATTTGTATTCACTAACATTGTTGCAGCAGTGAAATAAATAGCATTTCTATCTGTTGTTGTGATTGCGACAGTGTCCGCTGAGCCAGGTATAATAACTCCTTCGCCTGATCCAGAAGCAAGTACACTTGAGTCTGCTATTAATTGACTGTTATCACCACTTTCGGCTAATTGCTCTAAAGCTATTGAAGACGCTTCACCTGCCATCCACATTTTACTGTCACCATGAAACATAACTGCAAGTGGTGAAAGTGGTTGCGCATAAGTTAAATTAGTTACAGTAACTGAATAACTATATTCATCTGGTGTAGCCGGTGTTTCAATAACGGGGGCTGTATCATTATTGTCGCTACCACAAGCTGATAAAACTAATAATAAGCTTGATGCAATTATTCGTTTACTTTTTTTCAAAGTATTGGCTCTGGCGCTATTGTTATTTAAAGAAAAGTTCAACATATTTTTCTCCTTATTGAACAGTAATAGTTAATTTAGCAACAGGGTTTAACCAACGGTGGATACTACTGTTTAAATCGCTTTTGCCGCCATCAGCCATCTCATCACCCAAGTTACCGCGATGAATATGTATAGTTGTATTGCTCTCTGTATCAGTAACACCTGTCCCATTTGTGCCAGCATCGCCACCTGGTGCAGCTGGAATTCCTAATACTCCAGGAGCCGCGCCACCATTTACTAGTTCATTGTTGGCTTCAGTACCTGCATCATAAGCATTTAAGTTAATAGTGTAAGTACCAGCTTCAGTTGGAATTTTCCAACTATCTAAACCAACAAAACCATCATTTGAAGGTAAAATCATTGCTGCTAATGATAAATGCGTGTTAGTACTGTCATTTGTTAAAGTAAAAGTAGTTGATAAACCAGGAGCCAAAAGACCTGCCGCAGGGTTTTCATTAGTATTAGCATCGATATTTGATAATAAGCTAACTAAGCCTGATATATCACCACCTTCAGCCATTGCTTGTAGCTCTGCAGTAGCAGTAGTACCAGACATGAAAATATGATTGTCACTTGAGTGAGCAGATGTAACGATGGGGGTGAAATGTAAGCCTTGCGTTAAATTAGTGACTGTAATTGATAAATCTTGTGCCATAACCGCAGAGCTCGAAAATGCGATTGCGCTCACGCTAAGTAAAGTAGTTAATTTTTTAGATGCTATTTTCATGGTTCCGTATACCTTCTCTTAATATTTATATTTATGGTTTATTTTTAAACTCAGGAGAAAGTATGCAGGAGAGTTGTTGTGGGAAGGTCACAAAGTTATCACGGTTTCATTACTTAATTATCACAAAGTTATCACAGCGCTATTGAAAGATAATCGGGACAATTACTTGCTTTACTTGCTGAGGATTAAAAGGCTTTTGTACGCAATTTTCAATGCCTAATTCATTAATATGCATAAGGCTCTTATCGGTTAGTACTTTGCTCATTGCTATTATTTTAATATTACAGGTACTCGGCGTACTTTTTATTCTATTACACATCGAGAAGCCATCAATATTAGTCATCATTAAATCTAGCATTATTAAGTCAGGCTTGAATCGATGTAGTAAGTCGCCTGCATCAAAGCCATTATTTGCGCATATGATTGTTACGAAAGGTAGAGCGTTTTTTAGAGATTTAGCCAGCATATTTAAAAATTCTTTATTATCATCAATAATGAGAATTGTAAACGTAGTGTTAATATCTTTTGAATTCTTAGTTTTTGATAATAAAGGTAAAATATCATTTTTATCAAAACGTCGATGGCCGCCAAGTGTCGTTATAAAGGGTAAGCGCCCGATATTAGCCCAATGTCGTATAGTTGTTGGCACAACGTTTAATAATTCTGCCGCTTCAGAAGTTGTTAACAGGGATTTTTTTGTCATCTTCAAACCATACGTCATTGTAAGTTAATTCATTCTAACTCTCTGTTCAGCTTATATATTAACTTAGATCAATATAATGTGTTTTTATTTCATTTGTTGTAAAATATGGTGTGTTTTGTCGTTTTTGTCGTTTTACACGGATGAAGTAAATTAGTGTAAATAAATATACTTATACAACGAGAAGTCAAATGAATAAGAGAAATAAATCAATAATTAATGAAGAAGTTAATTTTCAGCAGGACGATGAGTTAGTTTCAACAACCGACAAAAGTGGTGTCATTACTTACGCAAACCCTGCTTTTTGTCGAATTTCTGGTTTTTCTCTTGAGGAGCTAGTAGGACAAAACCATAATATTGTTAGGCACCCTGATATGCCTGCCGTAGCATTTAAAGATTTATGGAAAAAGTTAGCGGCTGGTTTACCTTGGCGTGGTGCAGTAAAAAACTGTTGTAAGGATGGTCGTTACTATTGGGTTGATGCTTTTATAACGCCAATTTTTGAACAAGGTAGCCTTGTTGGTTATCAGTCTGTTCGAACAAAACTCAATGAAGAAACTAAGCTCAATGCAATTAAAGCTTATCAAGCCGTTAATAGCGGTAAATCACTGAACAAATGGTATGAAAATACTCTAATTAAAAACTTAGCCTACTGGGGAAGCAGCTTTGCAATTATATGCAGTGCATTATATTACCCATACACGATGTTTTTACTTCCTTTTATTCCCTTTTTTATATACAAAAACGAACTGATTAGTGTACCTCAATATTTTAGTAGGTTAACGCAAGAGTATGACAGCCTTTCTCGTGCTATATATTCAGGAAATAAACCACAAGGTATTGCTGATTTTCATTTCAAAATATCGGATGGAAAAATAAAAACAATTTTAGGGCGTATTTTTGATAGTAGTAAAATATTAACGTCAGGTGCTGTTAATTTATCTGAAGCTGCGAAAAAGGCGAAAGAAGGCACTGAAAAAGAAACTCATGAACTTCATCAAGTTTCAACTGCAGTAGAAGAAATGGTGGTCACTATTGAAGAAGTTGCTAAAAGTACAACATTCACCTCGCAAAAAGTTAATCAGGCACATAACGACTGTGAAACAGCTACTCATGCAATGCAGCATACGATGGATCAAGTTAACTTACTTGCCCAAGAAGTTGCTGAATCTGCTTCATCAGCCTCTGAACTCGCGAGCGAAGCAGAAAAAATTGGGAGTATTATGAATGAAATTCAAGGTATTGCCGATCAAACTAATTTATTAGCGTTAAATGCTGCCATCGAAGCAGCAAGAGCTGGTGAGCACGGTCGAGGCTTTTCTGTTGTTGCAGATGAAGTACGAGCTTTATCTAGTAGAACACATGCCGCAACAGAGCAGATACAAACATCTATTTCAGAAATTCAAAATACATTACTAATATGGTCCAAAACAATGGCCAAAGGCAAAGACTCTGCTGATGAATGTGTTGATAAAGCATCAGGAGCACGTGATGTGGTCAATAAGGTGTATGCACTACTTACCGATATATCTGATCTTACACTTCAAATATCAAGCGCATCAGAAGAGCAAAGTATGGTGTCACAAGAGATAAGCCGAAATATTATTAATATTAGTGATGCGTCTCAAGAAAACCTACAACAGGTTAATACCGTTGAATATGAAACAGACGAAATTCGTAGCCGTGCCGATGCGCTTGGTTCATTAGGGAAAGCGTTTACGAATTCGAACAGATAAGGTAATGATGAAATACGTAGAACTTCTTATGTCACTAACGGATAATGCTTTGCTTAATGATGCCTTAAATGTTGGTGATATGACACCACTAGTTGAAGATGGTTTTTATTCTTTAGCATCATTATTATCGATTGATAGCGCCGCCTTATGGTTGTTGAGTGAAGATAATAAAAGTTATAAATGTGAAGCTAATCTTTTTGATAGTAACCTCAGTGTAATAGCACCTAAATTAGTTAATAAAATAGATGATCCAGAGTTTTTCCGATTTTTAATGAGTACCTCTGAAGTTCTCATTGATAATGAGAATAGTCATACCTCTCTTGATCTGAATATAAATAAGATGGCACTGATTTTTAATGTCACTTCTATTTTGTTAATTCCCATTCACATCAAAGGAATAAATAAAGGTTTTATTTATTTAGGAGATAGTAAAAAGGCTATTCAATGGAGCACTGAAACTCTTTTTGTTTGTAAAATTTTAGTACAATTATTTAGCCGAGCGGTAATGGCTATAGATAAAAAAGTAGTAGAAAAGGAGTTATTACAGCAATATCAATTAATGAAGGAAATAGAGTCACTTGCTAAAGTCGGTGGTTGGGATTATGAAATATCTACAGGTAAAATTCATTGGACCGCAGAAACGTTTCGTATCCATGGGCTATCTGTTAACCATAATCTTGGTTTGAGTGAGTGTATTAATTTTTATAATGTCGAGGCTCAAAAATTAATAGAACAAAGCTTTAATTTAGCGGTGTCACAATTAAAACCTTATGTATTAGAGTTACCTTTTATTGATGGAAAAGGTCGCCATAAATGGGTAAGAACAACAGGTCAAATAAGAAATAACTCAAAAGGTATTGCGACACATATTTATGGCGCATTTGAAGATATTACGGAACAAAAACGATTACTTAACACGCAAAAATCAACAAGCCAAAACCTAAAAACTATCGTTGATAACTTAAATGACAGTATTGTCACTATTTCTAGTCAAGGGATTATTCGCTCTGCGAACCGAATAGTTGAAAAAACTTTTGGGTACACGCCTGAAGAATTAATAGGTAAAAATGTCTCAATGTTAATGCCTGAGCCATTTGCTTCTCGTCACGACAAATATATGAGTAATTATTTGGAAACAGGAGATGCAAAAATTATTGGTATTGGTAGAGAGCTACCAGCAATGAAAAAAGATGGCAGCACCTTTCCTATGGAGTTATCTATATCAGAAATATTAAATGCAGAAGAAAAGTTATTTATTGGTATTGTTCGAGATATCACTGAAAGAAAAAAAGCCGAAAAGGAGATTCATAAACTGGCCTATTACGATGAATCGACTGGAGTGTTGAATCGTTATTCTTTTGAACAAGCACTAGAGAAAAAGTTCGCTAAAACCTTATCAATGAATGAGAATTTAACTGTGTTCTTAGTAAACATAGATAAGTTTTCGCAAATTAATTTAGCTTATGGTGAGAAGATCGGTGATAAAGTTCTTAATGAAACGGCAGCAAGGTTAGCTGAGAGTTTAGCTAATGTTGGTGCTTTATATCGAAGTGGCGCAGATAGTTTTTATATTATTTTAAGCGCGAATGAACATGTTAGTAGTGATAATTCATCAATTCATTCCAATAAAATGTTAGCTGATTCCTTATTAGAAAGCGTTAGACAACCCATTATCATTAAAAAGCATTTAATCAATGTTCAAGCAAGTATTGGTATATTAAATACACCTACCGCAGAAATGAATTATATTGATATCAAACCTTTATTAGAGTTAGCCGTTTCTAATGCTAAAAATAATGGTGGGAATAGTTATGTGTTTTCAAATAAAAATGAAACACTTATTTTAAAACGATACTCTGAATTATCACTCGCGATGAAAAGTAAAAGTTTTGTCGACGAACTTGATCTGGCATTACAACCTCAATATTCAATAGCGGGAGATATTGTTGGAACCGAAGCTTTAGTAAGGTGGCGCTCACCAACATTAGGTTTTATCTCTCCAGCAGAGTTCATTCCATTAGCTGAACAAAATGGCGCAATTATCAAACTGGGTGATTGGGTAATTGAAAAAGTGTGTATGTTAATAGCGCAAAGACAAAAGTTTTCAGCGGAAGTGACTCCAGTTTCTATTAATCTCAGTGCCAAACAAATTGCTCAGCCCAACTTTAATCATAACTTGTTAGTTAAACTTGATAAGTACCAAATACCTTATTCAATGGTGATTTTAGAATTGACGGAAAGCGCGCTGATTGCAGACTTTGATCTTGTCATTAGTAAAATGCAGTCATTAAAAGAAAAGGGAATTAATTTTTCGTTAGATGATTTTGGGACAGGTTATTCAAGCCTAAGTTATATTAATCATTTACCTATATCAGAACTAAAAATTGATAAATCTTTTGTTGATAATATTATTAATGTTATTGATGAAGTTCCCATCATTAATAGTATTATTCATATGGCTAAGGCATTAAGTCTTATGGTAGTTGCGGAAGGGGTGGAAACAAAAGAACAACTTGAGTATTTATCTGAGCGTGGCTGTAACATAATACAAGGGTATTATTTTTCTAAGCCCTTAACGCCTGAACAATGGCTTAAAAACTGGCTCTAAAATATTTTATTGATCAGTATTTGAAAAGATAATTTACAAGTTTCAAATTAGTTGTTTTTTTCAAGCCATTGCTTAGGTGAAATCCCTAACTTTTTCCTAAAGACCCTTGCTAATGCCGAGCCATTTTCATAACCAACGGCATTAGCCACTATTGCTACAGGTTTATTTTGTTTTAATAATACTTTGGCGACATTAATGCGCCAATCAATTAAGTAATTTCCTGGACTTTGACCAACAGTACGTTTAAAAATATCTGCAAATTTTGAGCGTGACATTAATGCCAAATCTGCCAGTTCCTCTAACCCCCATTGTTTTTCAGGTGTTTCGTGTATAGCTAATAAAGCAGTTGATATATGAGGGTGAGCTAACCCTGCTAGTAAACCGTGTTGAATAATATTATTGTCGAGCACATGTCGAAGTATGTGAATAAGAAATATATTGGTTAATGACTCAATCATCGGTAGCCGCCCACATCGCTCTTGAAATGCTTCCTCGAATAACCATTGTGCCGTTTGGTTTAGCTTTTCACCGTCGTTAAGCTTAAATATTAATAACGATGGTAAGGCGTCTGCAATAGGGTTAGATGTATTCTCGTTATAAATAATATTGGCGCAAACGAGTTCAGGAGGATTTTCTTCACTGGCAATAATACGATGTGCATGAGGTGTGGGGATATATAGTACGGAGGGCTCATTAATGAACAATGATTTTCCATGTTCATCGATCAATGTTAACGCACCGCCCCGAAGTAAATGTAAATGACCTTGGTTTGGTGACTTGTTGAAGCTACTAATGCCACATAAATTGCCAGTAAAAAATACTGAGGTATTCATCGAAAAGCGTTGCAAGATAACTGATAGTTGATCCATTTTATTCTCTTTTAACTGTTTTGGACGATTGGGTTCAAAGTTTAGACTATGTCATTCCTTTAAGTTGATTGAAAGGACTATATTATTAACCAAGGAACAGATCCTTATTAATAGCTAACCTTAAATATTATATATCGGAGCAACAAAATGAAACTTTCAACAATCATCAAATCAACTTTTGCCAGTTCAGCTTTATTACTAAGTAGCCTAAGTTTTTCCGCAAATATTGAAGTAAATGTAAACGACAATGATATTGCGATTAAAGGCTATGACGCCGTTTCATATTTTACAAAAAGCTCTCCAACGAAGGGATCTAATAAATATACAGCCGCGTATAACGGTGCAATCTATCAATTTTCAACCGCTGATAATCGTGACTTATTTCAATCAGAGCCAGCTAAATATGCACCACAATATGGTGGTTACTGTGCGATGGGAGTCGCGATGAACAAAAAGTTTGATACAGACCCAACTGCTTGGCACATTCGTGAAGGTAAACTGTATTTAAATCTAAATAAAGATATACAAAAACAATGGGTGACTGATATTCCTGGTTATATCGATACCGCTCAAACGAATTGGTCTGGTATTAAAGGATTAACTGAAGAACAAATTGAAAAAGTATTTGATTAGTACTTAACCTGAACTCGGTTTAAGGTGTTTTTGTTAAGCCGAGTTTACTTATTGATAAGAAGAATTAAAGATGAAAAAGCTAACATTAACCGACTCTATTGATGAATTATTGCGAGAGAATGAATATTCATTACTTTATTTTACTGCGTCGTGGTGCGGTCCTTGTAAATCCATGTCTCCTATTGTTGAAGGAGTGTCTGGATTGATGAGTGATCGATTTAGCACGATTAAAATTGATGTTGATACTGTAGCACAAGTTGCTTCAGATTACGGTATACGTAGTGTACCAACATTAATGCTAGTGAAGGACGATGTAATTATTGATCAACGTGTTGGTGGTTTACCGCCACAACAATTAATGCAATGGTTAGAGCGGCTTACTTAATTATTATTTTATATCATTTAAAGCTTAGTTCAGGCGTTAATAAATAATGAGTAAGTCTAGCTGTCACCACTATATTTTACTGCTATTAAGGCACTATCCTTAACGAACTATTATTAAGAAAGTAACAGTAAAAGTTGGCTATGCTAGTGGTTGTATTATTTATGATTATTTATATGTTTAAGTGTGTTTTTTTTGTTACGAATTAACTTAAGGTCGTGTCGATAACATCAATACCATTTATTAATAATTCTGATATGGTAGCTGGTGCTTAACAATTAACATTAGTTGACTGATAAGGTGAGGTTAAGCCTTTGTTATCGTTTTTATGTTAGCTTTTGAATCGTATTTTTGTATGTGAAACTAATTATTAACTGAGGATGTAGTAGATGAGAAAAAAAGTAGAATTTCCTAGTCAAGGCCAATCCTTGGCTGGCTTATTAGAAACGCCAGATCAAGCAATACGTGCCTATGTTTTGTTTGCGCATTGTTTTACGTGCGGTAAAGATGTCGCAGCGGCTTCAAGAATTAGTCGCTTTTTAGTACAGCATGGTTTTGCTGTGTTTAGGTTTGACTTTACGGGGTTAGGAAACAGTGATGGTGATTTTGCGAACACTAATTTTTCCTCTAATACGGAAGATTTACTTTCGGCTGCAAAATTTTTAGAGCAACATTATGAAGCGCCACAATTATTAATAGGGCATAGTCTTGGCGGAGCGGCTGTATTAGCTATGGCTGACCAACTTCCAAACGTAAAAGCTGTTGTGACCATTGGTGCTCCGTATGAAGCAAGTCATGTAATACACAACTTTGATGCACATATTGAAACAATAGAGAATGACGGGCAAGCAAAAGTAAGCTTGGGAAAACGAGAGTTTACCATTAAAAAGCAATTTTTAGACGACTTACGTAATCAAACAACGGCTCATATTCAACACCTAAACAAGGCTTTACTCGTATTACATTCACCTATTGATTCAACTGTCGATATTGCTGATGCTGAGAAAATTTATAAAGCGGCTAAACATCCTAAAAGTTTTGTTAGCTTGGATACCGCTGATCACCTTTTATCCAAATCAATAGACAGTGAGTATGTAGCACAAACTATTTCGGGGTGGGCAAGTCGTTATATACCTATGCCTAAAATAGCAAATCAAAGTGTTAGCAAAGGGCATGTATTAGTTGCCGAGTTTGATCATAAATTCCAGTTAGATATATCTACTGATCATCACCATTGGTATGCTGATGAACCAACAGAGCAAGGTGGTAAAAATTCAGGCCCTGATCCTTATGAACATTTACTTGCTGCCTTGGGGGCTTGTACCGCGATGACTATTCGCATGTATGCTGATCATAAAAAGATACCACTCGAGCATGTAGAGGTCTCTTTATCTCATGTACGTGATTCTTTAAAAAGAGAGGATGGTACTGCTGCTGGGCATGATGAAAAGGTGGAAGCACTAATCCGTAAGGTACAATTATTAGGTCCACTAAGCGATGAAGAAAAAGAAAGACTGATGGAAATAGCTAACCGATGCCCTGTGCATAGAACATTACACAACAACCCGCAAGTTTTGACTACTTTAGTGGAGTAATGTTTATCTGATATGTTGTAGATTAGTCTTTGGTCTACAACCTTATCAGCTAAAGTTGCCCGTTAAGGCTATCAAGTTATAATAATCATTTCAGATCATTTAGGCTCGCTAAGCCAATTTATAACAGTAAAGATAAATGTTCATAGTCTATTGTTTAGCATTAGCAATACTAACGTCCAGTTCAACGTTAGTATTGCTAAAAATTAGCGTTGTTTATCTATTCTGACGGTACTGTTCTCTAAATAAATCATTCTCACTTTATCCGAAGAATGAAATGTCATTTGTGGATCTACATCTTGTATCACCATAAACTTTTTACCACTGTCGACCTCGATCATTAATTCAACCAAGCGTATTACGACTTTTTTAGGTTGGCTATGACGGTTATTTGCGGTTGAACCTCCAATAATAGCACCTAATATTGTTGCGACATCTCTACCACTACCACCGCCAAATTGATTACCAATAGCACCACCTATTAGGGCTCCACCAAAGGTATGCCAACCATTATTCTTATCTTGAATAAGCGTTTCATCAGTAATGTTACGTACTGATATTACGGTACCAAATAAAACTTTCTCAACAGGTACCGCTTTATTTCTATCGTAGTTGGCATAGCTATCATTGCTAAATAAAAATATGATAAATAAAACCAATATTTTAAGACTTGTTAATTTCATGATATTACTTGCCTCCTATCCATTATGCTACCAGCTTACAAACTCTTTTTCTTTCGTTTTACGAATTTCAGTTTCGTCAGCCCATTCTACTAAGCCACTTTTTAAATCCATCAGGCGCATAGTAAATTTATAATACACATCAGACTTATCTTTATTCGATTTAACAATACTGGCTAAATTTCCGTATAACATATATTGTGCGCCGACTTGCTGGCCAAAAGCGATAGCCTTACTGGTATCAACCATACCACTACTTTGTTGAAATTCAAGTTGTTCACGTACCGCAGCAACACGTCCCATATCAACAAAACGGAATTTACCTGAGCGTAATAGTTTGGTAGAAATAGAATCAGTAATTGATTCGGTGTCTATATGCTCGCTGGTTTTATTTTTGATGCTTTCTACAAAAATAATTGGGCGAGTATTGGCCGTTAATGTGCCAACAACGGGTGATAGTAATAAAGAGTCAGTCATTTGGCTGGCAACTTTCTGTAAATCAGTTGAGCCAAAGTTAATATCGGTAGTTTCTACCGCTGTGGCATCACCATATCGAACGACTGATTTATTGGTACAGCCACCTAGTGCTGCTATGGCAATACATAAGCTTGTTGCTAATACTATTTTATTCATTATTTTTTCCTTAATAACTTGTGTTGTTAATTAAAACTTAAAAAACTTTTTGGGTACTTCACGGACATAAATGCTAAAGGTCGACGCCTTGTTTGATGGCGCTAAGCCTGTGGCAGTTGCTGCTTGCATACCGTGTAATTCAAGCGCTTTCCATGGACTTTTTCCTACTTCAATAGCAAAACCATCTTGATCAAACCATTGCAATTGATACTGTAATTGTAATGATTTTTTATAAGTACTCGTTAAAATTGCGTTGACCTCTAATAAACCATTATTAGTGCGTGACTTGATATCGCTAATATATAGTTTTGAAGCAAGTTGTTTGTTGTCTATTTGTAAGTGTTCACTAAACGCTTGCTCTGGTGCTATTTGATTACTGCCAACACCTGAAGTAACCGGTGCTATGTTTTGACAAGCACTGAGCAAAAAAGTGCCCACTATTAAGGCTAAAATGGTGCGAGATTTATGGTTCATAAGTAAACTCCTAAGTTAGGTCTATTTTAGCATTATAAGTTACAATTTATACGCTAAAGATTATAGGTTTGATATTGATGAAAAGTACCTATAGCGGTTAATTTTATTAATGTAATTCTATTGGGATTAACTGATATCTCAACGGATTGGTTGACCCCATTTAAATTAAGCGAAATATTATGCTCACCTACCGGAAAGTCTAAGCGCATTATATGAATGCTATCAGGTAGTGTACTCCAACTTCGCGTGTCAGCTTTTTCTGTTGCAAGGTTATAAATACTAGCAAAAAGGTTTCCAAGCTCACCATTATTTCGCGATAGCTGTTGTCTAAGCTCTTCTTTGGCAACTAACCTAACTATTTGTCTGGTGACCATTGCGGGTAAATCATCTTTCAATTGTTTCGCGGCTAAGGATTGTAGCCTTACTATCTCTTGTGATTGATAACTTTTACCTTGGTATTGCAGGCTTAATGGTGAATAGCTCGTTAAGTAATTCTGGTAGCTAGGTAAAGCGACACTGTAAAAGCGCGTTTGATTGTAACGAGTAAAAATAGGTAAGTTGAGTGCTATTTCTTGTTTTGCTGCTACTATGCCATTTTCTGTAATTACAATAACTTGCCCATTGTTTTTTTTATCTAATTTGTTGTTTTTATTAATGATGGTGTCAGGTAACGTTGTTTTTAATAAACTTATATCAGCACTCATAGATAAGTTATTTGCTAATCGCCAAACATCTTGCTGTATATAGCTATTGTTAGGATAGATTTCCAAAGCTTTTTTGTAATCAATGTATGCATCATTACGTTGGCCTGCAGCTTCATAAAGTAAGGCTGATAAATAAAAAGTGTAAGCATTTTGAAAACCATTTTTAACATTACCAATAGCATTATTCATGGTTGGATATTTACTGTCGAGTTCGTTAATACTTAAACCTTGCGCTGACATTTGCTCTTGATTTTTTAAAATACTGTCAGCGTTACTCTTCAGTGCTTGCTCTTGTACTAAGTTAGCACGACGAACCTCTACCAGAGCACCGGATAAATCTTTTTGGGCTAAGTAATTAAGTGCTTGATAGGTATGTAGCATACTTTGCTCATAGAATGGAATATCATAACGAGTAGCGTTGTCATTACTCATTATTGCCGCAACATTTTCAACACCTCTACTAAGTTCAACTTTTGCAGAAAGCTGAGCTTGTTGAATGAGTTGGTATACTTGCTCAAAGTCAGTTTGACTTTGCTCAATATCTGTCGCTAAGAAAGCTAAACGGGCTTTTTCCAGTAAATGTAAATTATAGCTACTATCACCTGAGTTACGCGAAGGAATCAAGCTAATAGCTTGCTGAAAATTCCCTTGTTGTTGCGCCTGTTTTACTTCTCGCATTTGCTGATTGTAATTACTGAATAAGTCATTAAATGCACTGGTACTGCAAGCACTTAGTATTAGTGACAGGAGTATGAATATGATGATTTTTATAAAGGTTACTTTCATACGGTTAACTTATTTTTATCCTAGATCGTGAGCTACTTAGACATAAAGTACTATTTATTAGTTCAACCTAGTTTACTCCTGACTGGTATTATATAGAAAATAAAGCTGAATAATTACCTAAAAAATTACTTTAACGCGAACTATGGAGCAATACGCATATTATTCAGTATTCATAAAATTATACTTTCCTGATATTGGTTAGTTCTATCTAGAGTTTGCTTTATCGGTTAATGAGTAAACTCATTTACAGGTTAATACATGGTTTATTGATTTTAGTCATCAAAGTCACGTTCCTTGTTAGACAAATATTGACTTGCTTCAGCGTTGAATTAGAATTTGATACAAACGAATACACGAATAAAATTTCACTTACTCGATATACATTTAAGGTGTTTATACCTATGTCAGAAGAACTCAATAATTTAAAACAATCACAACAAAATAAAATTCGTTTTAATTGGCAAGATCCGCTGCTGCTAGAGTCATTATTAACTGAAGAAGAGCGTATGATACGTGATAGTGCTCATCAGTACTGCCAAGAAAAGTTAATGCCACGTATTTTATTAGCGAATCGGCACGAACGTTTTGATATTGGCATTATGAAAGAGCTTGGTGAATTAGGTTTACTCGGGGCAACTATCGATGAAAAGTATGGTTGTGCCGGGGTTAACTATGTAACTTACGGCTTAATTGCCCGAGAAATAGAGCGAGTAGATAGTGGTTATCGTAGTGCAATGAGTGTGCAATCATCATTAGTGATGCATCCAATACATGCTTATGGTAGTGAAGAGCAAAAAATGAAATTTCTTCCTAAACTGGCGAGTGGTGAAGCGATTGGTTGTTTTGGTTTAACTGAGCCTAATTCAGGTTCGGATCCTGCAAGTATGGCAACTAAAGCGATTGAGGTTGATGGTGGTTATCAACTTAACGGAAGTAAAATGTGGATCACTAATTCACCTGTTGCGGATATATTTATTGTTTGGGCTAAATTAAATGGTGTGATTAAAGGGTTTATTCTTGAAAAGGGAATGATTGGTTTAAGCGCCCCAAAAATAGAAGGAAAATTCTCATTACGTGCGTCAATCACCGGTGAAATAGTGATGGAGGATGTTTTTGTGCCAAAGGAAAATATGCTTCCTAAGGCTGAAGGGCTGTCAGGTCCATTTGGTTGTTTAAATAAGGCTCGATATGGCATTGCATGGGGGGCATTAGGTGCTGCAGAGTTTTGCTGGCATGGAGCTCGCCAATACACCCTCGATCGTGAACAATTTGGTAAACCGTTAGCTGCAACACAGCTTGTTCAGAAAAAATTAGCGGATATGCAAACAGATATTAGTGTAGGGGTATTAGCTTGTTTACAAGCAGGACGACTAATGGATTCAGGGCAATTAGCCCCTGAAGCTATCTCTTTAATTAAGCGTAATTCATGTGGTAAAGCATTAGATATTGCTAGGACAGCTAGAGATATGCATGGTGGTAATGGTATTAGCGATGAATTTCATATTATTCGTCATGTGATGAACTTAGAAGCGGTAAATACTTATGAAGGTACACATGATGTTCATGCACTCATTTTAGGTCGAGCTCAAACTGGTATTCAGGCGTTTTTTTAAGATTAAGCAAGTCATACTAATTAAAAATTTTTAGTGTAGAATAGTAGAAATATTATTGTAATTATATTTCTACTTACTTGTACTTTGAGACAGCATAAAGATGACCACACTTAGAAAACAAAATGAATCGAATTTGGTGTATGCTTTTAAGCGATTATTAAAAGGACAATGCTATGGTTCGCAAGGACAATTAGCTGAAGCGTTAGCTGAGCAGGGCTTTGAAAATATGTCTCAAGCTAAGATATCTCGCTTGTTATCTAAGTTAGGTGCAGTAAAAACACGTAATGCTAAAAATGAAATGATTTATATTTTACCTGATGAATTAGCTGTGCCAAAGTCGAAGCACTCTATTGAATCAGTAGTACTAAGTGTTAAACATAATGGTATGCAAATTATATTAAAAACAGGTATTGGCGGCGCACCTTTAATTTCCAGAATGCTTGACAGCATGGGTGAATCCGCGGGAATTTTAGGAACACTTGCAGGTGATGACACTATTTTTATTGCACCGGTAGAAGCGGAAAGAATAGAAGAAATATCACAATCGATTCGTACTTTACTTGGGGTTAATGCCAGTTAATATAAAGTGATAAAATTTAAAATTCATGATGGCTATCAATTTATAAACTCTTAATCGGCCAATTAACCTAACTCTAAATCTACTTAAATAGATTGCAATAAAGCCCAGAATAGCTCGTTTTTTTACCCTTTAAATAAAATAATAGCGAGTTATTCTCCTGTCATAATCAGCACTACTCTAGTAAGTTAACATCGTTTTAATTATCAGTTGAGTTATCATTGTTAATTAAACTAAGTTGATCAAAGTTATTATTTTATCCATACTCATATTCTCTGATTAATTATTTTTCAGGTTATCAATAAAGATGAAATATATATTTTATACTTTTTTAGTTTTCTTACCTATGGTGTTATGGGCGGAGCCCGTGATTCCGAAAAAAAATACTGTAATTGATTTAAAATTACCTGCTACCTCTAACCATGCTGCATATGCCAAAGAACTTTTAACACAAGCGTATGCATTAATAGATTATGAAATCAATTGGGTAAACTTCACTAGCTCACAGGAGTTAGAGCTTGTTAATAGTGGTCGATTAGCTGCAGCTATTGCAAGAAGTTCTATCATTGAAGGTCAATTCCCTAGACTGGTCAGAGTCCCCTATGAATTATTTGATTTTTCCCTACTTAAAGTGAGCGATAGGCGTCGCTGTGGTTATTGTTTAAATGAAGATATAAAGTCTATTGTTTATCCTAAAGGAGCTGTTTTATCCGTAAATTATGCAGAATCCTTACGTGATGATGTAGAAAAGTTAGGGCTGAATACCTCTAAATACCTGAATGAGATGATTTTAAAAAGACGAGCAGATTCTGTTTTAATCATGGATTTTTTATTATCTCCTGAAGTGTATGATAACCCACACTTTATTGTAGAGACAATTATGCATAAATATGATTATCACTACTTATCACCAAAATATAAACACTTAGCAAAACCACTTCTTGCCGCTTTTAAAACATTAGATGCCAATGGAACTGTGGCTAAATTACAACAAAAGTATAATATTAATTCTGTTTATCATTTAAGTGCACCACCTAAAGAGGTAAGTTTCATTTCAGGGACTTGGGATGATTATAGTAATGCTGATAGCAGTGGTATCTATTGGGATATTATTGAAAAGGTATTTAAGGATGACTTTACGCTGACTAAAAGTACCTCAATATGGGCTAGGGCCGTTCATTCTTTCGAGCAAGAGCAAGTTGATGTATTGATCGGTGCATATAAAACAGATGTGTCAGTTGACGCTCTTTTTTCTTCATTTCACCTTGATTATGAATATCCTCTTTATGCCTTTGCTCGTAATAACAATACGTTAGAGCGGATTAAACAAAAAGATACTACCTTGACTGCTTGTGTCGACTCAGGAAGTTCTTTACATAAACATATTGCGTTTATTGCGACAGATAATATTGTTGAGACATCATTTATACAATGCGAAACGTTATTAAAAAATGACAAAATAGATATTTTGATTGAGTATGATTATAACTTGGAGCCATCTACACAGGCTTTACCTAAGATGGTGTTAATAGAAAGCTCTCCTTTATTTCTAGTTTTTCATAACACAGAGAAAGGTCGATTTTTAAAATATTATTTCGATAAAAATATAGCAGAGTTAGCTAGAAATGGGGTTTTAAGAGAGATTTTTCCTGATCTGAGTTCTTTTAATAGGGCTCATATTCGTCCTTGAATTAACTGTTTGAAGTGATGATTATGTTCGTGATTAAGATATTTTAAACTTCTTGAAGCAAGCTAACTTTACTGTCTTTATTTTGCTATAATTAGTGACAAGGCTGATGAAAAAATGAGATGGTTAACTTATGGAATACGAATTTATACATGATGCAATAACGGGTGATGCAAAAGCGCGATTTTCCTTAGAGCATGAGGTAATAGGCCCATGGATTGAAGTCGAATTAGGAAGTGATCACACCAAATTAAAGCACCTGTTAACAGTGATTGATGATATTGAAAAGGGTTCTCAAAATGAGGTTGTTATTACTGGGCATGAATATACAATATCAATCAATCAAGATGATGTTGAAATACATACTAATGCAAGCCTAGATGGCATAGAGTCATTACCCGAAATGTTAACAACGGAACACATTCACTTTGATGAAAGTGAAGGAGCTGCTTGCGGCATTGATGATTTTAAAAAATTATTAGTTTCATGGGCAAAATTTAACAAAAATCTATAACGATGATTTTTAACGCATTTAAAGGTAATAAGACAATATTTTAGCTTATATAGCGCCATTAATTTGAAGAATAGTTTCTGGTAATTCTTCTTTCTTTATTCCTAAAATAGAAAGTATCGGCTTTTCTAAATAAGGCCAGTCAGAAGATGCTTCATCTAGATTCTTTAATGATACTACATGTTCAGCTAGCTTTAATATCGCAAATAAATCTTGCTCTGGTGAGCCATTTATTTTATCTAAATAATCTCTTTCGTGGTGTTGCAATATTATTTGGCATACATCTTTTGGTAAACGCCATGAGCTAGCCACATAATAGCCTAAAATAGCGTGATTCACCTGAAAATGTTGCTCTTCTAACGTGATTAATGATAAGTCAGAAGTCAATGTTAATTGCTCTACAACCGCTTGATAGTTAGTGTGTTTCATGGCCATCACTGGAATACCGCAATCATGGAACAATCCTAAACTAGAGAGTTTATCCATCGCAATATTTTGTTTGAATCTTTTCCCTATAGCTACAGTAGCATTAGAAATGTCTGTTGTGGTACGCCAAAAATCTTCTAGATTAATACTACAATTTTTAGGATCAAAACTTTTTTTGATGAGGCTGTTCGTGATCAGCATTACTACGCCATAAATACCGATATATTTTACTGACATTTTGATATCAGTAATGGTTCTATCTAATCCATATAATGGCGAGTTAACTGCTTTTAAAATGGCAGCACTAACCGCAATATCTTGGCTAATACAATCGGCAATAGCATTGATGTTAGGGTATGGGTCGGCCATTAATTTTAAAAGGTTAAGAAGTAATTGAGGCTGTGCAGGAACCGCAAAGCCTTTGCTAATATCATCTAAAACATTTTGATCAACAATAAGCATAACAAGAATAGTAATGTAAATTTAAAAGAGGGTAAATTCTAAAGCATATTAATGATAATTACTTAATAATATTAATATTATTAAGTAAATTTGTTAAAGTTTATTTTTATATTGCATATTTTTAAGGTTTTTATGAAAAATTGCGCAATTTTAACAATGGAAAACCTGTCTGACTTTGAGTGTTATGACAGTTTACTTGATAAACCTTTAGCACAGCGAGGCTGGCAAACTCAACTAGTGTCATGGCGTAGTGAAAATGTAGACTGGCAACAATTTGACGCTGTTATTATTCGAAGTCCATGGGATTATCAAGATGATGCTAGTTCTTTTCTTTCGGTATTAGAAGAGATTGAGCTTTCAAGTACCGTCTTACAGAATTCGTTAGCTACTGTTCGTTGGAATATTGACAAAATATATTTAAAATCACTCGCCGAACAACGAGTCAATATTGTGCCAACTTTGTGGAGGAGTAACTTTTCAGCTAAAGACATCCTTAGTTTTTTTGACTACTTTAATTGTCAACAAATTGTGATAAAACCAAGAGTAAGTGCTAATGCAGATAATACTTTTTGGCTAAAAAAAGAAAGCTTTGAAACGGTTTTAAGTCAACTGGAAGTTATTTTTTCACAAGCTGAGTTTATGGTTCAACCATTTATGAATAGTGTCATTGAGGAGGGCGAGTTTTCATTATTTTATTTTGATGGCGAGTATAGCCACGCTATTTTAAAAACGCCAAAATCCGATGATTTTAGAGTGCAAGAAGAGCATGGTGGGCAGTTACAATCAATAGCTCCTGAGAAATCGCTATTAGCACAAGCGCAATATACTTTAACTGCGATTACCAAGTTAACAGGAGAGATCCCTTTATATGCACGTATAGATTTTGTTCGAGATAATAATTCTAAGGTAGGGTTTGCTTTAATGGAAGCTGAGTTAATAGAACCTTCACTTTACTTTAATATGGATAAAAATTCAGCGGATAGCTTTGCGGGGGCTTTTGTTAAACGGATGAGAGAAACTAGCTAAAATAGATGATTAATTCTTATGTATAATGCCCTTAAATATTATATTTATGGGCATTATATTTATTTTACAGCATACTTATAATTTATATAGCAAAGTAGCTAACGTGTTATATAAATCATTGTTGTGAAAAAAAGTATAATTACCGCATTAAATATTAAAATATATGTAAAACCTTTAATACCTTCTTTTAAGCTATAGCCATGGTTATCGAGGTACCACCACCAAATAGCACTCATGAGAATAGGTAATATAAAGAAAAATTTAATCATGTTAATGTCCTGATGAATTAGTTGTAAGCCCAGATTTCTTTGTTTTTATTGGTTTAACCACTTCATGCCAGGGAGCTACTTTCAAAAGCATTAACATACCGGGCACAGCTAATGCGGTACATAGAAAATAAAATTGAGTCCAACCTATTTGTTCAACAATAAAACCTGTTGTGGCATTAGCAAATGTTCGAGGCAGTACAGCTAATGCCGTAAAAAGAGCTATTTGTGTAGCCGCAAAAGCAGGGTTGGTTGTACGTGCTATAAAAGCGGTAAAAGCCGCAGTGCCTAAACCTACACCTAAATATTCAAACCCCATTGCTATGGCTAAAGCATAATTATTATGACCAATTTCAGCAAGGGCAGCAAACCCAAGAATACTTGCTATTTGGACAAAACCAAACAACCACAAGGCACGATTTATACTGACCTTTATCATGACAAGACCACCCACAACTATACCGACTGTCATAGCAATGAGTGAGGATGTTTTAGCGATAACACCAATTTCTGTTTTACTAAATCCCATATCAATAAAAAATGGCGTTTGTAGGGCTGTGGCCATATTGTCCCCTAATTTATATAACACTAAAAAGGCGAGTGTATAGCAGGCTGGTTTAAAGCCATTACTTTGTATAAAGTCTTTAAAAGGTAGAATAACTGCATCTTTTAAGGATTTAGGGGCGCTTTGCTCAGTATCTAATTCTTTAATAAATAAGGTTAATAAAACACCGACAACCATAAATGCAGCAACAATCATAAAAACAGATTGCCAACTAATATGATCGGCAAGGATAAAGGCTAATGAGCCAGGTACAAGGCCAGATAAACGATATGCTTGAACATGGATCGAGTTTCCAAGACCTAATTCATTATCAGGGAGTAATTCTCGTCTATATGCATCTAAGACAATATCTTGACTAGCACTAAAAAAAGCTACTGCGGCAGCCAAGTAGGCGACAGACCAAATATTGGCTACGGGGTTTAGCCAACCAAAAGCAGCGATTGAACCAAGTAATAATAGCTGTGTTGCTAGCATCCAACTTCGTCTTCTACCAAGGCCGCCTAACGAATAACGATCTATCAAGGGAGACCAAATAAATTTCCATACATAGGGAATGCCTATTAAAGAAAATAAGCCTATTTCTGCTAAACTAACGCCTTGATCACGAAGCCAACCAGGTACTAATTGATAAAGTACAAATAAAGGTAAGCCAGAGCTAAAACCTGTAAAAATACAAATTAGCATACGCTTGTTTAAAATAGCTTGTTTAAACGATGTATTCGACATTAATTACTACTGTGTAAAATTGATTATACAAGCTTATCAGACAGTTGAGCTGAGCAGAAGAACATTAATATGATTAAGCTCAATGTTGATTAAGCAATAGGCCGCCAGCCGATACAATCAATAGGATAACTACCAACACCATTAAAAAAATCAAGGCAGGTGTTAATTTCACTTTTAAAGAATAAATCATCTTTTAAAGCTTGCGCACCATTGACACTTATTTCATGAACTAAATGCCAAAAAACACGTTCTTGCGCGCTACTCGGTGTTTCATCTACTACATTTAACAAAGTCCATTCACTCATAGTATCTATAATAAAATTATCTAATTCAGTATAGTGAATAGTCCTGTTGATAACGGCGTTAACATACGCCACCATTTGTATTACTTTAGCATTGATAAATTGCTCAATTATCATGAAGGACCCCATGAAGACATCCTTGCTTCCCGAAAAATTTAATGGATGAAACTTATAAGTTGTCATGCTCGACAACGAAGGATTAAAAGAATTAAGTATATACATTTATTAATGTTAAAGGTTTTTTTGTCAAAAAAAACTAGCTATTATTTTTAATAAATATGTAACATTATATTAATTCATTATAGAACGAAGCAATTTTTTAGCTAGTTAACAAGAAAACATTCATACGTTAAAGCGACCTTATGACGCTATTACTTGAGTGTCTTTTAGGTCATTACTCCGCGGGTAACAGTGTTGCCTTAATTAACATTACAGGCTTTACTGGTACATTTTCCCAACCGACAGCTTCGTTATATTCAGTTTTTACCTTAGCTATCGCTTCCAGTACTTCTTCACCTTCCATAATCATACCAAAAACAGCATATCCCCAACGTCTACCGGGATCTAAGTTAGAGTTGTCATTAATATTAAAGAAGAATTGTCTGTTGGCTGTATGCGGTCTATTTTCTTTTGCCATAGCGATCGTGCCTACTTCATTTTTTAAACCATTACCTGATTCGTTAATAATGTCGCCGTTCGTTTTTTTAGGAACAAAGTCAACATCATAGCCACCACCTTGTACTATAAAGTCTTCGACAATACGATGAAAAATAGTATTGTTGTATTCACCGGTAACAACATAAGTTAAAAAATTATCAACAGTTATTGGTGCTTTAACACGATCTAGTTCAATAACAATTATTCCCATTGTAGTTTCTAATTTCACTTTTGGGTAAATATTGGTTGGATCAATGGCAAGGTTTTTAGAGAAGGTTACTGCACTAAATAAAGTCAAACTAAGTAGCAGTGCACGGGTAAATGTATGAGTAGTCATTAAGTTATAAAACATTCGCATTGTATGAATTCCTCTAAGGGAGTTATATTAAAAAATCATTGATTTTTTGATTTGCTATAATCTGCTGTAATAATTTGGCTAAACGTTCATTAAAATTACGTTCTAATACGGCAATATCAGCCTTGAATGGCCCATCACTATTACCACGGTTTTTAAAGGTACTCGTGAGTGTTTCCGAGCCATTATTCACGATCACTTTTAATATGATTTCTGTTTGTACTTTATATTCGAAGGTTGCTTGTTCAACATTGATAATCGCTTTATCAATACTGATATTAATGTTGTTAATAGCATTATTGTTCAGTGTTAAATGTTGCTTTTTCCAATGTTCGGTTAAAGTATCTTGAATCGTATTTTCAAGCCTTTCTTGAGCTGAAACGAGTATAGCTGCTTTACCCTCTCGCATAATTTGCACGATATGATTTGACGTGCGCATGTCGACAACATCAAGCTGAGCTTTTTTATTGCTTTGCACAGTATTCGATACGTTCATTATTTCAGGGGCAATAATTATGTGGCTAGGAACATTGGCACATCCATATAACCCTAATAAAAGTAGACATGCCGTAACTTGATGGATAACAGTATTAAATTTCATGAGAGGTCGTCGCTTTTCTTGTTAATCAATTTTTTGCAATGAGTCATTATTTTCAACATCAGTATATAGACTAGAGTATCATATCGGACTATCGCTTTATTGCCGATTGTGTAACAAATTTATCATTACTGGCAATTAGCTTTTCATTACCAAAAATCCGTTTTAGTTTTATATGATATGCCAATTGCCTATTACCAATAATGCGTAACTCTCCTCCTTTTTTCAATACTCTATGGCTATCTTTGAACATTTGCCATGCAATATGGTCTGTCGTCGCGGCTTGCTGATGAAAAGGTGGATTACATAAAATTAAGTCAACACTATTACTTTCAACATTGCTTAAACAGTCATTGAGCTGAAACTGACAATGCGTGATTAAATTAGGTAAGTTATTACTAATATTTTCTCTGGCAGATGTTATTGCCATATGAGATTCATCAAAAAACTGTATTTTTGCGCTAGGTTGTTGAGCTAATATGCTTAAACCGATAACGCCATTACCGCAACCTAAGTCTATTACTTCACTATTTTCTGCTACACAGGGTAAGTTCTCAATAAAATATCGAGCCCCTATATCGAGTTTTTCTCGTGAATACACATTGGCATGATTACTAATAGTAAAATCACAATTTAGCGCTTTATTCGGGAGTGGCCATATCGTTGGAAAAGGTGATTTATGCTTTTGTTTTTGATCAAATTGACAAAACACTAAACGGGCTTTTTTTACCGCAAGCGAGGTTGTTGTTGTACCTAAATATTTTTCAAATAATTTCAGTGTC
Organism: Colwellia sp. 6_MG-2023; assembly: GCF_030547765.1. NCBI lineage: Bacteria > Pseudomonadati > Pseudomonadota > Gammaproteobacteria > Alteromonadales > Colwelliaceae > Colwellia > Colwellia sp. 6_MG-2023. Next base: position 90,357 of record NZ_JAUOPP010000003.1, on the reverse strand, counting down.
GAACTATGAATATCTTTTGCACGATCAGCTGCAATAAAGATAGGTTTTTGTCCTGTTACATTTTGATCAACACAATCCTTAATCATGATTAATTGTTCTATTAACAACGATTTACTTTTAGGTATTTTAAATAGAATAACCTCAATATCTTGAGGAAGAGTGTCTAAACAATTCAGTTGCGTGATATTGTTATTACTCAATGAATTTTGCTCAATATTACAAGCAATTCCTTGGCTGCTAATATAGGAGTCATTAACACAATAGACATCTGGGTTATTTGGTTGAGTGATACTCGTCGTTTTGGGAAGGCAAAAGTGTGTCGTTAATGCACCAAAAGCATCATTAAAAATGACTATGCGAGATTTTTCAGAGAACAGTTGTTCAGTATTAATATAATTGAGTAAATATTCATCAGCAGCATCCCATGCTTGTAAACTGCGATTTACTTGGGCTAATGGAAAACGAACCAGTGTTAATTGTTTATCATGAAGAAAAAAAGGGCTAAGCATTTTAAAAGTAATGTTGGAGAGAAATTAATATGAGTTATTGTGACATATCCGCAAGCGACTTCAAAATATACTTGTTTAAATGTTGCTTCATCCCCATAAAAGTAACTAAAATAAAAAAGATTTAAAAAATTAAATAGATTAATAATACCAAACTAAATTTACTGTTAAATTTTTACTTTTGTCTCCTTGTTTATGGCATATAGAATTTAATCGACTAAAATTATTAGTACACCTTTCATTTTCTCGAGAATAATAATGTTTATAGCTACCGTCATTGAAGAAAAAATTCTCTCTGCTTTTTCCCCGTTACACTTAGATGTAATTAACGAAAGCAATAATCACAATGTACCGCCAGGAAGTGAGTCACACTTTAAAGTGACAATCGTTTCTAATAAGTTTGAGGGAGAACGCTTAATTAAGCGTCATCGCGCAATTAACTCTTTATTAGCTGAAGAGCTAGCAGGAAAAATACACGCACTTGCACTACATACATATACAGAAAAAGAGTGGCATGATTATTATGCTGACAATACGCCGTTGTCACCGAACTGTTTAGGTGGAGGTAAGTAATTTAACCACTTATTACTTCTTTTTTTAACTGCTCGTACCTCTTTGAGTTATTAGCAAGGTACAATAGCGGAAAATTCTCATACTATCGTGGTGTAATATGAGAATAAATTTATTCTTTATAAAAGTAATTTAAAAGGTTTTCTTATGGTTATCAAACCAAAAATTCGTGGTTTTATTTGTACTAATGCTCACCCAGTAGGCTGTGAAGCACATGTTAACGAACAAATTTCTTATGTTAAAAATCAATCATTTAGTGATAACGGTCCTAAAAACGTTTTAGTTATTGGTGCATCTACTGGCTATGGTTTGGCTTCTCGTATCACTGCAACATTTGGTCATAATGCTAGTACATTAGGTATATTCTTTGAAAAGCCACCAACAGAAAAGAAAACAGGCTCAGCAGGTTGGTATAATACTGCCGCTTTTCAAAAAGCAGCAGACGACGCAGGAATTTATTCTAAAAATATTAATGGTGATGCTTTTTCTCACGAAATTAAAGCGCAAGCAATTGAAACAATTAAAGCTGATTTAGGTAAAATCGATTTAGTTATATACTCATTAGCATCTCCACGTAGAACTGATCCTGATACGGGTGAAGTATACTCTTCTACTTTAAAACCAATTGGTGAAAGTGTTACCACCCGAAACTTAAATACTTCTAAACGCATTATTGATTCAGTTTCAGTAGAAGCAGCAAATGAAGAAGAAATTCAAGGTACTATCGATGTTATGGGTGGCGCTGATTGGGAGCTTTGGTTAAAGGCATTAAAAGAAGCTGATGTGTTAGCACAAGGTGTTAAAACTGTTGCCTATACTTATATTGGTAAAGAGTTAACATGGCCAATATACGGTAAAGCGACTATTGGTAAAGCAAAAGAAGATTTAGATCGCGCGGCTACAGCTATTAATGCTGCAACGGCGAGTCTTGATGGTCAAGCGCGTGTTACATCACTTAATGCAGTAGTAACGCAAGCAAGCTCAGCCATCCCAATTATGCCTTTATATATTTCAGCTATGTTTAAAGTAATGAAAGCTGATGGTACCTATGAAGGTTGTATTGAACAAATAGCTAATTTGTTTAAAGAGAATATTTATAGTAATAGTCCTCGTCTTGATGAAGAGGGACGTTTTCGTCAAAACTACAAAGAGCTAGAAGATAGCGTTCAACAACGTATAACTGACATTTGGAATACTGTAGAAACAGAGACTATTGATGATTTAACAGATTATGTTGGCTATCATCACGAATTTTTAAAATTATTCGGTTTTGATGTGGATGGGGTTGATTATGACGCAGATATCAGTCCGGAAGTCGGCATTAATAATCTAAGTTAATATCTTTTGAAATAGTGAATATTTAAAACCGATGCATGTCATCGGTTTTTTCTTTTTGAAGGACTTAATATACTCAACTATAATGAGGATAACTTAAAACTTTTTAGCTAATGATATGTCTACTTCTTTGTTTTCACATTTTTTTGAACGTAATGATAGTAATTATGTCGATTACAATAGACGTCTGTATTCTTTTTTAGGTTTTAGTTGTTTTGGCTGTATAGCACTATCATTCTTTAGCTATATTAATTATATCAATAACGATAAAGTCATTTTCTTAACTGTCTTTGTTACCCTTCTTATTTTTCTTGCTAATTTAGCGTTATTTTACTTATATAAATGCTTAGATTTAAGTTGTAATGTCATTAGTTTAAGTATTGTTATTTTTTGTATAGTATTAGTTTATCAAGGAGGAATTGATAACACTGCGCTTTATTGGACCTTCCCATTTCCGCTAGTACTTTTTGCTATGCTTGGTTATCTTTATGGGTCTATTACTAACGGATTTGTATTTGTATCCTTGTTACTTATGCTTAATAATCAGGAAATATTAATCGCGCATTATTCTGACTCAGAAGTTATTCGTTTCCTTTCTTCTTTTTTTGTCGTCAACATTCTTAGTTTTATTAACGAATATTTTCGCGAGCACAGTCATTCAGCGATGACAAATATTAATATATCTAAAGAGCAGCAAGCGAATACTGACATACTTACTAATTTACCTAATCGCCGTTTTATTGATGCCGTTTTTTTCCCTGCTAGCAAAGCGAAAGTGCCAAACAGGTTTCCTATGGTACTAATTATGGCTGATGTTGATAACTTTAAAAGCTTTAACGATCATTATGGTCATCACACCGGTGATCGTATTTTACAAAAATTAGCGCGTACAATGGAAAAGTCGATTCGTGATGAAGATATTGTTTCTCGAGTTGGGGGAGAGGAGTTTTTAATTATTTTTTCAAATACGGACTATGATACCGGCATGAAAATAGCTGAAAAAATCCGTTGTGCGATCAGTGAAATGAAGCTAAAAGATGAAAACCAAGAGTTGAAAATAACAATGAGCCTTGGGGTAACGATTGCTCATACATATAGCGAAATTGAAAGTAAGTTAAAAGAAGCAGATGAAAAGCTCTACCAAGCAAAAAATAGTGGGCGTAATTGTATTTTTTAAAATTTAGTTAACTGACTATTTTTATGTGCCAATAGTATTAAATTAACGACTTAACGTATTTTATTGTAATCTTCATTATTAGAGAATATCCTAAAAAACTAATTGATCTGTATCATAAAACCAGCCTTTTTTATTCAATAAATGCTCAAGTAGAAGCTTTTGTTCTTTTTTTAGTCCAAAAGATACCACTATAGTCTAAATTGTAGTGAAAATTTGTTAATGGGCGTAGAATGAAAAGACTTTTTTGTGGTAATATTTGTGTCAGAAAAGTTTAACTTAGAGCCAGTGGGTCTTATTTTTTCATATGAAGGAATAAGTTCTTTACTGAAATACACTGAAATCAATTACTTATATGTCTTTTTTTGTTGGGTTATGCCAATTATTAAGGATAAATATGTCGTTGATTTTTTACTCCCATCAAAAGTAGTGCAAGTGTTTATGATTACAATAAAAAAAGGCTTAGATGTTCCTGTTAAGGGAGCTCCACAGCAGGTAATCCATGATGGTCCGTCCATCAAAACCGTTGCAACATTAGGTGAAGAGTTTGTGGGTATGCGTCCAACCATGTTTGTAAAAGTGGGTGATCGCGTTAAAAAAGGTCAAGTAATTTTTAGTGATAAAAAGAACCTTGGCGTTAAATTCACAGCTCAAGCTTCCGGTGTTGTTAAAGAAATTAACCGTGGTGAAAAACGTATTTTACAGTCAGTCGTTATCGATATTGATGGCTCTGATAAAGAAATATTTGCTAGTTACTCTGCCAATGAATTAGGTGCTATATCACGTGAGAAAGTGGTTGAAAACTTAGTTGAATCTGGTCTTTGGACTGCAATTAGAACTCGCCCATTCAGTAAGATTCCAGCAATTGATAGTACTCCTCAAGCTATCTTTGTTAGTGCGATGGATACAAATCCATTAGCTGCTAACCCTGAAGTAATTATTGCTGAGCAAGCAGAAGCTTTCCAACAAGGTTTAACGATTCTGTCTCGTTTAACTGAAGGTGAAGTTTTTGTGAATAAAGCACCAGGGGCTAATATTCCTGTTGATGCTAATGCGACTGTAACTGAATTTGCAGGTAAACATCCTGCTGGTTTAGTGGGTACGCATATTCATTTCTTAAAAGCTGTAAGTGCTGAAAGATTCGTTTGGCATGTCGGTTATCAAGATGTGATTGCTATTGCAAAATTATTTACTACAGGTGAACTTGATAACACCCGTGTTATTTCGATTGCCGGACCAGCAGCTAAAAATCCTCGTTTAATTCGCACTACTTTAGGTGCTAATACAGGTGAATTAACTGCCGGTGAAACTATTGATGGTGAAGTGCGTGTAGTCTCAGGTTCATTATTAATGGGCGCAACGGCAACAGCAGTACATAGCTATTTAGGTCGTTATCATGTGCAAGTGTCTTTGATTCTTGAAGGACGCGATAAAGAGTTTTTGGGATATATGTATCCAGGCCCAAATAAATTCTCAGTGACACGTGCTTATATGTCTCACTTCTTCCCGAAGAAGTTGTTCAACATGACAACCACCACTAACGGTAGTTCACGTGCAATGGTACCAATTGGTAATTTTGAACGTGTTATGCCATTAGATATTTTACCTACCTTGTTGCTACGTGATATTTGTTCAGGTGATACTGATAGTGCGCAACAACTAGGTGCCTTAGAGCTAGACGAAGAAGATTTAGCACTGTGTACATTTGTTTGCCCAGGCAAAACAGATTACGGTGTCATTCTTCGTGACTGTCTAACTACTATCGAGAAGGAAGGTTAGTCATGGGCTTGAAAAAGTTTATTGAAGATATAGAGCCGCATTTTGAAAAAGGCGGTAAACATGAAAAGTGGTTTGCATTATATGAAGCTGTTGCAACGGGTTTATTTACTCCTGGCTATGTAAGTAAGGGTAAAACTCACGTTCGTGATAGCATTGATTTAAAGCGTATTATGATCACAGTATGGCTTGCGGTTTTCCCAGCCATGTTTTTTGGTATGTATAACATAGGTTATCAGGCAGTTGATGCTTTGGCAGCTGGTTATTCTTTACCACAATCTTGGCAGGTTGATTTATTCAACTTTTTAGGTGGTTCATTAACAGCAAGCTCAGGCTTATTGGATATGACCTTCTATGGTGCCATGTTCTTCTTACCTATTTACGCCGTTACTTTTATTGTAGGTGGCTTCTGGGAAGTACTTTTCGCTGCAGTACGTAAGCATGAAGTGAATGAAGGTTTTTTCGTTTCTTCTATTCTTTTTGCACTAATTCTGCCGGCTAGTATTCCTTTATGGCAAGTAGCTATTGGTATTACCTTCGGTATCGTTATTGCAAAAGAAATTTTTGGTGGTACAGGTAAAAACTTCTTAAACCCTGCATTAGCGGGTCGTGCGTTTTTATTCTTTGCTTATCCTGCACAAATTTCAGGTGATGCTGTATGGGTTGCTGCTGACAGCTTCTCTGGCGCTACAATGTTAAGTGCTGCTAATCAAGGCCTTGTTGATTATTCAATTAATGCAGATTGGTGGAACGCTTTTTGGGGATTCATCCCTGGTTCTGTAGGTGAAGTATCAACTTTTGCTATCTTGCTTGGTGGTGCTTACATACTTTATAAAGGTATTGCTTCTTGGCGCATCGTTTTAGGTGTGTTCGGTGGTATGGTAATTACTTCATTAATATTCAATGCTGTTGGCAGTGATACTAATACAATGTTTGCTATGCCTTGGCATTGGCATTTAGTTATTGGTGGTTTTGCTTTTGGTATGATGTTTATGGCAACAGATCCTGTTTCAGCATCTTTTACCAATACAGGTAAATATTGGTTTGGTGCTTTAGTTGGTGTCATGGTTGTACTAGTTCGTGTAGTAAACCCTGCATTCCCAGAAGGTATGATGTTAGCTATTTTATTCGCTAATTTGTTCGCACCATTGTTTGATTACTTTGTGGTAAAAAGCAATGTTAAACGGAGGCTTGCACGTAATGTCTAGTAATAAAGAAACTCCATTAGGAACGATATTATTCGTTCTAGCGATCTGTTTAGTCTGTGCTGCTTTAGTATCTATTTCAGCAGTTGGCTTAAAAGATAAACAAGACGCAAACAAGTTACTTGATCAGCAAACTAAAGTTTTAGAAGCTGCAAAGTTAATCGAAAAAGCAAACGGCGATATTGTTGGTACATATAATAAATATGTTGATGCTAGAATGATTGACCTTGATTCAGGTGAGTTCATTGATAGTGACCCATTATTATTTGATGAGCGTCGTAATGCTCGTGATAAAGCTTTATCAATTAAACCGGAAAATGATATAGCAGGTATCAATCGTCGTTCTAATACAGCGGTTGTTTACTTAATCAAATCAGATTCGGGTTCTATTGATACTGTTGTATTACCTATCATAGGTTCTGGTTTATGGGACTTAATGTACGGTTACGTTGGCTTAGAGTCAGACTTAAATACAGTGAAAAGTGTTATTTACTCTGATCATAAGGAAACTCCAGGACTAGGTGCGGAAGTACTTAACCCTAAATGGAAAGCCTTATGGCCAGGTAAAAAAATATATAACGACGCTGGTGAAGTTAAAGTTAAGCTAGTTAAAGGCGGTGCTAAACCTAATGATATTCACGGTGTGGATGCGTTATCAGGTGCAACCTTAACAAGTAACGGTGTTACTCATACATTACAGTTTTGGTTTGGTAAAGAAGGTTATGCTCCTTTCATTACTAAATATCGTGCAGAAGGGGTTAAATAATGTCTTCAGATGCTAAAAAAGTATTAACGGGTCCTATTGTTGACAATAACCCAATAGCATTACAAGTATTAGGTATTTGTTCTGCTTTAGCGGTAACCAGTTCGATGGCAAATGCTTTGGTTATGAGTTTAGCTGTTATTTTTGTAACGGCATTCTCTAACTTATTCATTTCTAGTATTCGTAACTATATACCTTCAAGTGTGCGTATTATCGTACAAATGGCTATTATTGCATCTTTAGTAATTGTAGTTGACCAAGTGCTTAAAGCTTTTTCGTATCAGTTATCTAAAGAACTATCGGTTTTCGTTGGTTTGATTATTACTAACTGTATTGTAATGGGGCGTGCGGAAGCATTTGCCATGAAAGAAAAACCTGTTGTGAGCTTTATCGATGGTATCGGTAACGGTCTAGGTTACGGTTTAATATTAATGCTAGTTGCTTTTTTCCGTGAATTATTTGGTTTTGGTACTTTATTTGGTATTGAAATTCTACCATTGATTCAAAATGATGGCTGGTATCAGGCGAATGGTTTATTAGTATTACCATTTAGTTCATTCTTCGTTATTGGTTTAATCATTTGGGCTATTCGCCAATGGAAACCAGAACAAGTAGAGAAGGATTAATACCATGGAACATTATATTGCATTATTAGTTAAGTCTATTTTTATTGAAAACATCGCATTAATGTTTTTCTTAGGTATGTGTACTTTCCTGGCGGTATCGAAAAAAGTAGATACGGCAATTGGTTTAGGTGTTGCTGTTGTTGTAGTACTTGGTTTGGCTGTGCCAATGAACCAAATTATCTACCAAGCAGTATTAGCACCAGGTGCACTTGATGCTGTATTAGGCATTACCGATCCAAGTGAATCGATTGATTTAAGCTTCTTATCTTTTATTACCTTTATTGGTGTAATTGCTGCCTTAGTTCAAATCTTGGAAATGGTATTAGATAAATATTTTCCTTCTTTGTATCAAGCCCTTGGTATATTTTTACCACTTATAACCGTTAACTGTGCGATTTTTGGTGCGGTATCATTTATGGTATCTAAAAACTTAACGCTTGGTGAATCAGTTGTTTATGGTATTGGCTCTGGTGTTGGTTGGGCATTAGCGATTGTTTTACTCGCTGGTATCCGCGAGAAGATGAAATACTCTGATGTACCAGACGGCTTGAAAGGTTTAGGTATCACATTTATTACTGCTGGACTAATGGCTTTTGGCTTCTTGTCTTTCGGTGGTATTTCGTTATAAATTTGGTCGGTGTAACGCAGGTTTCTATGCGTTACACCCTTAGATAACTTTAAGGAAAGGTCGATGGAAATTATTCTCGGCGTATCGATGTTCACAGCGATAGTTATTGCCTTAGTATTAGTAATTTTATTTGCTAAATCTAAGTTAGTATCAAGTGGTGACGTAACGATTAGCATAAACGGTGATCCATCTAAAGCAGTTGTTACTGCTGCAGGTGGTAAATTATTAGGCGCATTAGCTGATCAAGGTATTTTTATACCTTCAGCATGTGGCGGCGGCGGTACTTGTGGTCAATGTCGTGTTGAAGTGCATTCAGGTGGTGGTGATATTCTTCCTACGGAAGAAGGTCATATCAATAAGCGTGAAGCAAAATCAGGCTGTCGTTTAGCCTGTCAGGTTGCTGTTAAGCAAGACATGGAAATTGAAGTAGAAGATGAAATCTTTGGTGTTCAACAATGGGAATGTGAAGTTATCTCTAATGATAACAAAGCAACTTTCATTAAAGAGCTTAAGCTACAAATTCCTAATGGCGAATCAGTACCATTTAAAGCCGGTGGTTATATTCAAATTGAAGCACCAGCGCATCACGTTAAATACAGTGATTTTGATATTGATGAACAATATCGTGGTGATTGGAACCATTTTGGTTTCTTCGATGTAGAGTCTAAAGTAGATACAGACACATTACGTGCTTACTCAATGGCTAACTATCCAGAAGAGGAAGGCATTATTATGCTTAATGTGCGTATTGCTACGCCACCTCCTGGACGTTTGCATTTACCGGCAGGTAAAATGTCATCGTACATCTTTAGCTTGAAGCCAGGCGATAAAGTAACAATTTCAGGTCCGTTTGGTGAGTTCTTTGCGAAAGACACTGATAATGAAATGGTATTTATTGGTGGTGGTGCAGGTATGGCTCCAATGCGTTCTCATATCTTTGATCAACTTAAGCGTTTGAAGTCTAAACGTAAAATGAGTTTCTGGTATGGTGCTCGTTCACTTCGTGAAATGTTTTATGAAGATGATTATAACGGCTTAGCTGCTGATAATGATAACTTTGAATGGCATGTTGCATTAAGTGATCCTCAGCCTGAAGACAACTGGGATGGCTTAACCGGCTTTATTCATAATGTTCTTTTCGAAGAATATTTGAAGGACCATGAAGCTCCAGAAGATTGTGAGTACTACATGTGTGGTCCTCCTATGATGAATGCTGCGGTTATTCATATGTTAAAAGATCTTGGTGTTGAAGATGAAAACATCATGCTAGATGACTTCGGTGGCTAATTAAGCTGAATCTTTTGTTATTTCGTCCAATAGCTGTATCGAAGGTCTTCATTGAGTAATATTAATGCTGCGCCTTCTTTTTGCTCTAAACGAACTATCTGTAAAGTAAGGTTTAATTTGCTATAAATAATAAAAGCGACTTAGGTCGTCTTTATTATTTATATCAAGATATTAAATTACCCAAATTAGTATCTTGATATAAATAATAAATTTGGAATACCTATGAATAAATTCAAACTAATACTAATTGTCTTATTAGCCCTTATCCTAACAGCTTGTTTTCCTAGTAATAACTCTGCTAAAAAAGAAATTTTATTGCAAGGTTATACGATGGGAACTACATACAATATTAAAGTTGTAGCGACAGCCGCTGAGGTAGAAAGTTTAGGCTTACATAAAAAAATTGATACATTGCTCGAGCAAGTGAATCAGGAAATGTCGACTTATATCCCTAATTCGGAATTATCTCGCTTTAATGCTCTTCAGTCACTGGAACCTGTTGAAGTATCACCTGGTTTTAAACGAGTCTTAGCGGAATCTATTCGTTTAGGTGAGTTAAGTGGTGGTAAATTAGATATTACCGTTGGTCCTTTGGTTAACTTATGGGGGTTTGGACCTGAGCATAGACCAGAAAAAGTACCAAGTGATGAGTTACTAGCCAATACACGGTTACGTGTTGGGTTAAAGAACCTTCATTTGAATGGCAATAAATTATCAAAAGATATTCCTAACTTGTATGTTGATTTGTCTACTACGGCTAAGGGCTATGGGGTCGATGTAGTCGCAGAGTTAATTGAAGCTAATGGTATCCATAACTATTTAGTCGAAATAGGCGGAGAACTTCGTGTAAAAGGTTTTAAGCATACTGGTGAGCTGTGGGCAATTGCGATAGAAAGACCTATTTTTGATCCTTTAGGTGATCATAGAGCGGCTCAGCAAGTAATTATCCCTAAAGATAATGCTGTTGCTACAGCAGGAGACTATCGTATTTACTTCGAAGAAGATGGACAACGCTTTTCTCATATTATTGATCCTGATACTGGGAAGCCGATTAATCACAACCTTGTGTCAGTCACAGTTATTGCTCCATTATCCATGACCGCGGACGGTTTATCTACTACCATGATGGTGATGGGCGCTGAAGAAGGAATGAAGTTTGCGACTGAAAATGATATCGCAGCATTGTTCATTTCTAAAGCTGAAAATGGCTTTCATGAAGAATTTACGGTAAAATTTAAGCAATACTTGAAATAATACTTACCGTGTGTCGGTCTTAATTAATAACATAGATACGCATTAAACTTATTTTCCAATGGCTTTTGTCCTGAGCCCTGATCATTAATTATTTAATTGAGAGCATAACATTATGATGATTTTTATTATTACCTTTGGCTTTTTTCTGGTTGTAGGCGCAGCAATGGCTGTAGGTTATATTTTTCAAAATAAAACGTTAGCAGGTAGTTGTGGTGGTTTAGCAAGTGTCGGTATTGAAAAAGACTGTAACTGTGAAAATCCGTGTGAAAAACGTCAAGAACGTGAACGTAAATCAGCGCTTGAAGACAACTTGAAAAATAGAATAGATGTTACAAATCTTTAGTGATTTGAGATTATAAACTTATTAAGGATAGTACGCTTACTATCCTTTTTTTGTTTAATCGGTTTATTTAATAGATTTTTTACTGAACGCTAACTTAATCAAGTCATATAAAAATATCAGTATTGTTAATTTATAGCGGCTAGTTCATAAAACTTTTTATTTTTTGAATGATCCCTAAACTATCTAAGCCTAACTCTTGATGAACTTCTTCTTGCGTACCATGCTTAATAAATTGATCAGGAATACCTATATTTAATACTTTTATTGCGATACCTTGCGATAAAATATATTCATTTACTGCTGAGCCTGCACCACCCGCTATTGCATTATCTTCAATAGTTACTAGGGTACTATGGGTTTTAGCTAATTGATTAATCATGTTATTATCAAGTGGCTTAATGAAGCGCATATCTATAAGGGTTGCGCCAAGTGTTATAGCGGCTTTATTTGCTTCAATTAGCATGGTACCAAAGCTTAAAATCGCGATATTATTATTGCTTTCGTTTGGCGATATTATTTGTTTGGCTTTACCTATCTCTATCACTTCATCAATATGTGGTAATTCTTCACCAGTACCACTGCCGCGTGGATAACGAACAACGGTGGGAGTGTTTGATTTATGCCCTGTATTTAACATTAATTGGCATTCACGTTCATTAGCTGGTGCCATAATTACAAGGTTTGGAATACAACGTAAAAAGCTTAAATCAAATGAACCTTGATGTGTAGCACCATCTGCACCCACAATACCCGCGCGATCAACAGCAAACATTACTGGTAAGTTTTGAATGGCAACATCGTGAATAAGTTGATCGTAACCACGTTGTAAAAAGCTTGAATAAATTGCAACAACAGGGTGCTGATCACCAATTGCTAATCCAGCTGCGAACGTGACAGCATGCTGTTCAGCAATGGCGACATCGTAATATTGATCAGGAAAGCGTTGACTAAATTCAACCATACCCGACCCTTCACGCATCGCGGGGGTAATTGCGACTAACTTTTTATCTACAGCCGCTGTTTTACAGAGCCAATCACCAAATATTTGAGAGTAAGTTGGCAATGAAGGTTTAGATTTAGGTAAATGTGCATCACTAGGATTAAATTTTGGAACAGCATGATATTTTATTGGATCTTGCTCTGCAGCTTGAAAACCTTTACCTTTTTTAGTCGCAATATGTAGCAGTTGTGGTCCTTTAAGGCTACGCATATTTTTAATTGTATCGACTAAACCATTAACATCATGACCATCAATTGGACCAATATAATTAAAGCCAAGTTCTTCAAAGAAAGTGCTAGGAACAACCATACCTTTCAGGTGTTCTTCTGCTCTGCTAGCCAATTCTTTAATTGGAGGAATGTTATTTAATAAACGCTTACCACCTTCTCTAATACCTGTATACAAACTACCTGATAGCATTTTGGCGAAGTGATTATTTAATGCACCAACATTTTCTGAAATAGACATTTCGTTATCATTTAAAATGATCAACATGTCTTTTTTAATATCACCAGCGTGATTTAATGCCTCAAAGGCCATTCCTGCAGTCATTGCACCATCACCAATAACGGCAACAGTTTTTCTATTTAATCCTTCTTTTTCTGCGGCAACTGATAAACCTAAGGCAGCAGAAATTGAAGTGCTTGAATGACCAACACTTAAAGTATCGTATTCACTTTCTTCACGCCAAGGAAAAGGGTGTAATCCGTCTTTTTGTCTAATAGTATGCAGTTGATCGCGACGACCAGTAAGAATTTTATGTGGGTATGCTTGGTGTCCAACATCCCAAATAAGGTGATCAAAAGGCGTATTGTAGACATAATGCAATGCAACAGTCAGTTCAATAGTACCTAATCCTGAAGCGAAGTGGCCACTGCTTTTACTTACTGAATTTAATAGGAATTTACGCAGCTCATTACTTATTCGCGGTAATTTATCTTGAGAATAATTTCGCAAATCTTTTGGTGAGTTGATTTGGGTAAGTAATGGATAGTCAGCAAGGTTTGTGGTCATAGTTGTTCTATAGTTGTTTTTATTTTTAGCTACTTAATGGCTACGTTTAATGATAAAGGTGGCAAAATCAGCTAAGGATTGTGTATTGTAAGGCAAACTGGCTAAAGCTTGAAGTGCTTGTTGAAATAAGTTTTCAGCTTTTTCTTGAGCACCTTCTAAGCCAAGTAGGGCTGGGTAAGTGCTTTTATTTAACGCAATGTCCGAACCGCAAGGTTTCCCAAGCTGTTCTTGGGTTGATATTATATCAATAATATCATCTCTGACTTGATATGCGAGACCAATAAATTTTGCATACGCTTTTAGAGATTCTTTTTCTGATTGTGATATTTTGGGGCTACATTCGGCTACCATTGCAACAGAAGCTTCCAGTAAGGCACCCGTTTTCAATGAATGTAAAGTTTCCAGTTGTTCTAAGGTTATCATTTTATCAGTTGCGGCTAAATCAAGTGCTTGGCCTCCGCACATACCTTGATAACCAGCGGCCGTTATTAGTTGCTGAATTAGCTTAACTTGCTTAGGTTTAACTGCTTCTGAAAAATCGTGGTTGGCAATAATATCAAAGGCAAGAGTTTGTAAGCTATCACCAGCAAGAATTCCTGTTGCTTCATCAAAAGCCTTGTGACAGGTTGGTTGACCACGCCTTAAGTCATCATCATCCATCGCGGGTAAGTCATCATGTACTAAAGAATAAGCATGTATACATTCTATTGCGCCAGCTATTCCATCAACGTCTTTTAAATCTAGGTCTAATGCTTGTCCTGTAATATAAGCTAAATAAGGACGTATGCGCTTGCCACCTATCAATAGCCCATATCGCATTGCTTGATGAAGTTTCTTATCGTTAACAGTTAAACTTGCAAGTTTCTGCTCTAAAAATTGGTCGATACGTTGTTGAAAAACATCATGATTGGCTAAACTACTCACGAAAGATCACCGGATAATTGCTCATTGTCAGTTAACGCAAAATCTTGGAGTTGTTGTTCTCCGTTTTGCTCGAGTAAAATTTTTACTTTTTGCTCTGCTGTTTGTAGCTTATTTTGGCTTAGTTTACTTAATGTTAAACCACGCTCAAAAAGTGCCATTGATTCTTCTAAGTCTAAATTCCCTTGCTCTAAATTTTGTACTATCGTGTCCAATTCGCTAAGAGATTCTTCAAAACTTAGGTTTTCTAATTTTTTTTTGGCCATATTTTATATTCTCTTTATGCCTTAGATGCTTTCAACTCTAGGCGCAAACTTACCTTAGCTAAGCACAATGGTCAATGTAGTGCTCATATATTTCAGCGTATATTGTGATTATTTAACGATTAAGTTATTGACTATTAGGGCGATAACTTAATATATAAAGGGATAAGTAATGGCGAATAGCTTTATCATAATGTACTATTATTTTATTAGATCAAATTAGTTTTTATAGCTTTAGGAGTTTTTCTGTGGATTTAGCAACCTTAATCGGTATCCTTGGTGCCATTGCTTTTCTCGTTATGGCGATGGTTTTGTCTGGCGATATTACGATGTTCGCTGATACCCAATCAGTACTAATTGTTTTTGGTGGTTCACTATTTATCGTGCTATCTAATTACAGTATAGCTCAGTTTTTTGGTATAGGAAAAATTATAGCTAAAGCGTTTATATTTAAATTAGAAAAGCCTGAAGAATTAATAGAAAAAGCCGTTGATATGGCTGATGCTGCACGTAAAGGTGGATTCCTCGCCTTAGAAGAAGCAGAGATAACCAATAATTTTATGCAAAAAGGTGTTGACATGCTTGTTGATGGTCATGATGCCGATGTAGTGCGGGCGACCTTACAAAAAGATATTAACCTAACGACAGAGCGCCATGAAAAAGGTGCTGGTATGTTAACGGCTTTAGCTGATGTTGCACCTGCTATGGGGATGATTGGTACACTTATTGGACTCGTTGCTATGTTGGCTAATATGGATGATCCTAAATCTATTGGCCCAGCTATGGCGGTTGCTTTGTTAACGACACTTTATGGTGCCTTCTTAGCAAATGTTATTGCTATTCCGTTAGCGACTAAATTAAAACTGCGCATGGAGGAAGAAAAAATGAATCAAGAGTTAATTCTTGATGCCGTGCTTGGAATCCAAGATGGGCAAAACCCGCGAGTCATTGAAGGTTTATTGAAAAACTATCTGGCTGAAGGTAAGCGTCAAACGAATACTACTGATGATGAATAACAATCGATTTATTAATAGGGAGGACTTATGACTGAGCAAAAGTGTAAATGTCCGCCACCTGGGCTACCTGCATGGATGGGAACATTCGCCGATCTTATGTCGTTGTTAATGTGTTTCTTTGTTCTATTGTTATCTTTTTCTGAAATGGATGTACTAAAGTTTAAACAAATTGCCGGATCAATGAAATTTGCTTTTGGGGTACAAAATAAAATTGAAGCAAAAGATATTCCGAAAGGGACAAGTATTATTGCTCAGGAGTTTAGACCTGGTAAACCGGAGCCAACACCAATAGAAGTTATTCAGCAGCAAACCATGGAAATAACTCAGCAAATGTTGGAGTTTGAAGCGGGAGAAGAAAACTCGGCTGGTGGACGTCAAGAGCAACGTGGTAGCGAACGAGGCGGAAAATCACAGAGTACTGATGATGCCTTATCTGAACAAGCGTTACAAAAAGCACAAGAGCAAATAGAGCAGGCAGCACAAGATCAAGTTAATGAATTGGTCAAAAAAATAGCGGATAAACTTGAAGAGCAAATTGAAGATGGTGCTATTGAATTAGAGTCACTAGGCCAACAAGTTATTATCCGTATTCGAGAGAACGGCTCATTTCCATCAGGCTCTGCTTTTTTACAGCCTAAATTCAAACCTATTATTAGACAAATAGGTGAGTTGTTGAATACAATTCCAGGTGAAATTATGATTTCAGGGAATACTGATAACCGTGGAATAGATTCAGAGTTATTTGACTCAAACTGGGATTTATCTAGTAAAAGAGCGGTTGCTATTGCACATGAAATAATTAAAGTACCAGGGTTTAATCAAACACGTTTAGTTGTTGCAGGGCACGCAGACACACGTCCATTAGTACCAAATACTAACCCATTGAATCGTCGACGAAATCGCCGTGTTGAAATTGCCATTAATCAAGGTAAGCCAAAAGAGAGCGAACCTATTCAAGTACTACAATAAAAATTAAGGTATAACCTTAGTTATGTTGAAAAGCTGTCATCGTAATGAGGACAGCTTTTTTTGTTGGCACTCAATATTGCCTTAACTCGCATTTTGAGGTGGTTTGGGTATATAATGCGCGCCATTATTCTTATTGTTATATTTATTAGGCCAACATCGATGAAATTTATCGTAAAGCTGCAAGCTGAAATCACCATTAAATCTCGCCCTGTTCGTAAGCGTTTTACCAAGATCTTAGAATCGAATATTAAAAATGTTTTACGCCGCATTGATGAAAAAGTTACCACGCGGATGAACTGGGATAACATCGAAGTAAATACTAAAGATAATAGTTCTGAAAACCGTGAACGTTTAGTGGAAGCACTTAAGTGTATTCCAGGTGTACCGATGTTTTTAGAAGTTCAGCAGTCAGAATTTATTGATGTTCATGATATTTATGAAAAAACTTTAGCCATTCATGCTAAAACGATTGAAAATAAAACTTTCTGTGTTCGTGTAAAGCGTACGGGTACACATGACTTTAATTCACTGAAAGTAGAGCAATATGTTGGTGGTGGTTTAAATCAGTCAGTAGAAAGTTCAAAAGTTAAACTGACTAAACCTGATGTCACTATTCGTTTAGAAATAAAAAACAAAGATTTATTTATTGTTACCCAACGTCATAAAGCGCTAGGTGGTTTTCCTATCGCAACCCAAGAAGACGTTTTGTCTTTAATGTCTGGTGGTTTTGATTCAGGGGTTGCTAGTTATCAAATGATTAAAAAAGGGGCTAGAACTCATTATTGTTTCTTTAATTTAGGTGGCTCTGCTCATGAAGTAGGGGTGAAGCAAGTTAGCTATTATTTATGGAATAAGTTTGGTGCGTCTCACAAGATTAAATTTTTTGCTGTTGACTTTGAACCTGTTGTGGCTGAAATATTAGAAAAAGTTGAAAACAGTCAAATGGGCGTAATACTTAAACGTATGATGATGCGTGCCGCGAGTAAAATAGCTGCAAAAGGTAAAATTCAAGCGCTAGTGACGGGCGAAAGTTTAGGGCAAGTGTCTAGTCAAACACTCACTAACTTAAACGTTATTAATCGAGTAACAGACACACTTATTTTACGTCCATTAGCTGCTTATGATAAACAAGATATTATTGATATAGCTCGTGATATTGGTACAGAAGATTTTGCGAAAACTATACCTGAGTATTGCGGTGTTATTTCAAAGAAACCGACAGTAAAAGCGGTATTATCTAAAGTTGAAGAAGAAGAAGGTCATTTTGATTTTGATATTCTGGATAAAGTTATTAGCGAGACCCGTGTTTTTGATATTCGTGATATTGGTAAAGAGACCGAAGAAGAAATTCACGCAGTTGACCTAGTAGAGAATATTCCAGACAATGCTGTTGTGGTTGATATTCGTAGTCCAGAAGAAGAAGAAGATAAGCCATTAAGCTTAGATAATGTTGAAGTTAAACATATCCCTTTTTATAAACTTGCCACTCAGTTTGGTGATTTAGATATGAGTAAAGATTACCTACTTTACTGTGATCACGGGGTAATGAGTAAGCTACAAGCTCTTTACCTGATTGATAACGGTTTCAGTAACGTAAAGGTATATCGTCCGTAAAAGCAAGTTTAGTTCTTAAATTAGCGTATTAGGTCAGCACCTTAACTTAGCGCGCTAACCGCTTGCCACATTTTAGTATTTTCTGGTGTGGCAAGTTTGTGTTTTATACCTAAGCGATGTATATAGCCATTAATGTAATCTATTTCACTCGTACGTTTTTCGGTAATATCACAACGCATAGAAGAGCTATTTTTAGCGGTTGCTTGTGCTACATTTTTCACTATTATTTTAAGATCTGCTAAATCTAAATTCACCTTTTCAGCATCAGCTACAGCCACTACTTCTTCTAGTAATATTAAAATTGTTGATGAATATTCAGCATTATTTATTTCACCGTTACTGATATCGTTTATTGCAGTTAATGGATTAATAACACAATTGATTGCTAGCTTTAACCATTGTTTTTTATTGATTTCTTGATGAAATGTTACTTGAGGTAGGGCGGTATTTAATAATTTTGTCAGTGATTCTTGCTGTGCTAAGTTCGGCACACCTGAAAGTAAACCAATATCTGTTGAACCAACTCCGGTATGTGTCACAGTAAAAGGCGCTGAGCGCAAACAACCATGTGTTGTGAGTAATGCGTAAATATTCTGGTGCTTGATTATATTTTGCGATAGCTCTGACAAGGTTCCCATACCATTATGAGCAAGTACAATAGTAATATTACTTTTTAATTTATTTGCAATATTATCCAGTGCTAACGATATTTGAAAAGCTTTTACGCAAAAAATAATGAGATCAGCTTGCTCAATATCCTCAGTTTGCGCGTAATTAATTTTACCCTGATGTACTAAACCATTATGATCAGTAAAAGAATATTGATCATAGGACATGGTTATTTGATTTGTTGATGTCTTATTAGATCGCGGCTTAGCTGAAGGAGAAGTTGAATCGATTCTCTTCGAGGGTAACAAATGCAGCCGTGCTTCATTATAATCACCGTGGTTATTTATCAGCTGTAAAATATGATGATACCAAAGTAAGCCTATCGCGCCTTGCCCAACAATAATAATATTTTTCAACTAAATGTTACCTTTGAAGCTTGTTGTTTTTTATTCTCTGAATCATAAATGATTTATATCGAAAATAAGCAATTTTAAACAGTATGTATAAAATGATCCCCGCTATATCAGCAAAAAAATCACTAAACTCACCATTACGAAACCCTAAATAATATTGCCCTAGCTCACTGAGCCCAGCATAGCAAGATAGCGTAAAAAAAGTAGTTAATAATGATAGCTTTATTACTGAAATCGCTAACCAGCTTAAAACGAAAAAGCTAATAAAATGACCAATAGTATCTATTTGCGGAGAGCGAAATATTATTCTTGTTAGGGCATCAGGTAGTAATAATTCATGAGAAAAAAATAGGGCTATCCCACAGCAGAAAACGAAGATAAAAAAAGTTAGGTGATGTCGTACTTTCACAAGGTATACATTTTAAAAAAATAAGACCTTAATATTACCATGTCCTCAGCGTTTGTGGATGAAAAATTCTCGTGAGGTCTGCTTGTTTGGCTTTTTTTGCTAGGTATAATAGGGACAATAATAATTTAATTGAAAGAGAATAATTATGCCATCAATGGATATTGTTTCTGAGACTGATTTAGAAGAAGTACGTAATGCGGTAGATAATGCCAACCGTGAAATATCAACTCGCTTTGATTTTCGTGGTGTAGAAGCCAGTTTCGAATGGAAAAAGCCTGTAGTAACGGTAAAATCTGAAAGTGATTTTCAACTAAAACAGCTTTGTGATATGTTACGTAGTCAATTAACTAAACGTAAAGTTGACGCTAAAGCGATGACAATAGGAGCTGCTTCTGCAACAGGTAAAAATTGGAGCCAGCAAGTAACCTTTAAAGAAGGAATTGAACAAGACGTAGCCAAAAAAGTTGTTAAGCTTATTAAAGGAGAAAAATTTAAAGTACAAGCGGCCATTCAAGGTGAGCAAGTTCGCGTTACAGGAAAGAAACGTGATGACTTACAAGCGGTAATGCGTTTTGTGCGAGAAGCTGATTTAGAGCAATCTTTTCAGTTTACTAACTTTAAAGATTAACTTTTATTTAAGTGTTAACTTATCGAGTTTTAGTCATTTGTCGTAGCGACTGAAACTCGATATAACACCGCTAGTTTGACTATTTGATCTAAAATAAAAGTTATCCAATAATTACTTACGCATCACTTTTCTATCACTTGACAATATACATAACGAAAACTTTATAATTTGTTGGAGATATATTGCTAAGCATACGTAAATTTCTTATCTAAAATATTTTTTAATTATTTGTAATTGTGGTGTATTAGTAGCAATTTAAGCAAAGGTTATGAAGAAAATATGGCTGATATTTCTATATAATAAGCATGATGACTCTGGGGGCTATAATGGATAAATATCTAGTTACTAAGGAAGAAATAGATAAGTTTGAAGGTCGTTCGAAGACACATTTTCTTAATGATAATGCCAAAAGGCTGAATAAATCATTGGGGGATATCACAGGGTTGACTGGGTTCGGTTTTCACATTATTGAAATTCTACCTGGCCACGAATCTACAGAGTTACATAAACACTACCATGAAGATGAATGTGTTTATGTACTTGAAGGTACGGCTGAAGCACAAATAGGTAAAGAAAAATATACAGTAAAAACTGGAGATTTTATTGGCTATCGTGCTGGTGGTAAGGCCCACGCTTTGCGCAATAATGGTAAGGACTTGTTTAAATGTATCGTAATTGGTCAGCGTTTGGATCATGATGTTGCTGACTATCCAAAGTTGAATAAACGGATTTATCGTCAAAAAAATATGCCATGGAACCTTGTAAATATTGGAGATATCAATGAACCAAATGCAGGAAAAAAGTCATAACAAGCTATCAGTTTGATTGTTCACGCTATGCGTCAAACAGCAGGTTATGGTGAGTTTAACTTGCTTAAAAACTTATCAAGGATAACTTATTTACTCTTATTTTGACCACATCTTTGAGCCCACCTTTATGAATAAGGCGTATAATCTCGCTAACCTAATATAACAATATTAAAGTCTTGATTAGTTCTCTGATAAGGTACTCGTATTTAAAAAGAGCGTAACTTTTTTGAATAACCTGTAGGTTAGGCTAACTCAAATGAAGGCAAAATATATCGAGTTCATCCCTTATTCCCCACCCAGATGACTGTAGTAATGAAGCCTGGTTATTAAAGCCTTTTTCATCAAACGAATTATGTTAAAAATATACAGCAGCCGCAACTTAATGAATTAATGTAGGGTAGAGGAAAAACAGAAGCCTTTAAAGCAGGTAGGTTGGAAGGCTGGAGCAGTAGGATTAGTAATAAAAGTTATGCTATGGTTATTTGTGGATATATCATTCAATCAGCAGAATATTAAATAGAGGTTAGTTATGTCTTATGTAGATGGTTTTGTAGCTGCAGTCCCAACAGAAAATAAAGAAAAATATATTGAACATGCTAAGTTATCTGCGGTTGTTTTTAAAGATCACGGTGCACTGAAAGTCACTGAAACTTGGGGGGATAATGTTCCTGATGGCGATATAACATCCTTCCCTATGGCTGTTCATTGCGGCAACAATGAAACGGTAGTATTTTCATCTGTATTATGGCCGACGAAGGAAGTACGTGATGCTGGTTGGGAAGCCATTATGGAAGATCCTAGGATGGATCCAGAGCAAAATCCAATGCCTTTTGATGGCAAGCGTTTAATATACGGTGGCTTCGAAGTTATTATAGAGGAATAGTTGCGAGTGCCATTTAATTAACAAGGAACATAAAAAGCCAATAACCTGGCTGGCTTTGAACTTGAAGTGGCTCGTTAAAAGGTCTTTGGAATCTACTAGATAAAGTTTGAGTTATGCCACCTTAGTTAAATGTTGAAGGCTTGTAACTCGAACTTTACCTATGAGTTAAATTGTTATTTAATCGTGATCATGCCCACAGCTTTCACCTTCGCCATGAATATGGCCGTGCGCAAGCTCTTCTTCAGTTGCTTCTCGTACTTCTAAAATATCGACTTCAAAGCTCAAATCAATACCAGCTAATGGATGGTTACCATCAACAGTTACTTCATCGTCTGTAACATCGATTACAATAACTGTTTGCTCACCATCATCAGTACTAGCACGCAGTTGAGTACCCAGTGTTAAATCTTCAACGCCTTGCAGTAATTCTTTTGGTACTGTTTGTACATAGTCGTCATGACGTTCACCGTAAGCTTTATCTGCGCTTACATCAACTTTAAATTGATCACCAACTTGATGACCGATTAATGCCTCTTCAAGGCCTTCAATCAGATAACCTGAGCCTTGAATAATAGTCATAGGTTTATCATCATAAGAGCTGTCGATTAATGAACCTTCGCTGTCTGATACTGCGTAGTGCATTACGACTACTGAATTGTTGGTAATTTTCATATATTGTCCAATGTTAAAACTGAGTTTAAAGTTAAGTTTAGACGTTAAGAGATTAAGTTAACGTTTTAAGTATGATTTTTCTATTCCTCAACCGTTAACGAATAAGGTAATGTTTCAACTGCTACCTTAGCGTCAGGTTGTGATTTTATTCTTAATTGAGTTGAGCTATCAACATCATGCCCTAATACAGCTTGGATATAGCATGTACCATCATCAGCTTGATATGTAGATAATACATCACCAGCTTTACGCCAGTTTTCGCCTAATTGTTTTTCAATTATATCATCATTTTGTACTGGCTGATTCAGAAGAGTAGTTAATGAAAACAGGGCTTTTTTATTCTTACCTAAATATTGCATACGAGCGACAGTTTCTTGGCCTAAATAGCAGCCTTTAGTAAAACTGATACCGTGAATAGCTTGTAGGTTAAGCATTTGAGGAACGTATTCACCGCTGCTTTGATGAGATAACTGAACAAAACCTTCACTGATTTCGAGTAAATTCCAGATATTATTAGAGTAAACAGGTAAATTGATGCCTTGTATAATATTTTCTAATCTGGAGGTTGAATCAATTAATAAGTAACGAGTTATTCTGCCTGAAATATAAACCAGTGTTGTAGAGTCTGACTGTACTACGGGGTTTAAACTATCAGGGATACGTGAAAAATTATTTTTTAATATAGTTTCAGCGTCATCACCTATTAATGCAAAAATCGCTAAGTCATCAGCTTTTAAAATATCAACCTTGGCAAAAACACCAAACTTTTTTAGTTCTGCCATTGATGACTCAATACTCGATTCAGGCTGAATTAATAAGTGTGCGTCGTTTCTATTTAATAAGCGAAAAACACTGAATGTTTTGCCTTTAGCATCGCAATGTGCACCAACAAGTAAGCTATGTTCTGTACTTATGGTTACGTCACAAGTGACTTGTCCCTGCAAATACTTGCTCTTTTCTTCACCCGTTAATGCAATAGCACTATAATGATTTAGTGAAACTAAATAAGTGTCGGGTAATTGCTCTAGAGTAGGGGAGTTTGCTTCAAGGTTTATTGACATAAGAAAAGCCTATGCTGTGGTTAATAAAAGATAAATAAGGGTGAAAGAGCAATAAATCAAGTTTAGTTGCAAAAAACACACAATTTATTGGCGGTAAAACAGCTGTTATTGTTACAATGTATTCTACTAAACAACACGTTAAAGCAAAACGGTTAATCCTTAGAACATCACTTTAGGTAAATTACTATGCCAACATCAATAAGCTCTCTAGAAAAAAATCCTCAACCTATAGTCAATAAAGCAAGACTAAGATGGGCTTGTCGTCGTGGTATGCTAGAGCTAGATGTACTATTTATACCGTTTGTTGATGAAGCTTATGATAATTTAACATCGAAACAACAATACGTTTTTGAACGTTTACTGACCGAGCAAGATCCAGATCTATTCGCTTGGTTTATGGGGCATAAGGCTTGTGAAGACCAAGAACTTAACACCATGGTGCAACTTATTCTCAACCGCGTTAAAGTATAATATATGCGTTAGAAGTTCACGTTATCAGCCTATGTTATACGTGGGAGGATTTGTTGCGATACTTCTGTTACCCGTATTATTGTTTACTTATGCTTATCATCTTGCATTAGTTGTTATTGTACTTACGTTATTTTTATTTGGCTTTTGGCTATCAAGTAAATCAGTTCAATGTGTTACGGGTGTAAACTTTGAGTTAAGTAAAGAGGGGATTTGTTCTCTTAAAGGGAATGACTATCAACTATCAAAAAGTAGCCGCTTTAGTTTTTTGGGCTGTTGGTTAATTTTACAGCCCATCACTACAGTGAGTTTAATGCTTGATGATAAGGTAAGTAAAAATAAAGCTCTTTTTATTTACCGTGATAGTCTAAGTGAACAAGATTTTTCTCGATTAGTCACTGTTATTACTCAATTAAATCGTCAACCTTAGGCACTACACTTTTAATTGAGTTTAATTTAGTTGTCAGTATCGTTGGTTTTGCATCAGGTAAGGTGTCCGGATAATCTAAGGTATAGTGTAGACCTCGGCTTTCTTTTCTTTTCAGCGCACAGTGAATAATCAACTCAGCTACTTGTACTAAATTTCTCAATTCGAGTAAATTATTACTAACTTTAAAGTTTCGATAATAGTCTTGAATTTCTTGTTGTAATAATTCTACGCGATGCAAGGCTCGTTCAAGTCTTTTAGTGGTTCTAACAATACCAACATAATCCCACATAAATAGGCGTAGTTCATGCCAATTATGTTGAATAACAACTTCTTCATCAGAGTCTGTTACTCGACTTTCATCCCAAGGTGGTAAGTCAATAAAAGAGTTGCTATGGGTTAACGAACCGCTAATTTCTAAAGCGGCGGCTCGTGCATAAACTAGGCACTCTAGTAATGAATTACTCGCTAGACGATTCGCGCCATGCAAGCCAGTATAAGACATCTCTCCAATAGCATAAAGTTGAGGAACGTCAGTTCTACCATGCTGATCTATCATGACGCCACCACAGGTATAATGTGCTGCGGGTACAATAGGGATTGGCTGTTTAGTGATATCAATACCTAAATCTTTGGTGCGTTGATAAATAGTAGGGAAATGTTGTTTAATAAATTCAGCAGGTTTATGACTTATATCTAGGTACATGCAGTCAACACCTAAACGTTTCATTTCAAAATCTATCGCTCGGGCGACAATATCCCTAGGTGCTAATTCTGCTCGCTCATCAAAAGCCGGCATAAAGCGACTACCATCAGGTCGTCTTAGTTTAGCTCCTTCGCCACGTAACGCTTCTGTTAACAAAAAGGTTCCAGCATCAGGATGAAATAAACAAGTAGGATGGAATTGATTAAATTCCATGTTTGCTACACGACAGCCCGCTCGCCATGCCATTGCAATTCCATCACCGCTTGCAATATCAGGATTAGAGGTATATTGATAAACTTTACTTGCGCCGCCTGTTGCTAAAATAGTTTTTTGAGCATAAATACTTTCAACTTTTTCTGTATTTCTATTCCAGATATAAGCGCCAATACACTGTTTTTTATCATCGGCTTGTTTAGAGTCGGCCTTATGATCACAAATAAGATCAATTGCATTGTAACGTTCAAATATACGAATACGCGAATGCTGTTTCACTCGCTCTGATAAAGTTGTTTGAATAACTTTACCCGTAGCATCTGCGGCATGAAGGATACGGCGGTGACTATGACCACCTTCTCTTGTTAGATGGTATTTAGCTTCGCCTTGAGTGTCATCTTCTTTATCAAAATTAACACCTTGCTCAATGAGCCAATCAAGGCATGCTTTTGCACTTTCCGCTGTATATCGCACCGCACTTTCATCACATATGCCAGCACCGGCAACGAGAGTGTCTGAAATATGATCTTCAATACTATCATTTTCATCAAAAACGGCTGCCACACCACCTTGAGCATAATAAGTCGATCCTTCATTTAATGGACCTTTGCTCAAAATAACGACATCTGCATTTTTTGCTAAATGTAAGGCAAGTGTTAAACCAGCAGCGCCGCTGCCAATAATTAAAACGTCACAATTGTTTTGTTGATTCATATATACGAATGTTAAGTAAAATCAGTTATTATAGTACGATATTAACGTTAATTAGCGTTTGATAATAGAGCTAGCAAGTATGAATTGAGACTAAAATAGAAATAAATGAAATTAAATAGAACTTTTTCTAGAACCCGTAGTCTTAATTTATGCGTTTGTTATGAGCCAAATGTGTAAAATGATTTTTTACTCTGAATTTTTTGTAGAGTATATTTAGGAGAAATGGCTCAAATGAGCGAACAGAACGTCGACCAAGCATTGGTTGAGCGGGTTCAGCAAGGGGATAAAAACGCCTTCAACCTGTTAGTAACGAAATATCAGCATAAAGTGTCTAACTTAGTGTCGCGCTATGTAAGTAATCACAGTGATGTGCCAGATATCGTACAAGAAGCTTTTATTAAAGCGTATCGAGCCTTACCTAATTTTAGAGGGGAAAGTGCATTCTATACTTGGCTATATCGAATTGCAGTGAACTGTGCAAAAAATCATAGTGTCGCTTTAGGTCGAAAACCACCAAGTAATGATGTTGAAATAGAAGATGCTGAGTTTTATGATGGAGGGGAAGCGCTAAGAGAAAATGCTTCACCTGAAAAAGTATTACTTACTGAAGAAATTAAAAAGGTGATTTTCGATACAATAGCGCAACTACCTGATGACTTGAGAATGGCAATAAATTTTCGAGAGATTGAAGGATTAAGTTACGAAGAAATAGCAACCATTATGGAGTGCCCTGTTGGTACAGTGCGTTCGCGAATTTTTAGAGCACGTGATGTGATAGATAAAAAAATCACACCATTACTAAAAAGTTAACTTGCGTAATAATGGCTAGTTAAACGAAAGTTTATCAATTTTAACACCAATTTAGGTGTGAATTAAAAGGTTAAAGTATGAGTGAAAGTAAGTTTGAGACAATATCATCTATAGTTGATAACTATCGTGTTCCTGAGCAAGAGTCTGAACAGACTATTGACGAAATGCTCAAGGATGAAAACTTAGCAAACACCTGGGAGAACTACCATTTAATCGGTGATGTAATGCGCAATGAAGTACCAGCAGCATTACAGTTAGATTTATCGGCACAAATAGCATCAGCAATTGCAGATGAACCAACAGTATTAGCGCCTAATACTTCCAATAATAATGCAGCTACCGGATTTAAAGCTAAAGTTATCCAGCTGATAAAACCTGCAGGACAATTCGCTATTGCAGCCTCGGCAGCAGGATTAATGATTATTGGAGTACAGCAAAATACCGTGGATACCAATGAAGTTATTATGCCAAGTCAAATAGTACAAACTAAACCGTTAGGTGGATTTGCTAACCCAGTAAGCTTTAATTATCAGCAAAATACCAAGTCACAACAGCAGGCTGAACTTGAGCAAAGAATTGAGCAACAAAGACGTTTTCAAGCTTTATTATCAGATCATGAGCAACAAATTAAGTTGAGTGAAGTTAGAAAAACAGATAAGAAGGAAAGTCTTGCTGAGATGGACAAAGAATTAGAAAAATCTCAATAGAAAGCAAACCTTTGATCTCCCCCTATATGAAACGTGAGTAACTTAAGTATAATGAGTTATTCACTTTTTACTGTCTAAACCACGAGAAAATATGAAATTACTAACATCATTCTCCTTTATCTGCATTTTTATCACCAGTTTATTTGTTAGTTTTTCAGCTGTGTCTGCCGATGAAGAACAAGCAAAGTTACTCCTAGAGCGACTTTCTCAATCGTTACGTCAACTAAATTTTAACACTTCGTTTGTTGTCGTTAAAAATAACCAAGCAGAGCCTTATCATTGGTTGCATGGTCTTGCCGAAAATAAAACGGCTGAACAAGGCGACAATAATAAATATGTTGAGCTTGAAATTTTAGCTTTATTAAATGGCCCACGTCGCGATATTCTACGTATTAATAATATCGTTAGTTATAATGAACCAGAATATGCGCCATACTCTATTGACTCTTCACAAATTAGTGGTCCAATTCCTGCTGTTTTTAGCCAAGATATAAGTATTTTAGAAGAAAACTATCATTTGGTTTTAGTGGGCAAAAATAGGGTGCTAGGTAGGGCAGCACAGTTAGTTCGTATTGTACCAAAAGATTCGCATCGTTTTGGGTATTGGCTTTGGTTAGATCAACAAAGTGGCTTGCTATTAAAGTTAGCAATTATCACTCGCAAAGGTAACTTACTTGAACAAATTCAGTTTACTCATTTAGACATAACAGATACTGTTTCAGAAAACTTGAGTCAACTACAAACGACTGAATTACCAAAAGTAATTGATGTTGCTACTCAACAAAAAACAACAGAACTTGCTTGGCAAGTTAACTGGCTACCTACTGGATTTAAGCCAATTAAATCAGATAGACATCGTATTAGCACCAATAAACAAGCCGTTGAATTTATGCTTTTTAATGATGGTTTAGTAGATATTTCGGTTTATGTTAATCCAAGTAATGAAAAAAACAGACCATTAGAATTTGGTAATGACGGTGCCACCTTGGTATTGAGCCAGGTAGTTAATAATATTGAAGTAAGTGTTGTTGGGAAAATTCCTTTAGAGACCGCGAAGGAAATAGCTAATTCAGTCAGTTTTAATACTAAGGTTACTTCACCATAATGGAAGAATTAGCAACCGTTACCGAGATTAGTCATGGTAATATTACAGTCGTTAGTCAAATAAAGTCTACTTGCAATAGTTGCTCACAAGTTAATAACTGTGCCAACGGGCAAGTTGCCAAAGCGATACCTCATAAAAAGCTATCATTTACCTTAGGTAAACCTAAATCACTGAATAAGCAAATAATAGGGGTTGGTGATAGTGTTTTATTAACTGTGCCTGAAGAAGATGTATTGAGTAGTGCTTGGCAAGTCTATTTATTACCTATATTAGGGCTCTTTTCGTTTTCAGCATTAGGTCAATGGCTAGTACAGAAAGCGATAATACCGCATGAATTAATCGCAATCGTTATTGGTAGTGTCGGTGGTTACTTAGGTTATCGTTTAGCAAAAAAACTGCAAAGCGACCCAATTAAGCAAAAAAATTTGCAGCCGAAAATTTTACGTGTTTTACCTAAGCCTCTTGAAGTCAACAATATTAGCGAAAGTTAACATCTGTTGTGAAAATTCTGAACAAAAGATAGCCCCAGCGCGCTAAATTCGTTAAGATCACGCCATTCTTGAATTAATAACTTTTTATCTGAATAGCCATTTATGAAAAATATACGTAACTTCTCAATTATTGCTCACATCGATCACGGTAAATCAACACTTTCAGATCGTCTAATTCAACATTGTGGGGGGTTGCAAGCACGTGAGATGGAAGCCCAAGTTCTTGATTCAATGGACATTGAACGTGAACGAGGCATCACCATTAAAGCACAAAGTGTTACTTTAGATTATATTGCGAAAGATGGTGAAACTTATCAGCTTAACTTTATCGATACTCCAGGACATGTTGATTTCTCTTATGAAGTATCACGCTCGTTAGCCTCGTGTGAAGGTGCATTACTTGTCGTTGATGCCGGACAGGGGGTTGAAGCACAAACCGTAGCTAATTGTTATACCGCCATTGAAATGGACTTAGAAGTAATTCCTATTTTGAATAAAATAGATTTACCACAAGCCGATCCTGAACGTGTTAGTGAAGAAATTGAACATATCATTGGTATTGATGCGACTGATGCCGTGACTTGTTCTGCTAAAACAGGTCTTGGCATCGAAGATGTTTTAGAAACGATTGTTAAAAATATTCCACCACCGCAAGGTGAGTATGATGCTCCGTTACAAGCGCTAATTGTTGATTCATGGTTTGATAACTATCAAGGTGTTGTTTCCTTGGTAAGAGTTATTAATGGTGAAATTAGGAAAGGCGATAAAATGTTGGTGATGTCTACAGGACAAGTTCACCAAGTTGATAAAGTAGGAATATTTACGCCTAAACAAATTGATACTGGTATATTACGTGCTGGTGAAGTTGGTTTTGTGATTGCAGGCATTAAAGAAATTCATGGAGCACCTGTAGGTGATACCATTACCATCAGTAAAAAAGAAACAGCGAATGCACTTCCTGGATTTAAAAAAGCACAGCCACAGGTGTACGCAGGTATTTTTCCTATTAGTTCTGATGACTATGAAAATTTCCGTGATGCTTTGAATAAATTAAGTCTTAATGATGCTTCTTTATTCTTCGAGCCAGAAAACTCTTCGGCCTTGGGTTTTGGTTTCCGTATTGGCTTCCTTGGCATGTTGCATATGGAAATTATTCAAGAGCGTTTAGCACGTGAATATGATCTTGATTTAATTACGACAGCCCCAACCGTAAATTATGAGATTGCCTGTACGAATGGTGAAGTATTATCTATTGATAATCCGGCTGACTTACCTGCAATTAATAATATTGACGAAATTAGAGAGCCAATTGTACAAGCTAATATTTTAGTGCCACAAGAATATCTAGGTAGTGTTATTACCCTATGTATTGAAAAGCGTGGCGTACAAAAAGATATTATTTATCACGGAAATCAAGTTGCCGTTACTTATGAGTTACCTATGGCTGAAGTAGTAATGGACTTTTTTGATAAGTTAAAGTCAACAAGTCGTGGCTATGCTTCACTCGATTATAATTTTATTCGCTTCCAGGAAGCCGATATGGTGCGTGTCGATGTTATGATTAACGGAGACCGAGTTGACGCTTTAGCTATGATTACACACAGAGATAATTCTGTTTCACGTGGTCGTATGCTCGTTGATAAACTAAAAGAGCTGATTCATCGTCAAATGTTTGATATTGCTATTCAAGCCGCTATTGGCAATAACGTTATTGCGAGAACTACCGTAAAGCAGTTACGTAAGAATGTAACCGCTAAATGTTATGGTGGTGATATTAGTCGTAAGAAAAAGCTATTACAAAAACAGAAAGACGGCAAGAAACGTATGAAGCAAGTAGGTAATGTTGAAGTACCTCAAGAAGCGTTTTTAGCAGTATTGAAATTAGATAATTAACTAAAAAATACAAATAATAAGTGTTGAACCAACATATTCGGTACTTATTTTTGTGACAATTAAAAATAGGAATTTTATGGCTGTTTATTTTTCAATTATCTTGGTTACAATTACGGTAATCACCGGTATTGTGTGGCTTTTAGATAAGCTTTATTTAGCACCTCAACGTAAATTGAAAGTTGAAGAAGCACAAGATGCGGTAAAAATGCAAGGTGGGGCAGAATTACCAAAAGAAACAATCGAAAAGCTGATGGAACCATCACCTCTTATTGATACTTCGGTGCAAATTTTTCCTATAATCGCTTTTGTTCTAATCTTAAGATCATTTCTTTATGAGCCTTTTCAAATACCATCTGGATCGATGATGCCCACGTTGCTCGATGGTGATTTTATATTGGTGAATAAATTTAACTATGGTTTAAGGGATCCTGTTGCTCGTAATAAATTTCTTGAAATTGGTTTGCCTAAACGTGGTGATGCTGTGGTATTTAAATATCCCGTCGATCCTCGAATTGATTATATAAAGCGTGTTATTGGTTTACCGGGTGATCGTATTATTTATAGAAATAAATCGTTATATATTAAAAAAGCGTGTACAGAATCGGATACAAGTTGTCCTGACTTTGTGCAGATTGTAAATAACTATACCAATAAGTATGAAGGGCCTGATGCTGAAGAAGGGATGAACCAATTTGAAGCAGTAATGTTTGATAAAAAACATAATATTTTGAATAATCAAAATGTTTTACCTAGAACAGGCCATTATTTTCAACAAGCAGGTACGGCACAAGATGAATTTTTAGTGCCAGCAGGGCATTATTTTGTAATGGGCGATAATCGCGATAATTCGCTAGATGGGCGTTTCTGGGGGTTTGTACCTGAAGAAAATCTAGTCGGTCAAGCTGTTGCTATTTGGATGAGTTTTGATTTTGAACGTACTGAAGAAAGTATTTTACCGCACTGGGTACCAACAAATATCCGTTTTGAACGTATTGGCGCAATAAACTAATGAGTAATAAAAATCAAATTAGTGCTATTTCTCTCAATCGTTTGTCAAAGAAAATTGGTTATAGCTTTTCTCAACCTGAATTACTAGTACAAGCACTTACGCATCGAAGCGCGAAGGGGCAACATAACGAAAGACTCGAGTTTCTTGGCGATTCTATTTTGGGGTTTGTTATTGCAAAAGCGTTGTTTGATAAATTTCCTAAGCATAACGAGGGCGATTTGACTCGTATGCGTTCTAGCTTAGTGAAAGGTGTAACGTTAGCTGAAATTGGACGAGATTTTAATTTAGGTGAATACTTAATACTTGGGCCAGGAGAGCTAAAAAGCGGTGGGCATAGACGGGAATCTATTTTAGAGGATGCTATTGAAGCCATTATCGGTGCGGTTTATTTAGATTCCAATATATCTCAATGTAAGAAGTTAATTTTATCTTGGTTTGCTCAACGACTTGATGCAATTAAGCCAGGAAATGAACAAAAAGACCCTAAAACGCGTTTACAAGAGTATCTACAGGGAAGAAAAATACCTTTACCTGTTTATGATGTTATTGATACTAGTGGTCAATCGCACAATCAGCATTTTACTGTTAGTTGTATTACTGAGGTTGTCAATAAAGAAGTGATTGCTCAAGGTACAAGCAGACGTAAAGCTGAGCAAGCAGCCGCACAAGAAGTTTTAGCACAGTTAGAGCAAAGTAGTCTTAAGCAAAAAAATACCAAGGTAAAATAGTCAATGAATAATGAATCTACTCGTGCAGGAATAATTGCCATCGTTGGCCGTCCTAATGTAGGGAAATCTACTTTACTTAATGCATTGCTTGGTCAAAAAATTAGCATAACATCGCGTAAACCACAAACTACACGTCACCGCATTTTAGGTATTCTTACCGAGGAAAATAGACAAGCTATTTTAGTCGATACACCGGGCCTTCATTCTGAAGAGAAAAGGGCTATAAACCGTTTGATGAATAGGGCGGCAACTAGTTCAATTTCAGAAGTTGAGTTAATTCTTTTTTTAGTTGAAGGTACTCATTGGACAACAGATGATGATTTAGTACTGAATAAAATAAAAAAAAGTGGTTCACCTTGTATTTTAGTGGTTAATAAAATCGATAATATTATTGATAAAGATGAGCTATTACCACATTTGCAAAAATTAGGAGCAATGCATGACTTTACTGATATTGTGCCTATTTCTGCCAGCAAAGGGCATAGTGTCGATACGATAAAGAAACTGTGTTTAGATAGCTTGCCTGAAAGTGACTTTTGGTTTCCTGAAGACCATATCACGGATAGATCAAGCCGTTTTATGGCGTCAGAAATTATTCGTGAAAAGCTTATTCGTTTTACAGGTGATGAACTTCCTTATTCAATCACCGTTGAAATAGAACAGTTTAAAATGGATGATAAAGGTATTATTCATATTAATGCGTTAATTTTAGTGGAACGTGATAGTCAAAAACGTATGGTTATTGGTAATAGAGGTGAACGCCTAAAAACTATTGGCCAAGAAGCAAGACGTGATATGGAAAACTTATTTGATAGTAAAGTTTTTTTAGAAACCTGGGTTAAGGTTAAATCTGGTTGGGCGGATGATGAGCGAGCGTTAAGAAGCTTAGGTTATGGTGATGACTACTCTGGTTAGTGGCTAGTTAAGTAACAGCTAAGCTAATAAAGCAATACTTATTGGCTTATTCTATAAAATGACGTATTACGAAAAATAGTAGAAACATGTCAAATATTCAAGTGGAACATCATGCTTTTGTACTCCATTCTCGCCCTTTCAAAGAGAATCAGCAACTACTTGAATTGTTAACTGAATACGAAGGAAAAACTTCCGCACTTGTGTATGTAGGGCAATCTAAACGCTCTATTAAAAAAGGTATGATCCAGCCTTTTTTACCTTTAAAACTTACTTTTAAGGACAGCAATGCGACGTTAAAGCGTATTACGGGTATTGAAGCAGCAGGTAATTCTTATTCTTTAAACCAACATTATTTATATAGTGGTTTTTATATAAATGAGCTTTTAGTTAAACTCTTGAGTAATGATATTGTCTGTGAAGCGGTATTTAAGCAATATCAGTTAACATTAATATCCCTATCTGAAAATTTACCTATTGCTCCTCAATTACGACAATTTGAATTATGCTTGTTAGAAGAGCTGGGTCAATCGTTTGATTTTAGCCCTGTATTTAATGAAGTAAGTGATAATGTTGCTGGTTTTTATTACGTAGTAGAACAAGGGTTTGTTCCTGCTTATAAATATTCAGTAACTAATATAACTACGCCTTGGTTTAATACAGAGCATTTACAATCTATTGCTAATTATATTTATCAAGGCACAGAGCTTATAGATAAAGACGCTGGGCATACATTTAAACTATTAATGCGAAATGTGTTAACCCATCTACTTGATGGTAAGCCTTTAAATAGCCGTAAATTATTTGAGAAAAAATAAGAGAGAATAAAATGAAAGAATTACTTTTAGGTGTTAATGTCGATCATATTGCGACTTTACGCCAAGCTAGGGGAACAAATTACCCTGACCCAGTATATGCCGCTAGTGTTGCCGAGCATGCTGGAGCTGATGGTATAACTGTACATTTACGTGAAGATAGACGCCATATCCAAGATCGAGATATTCATGTGTTAAAACAGACACTACATACGCGAATGAATTTTGAAATGGCCGTTACTGATGAGATGATCGCAATTGCCTGTGAGGTGAAACCAGCTTTCTGCTGTTTAGTCCCTGAAAAAAGAGAAGAGCTAACAACAGAAGGAGGTCTAGATGTTATTCAGCAGTTTGAAAAAATAGCTGATGCCGTGACAAAAATTTCAGCAGTAGGTACACAAGTAAGCTTATTTATTGATGCAGATAAAGGTCAAATTGATGCTGCTTTAGCGAGTGGCGCACCTTATATTGAAATCCATACTGGCCAATATGCCGACGCAACAGAAGAGTCAGTTCAACAAAGTGAATTAGCACGTTTAACTGATGGTATTAAGTATGCGCACAGTATTGGTTTGAAAGTAAATGCAGGTCATGGACTTAATTACTTTAATGTTAAACCTATTGCTGCAATAGAAGAGATAATAGAATTAAATATTGGTCATGCCATTATAGCTCGTGCAGCTATTGATGGTCTTGATAAAGCGGTTAGAGATATGAAAGCATTAATGTTAGAAGCAAGGCAGTAGTTTTAGCTTCTTAATGATTATTTTAAATTGAGCTCAAGTTAGTTTGAGTTCGATTTAAAATACTGGGAACTAGCTTTTAAGGATCATATATGCCGATTATTGGTATTGGTACAGATATTGTAGAAATTAGTCGTATTGCTAAAATGCCTGATAATACTCGTGAACGATTAGCTAAGCGTGTATTGACACTGGATGAATATGAACGCTTTGTAAGTATGGGCCTAGTTTCAGTTAATAATGCTACAAGTTATTTGGCTAAACGTTGGGCAGGAAAGGAGGCGACAGCCAAAGCTTTAGGTACTGGTATAGCAAGTGGTGTTTCTTTTCAACATATAGAAATAGCAACCCTTGAAAGTGGGCAACCTTCATTGATACTTTCTGGTAGAGCCTTAGAAGTTGCGCAATCTAAAAGGGCGAGCTATTGGCATATTTCTCTTGCTGATGAAAAACGTTATGCAACAGCATTTGTGACGCTTTCATAAAGTAGTCAAAAATATTAAATTAAGGATAGCGGGTATAAAATTTTTTATTTTATTTTTATTTTTTTTATACTAAAATCGAGTTCTTATATTTGCGGAATTCTGCATTTTAATTGTAGCTATTAGCTTTTGTTGTTTAAATAAGGAATTTTCATGCAAGCAGAAGAGAAAATAATACTTGAAAGACGTGAACGCTCATCTGAAAAATCTATGTTGTGGGATAGGTTATCATTAGCGCAAAAATTTTCAGCTAGCAGTCTAGGCAAGTTTGGCTATGAATTATCCTTTATACGAAAAGAAAAAGACCATAGTATAGCTGTACTCACTTGTAACTCTGGGATCGCAATAATTACTGAAGATGGCGAGATTGATACAAGTCCTGATATTACGCTTCGTGATTAAATATTTATTCCAGGTACATCGCTATTTAGCTTTATTAACACACTAGGCGCTTGTTCTAATATTAACTCTATTTGTTCAAAAAACTCTAAAAATTCAGGCTCTAAGCTACCTAAAGCTGCCTCTTTTTTCAGTTGAGTTTCTATTTCTTGGCAAATATTGGTTAGCTGTGGAACCCCCGTGTAACAGCAAGTTCCGTTTAGTTTGTGTATCAATTTTGTTAATTTCGTACTATTTTGTTCTTCTAACGCAATGCTGATCTCTCTTTTACTTTCTGGTAAGTATTCAATTAATCCTATAAGCATCTCTTTAGCTAAATTTTCTTTTCCGCCTGTTCTGTTAAGTGCTATCTGCCAATCTATTATCTTTATATTGTGCTCCTCTTGTAGTGTTAAAGGCAAAGTTTCTCTCGGTGTATGTGAATTTTTTTTGTCACTATCTAGAAAATAATTAATATCACAGTATTCATAAATAATGTGTTTTAACATAGTTTCATCTATAGGCTTAGTCATGTAGGCATCAAAACCTTGTTGTTCCATTCTTTCTTTTTCACCACTTAAAGCATGGGCTGTCACTGCAATTATAGGCGTTTTTTCGTTATAAGAATTACGTCTAATAGCTTGTAGGGAGCTTATGCCATCCATTATTGGCATTTGAATGTCCATAAAAATTAAGGTGAAAATTTCATTCTGGCATAACTCTAACGCTTTTAAGCCATTGTCAGCCAAGACAACTTCGCCCACTTGCTCGCATAATAGGGCATTAATGAGTTTTAAGTTCGCTTCGTTGTCGTCTACTGCGAGTACCTTAATGGGCAGAATGTTTTTATTTGGCGTTGATAAATACTCAGGCTCAGCTAATAAAGCACTGTAGAGTTTGTTTGTTGTTATTGGCTTACTTAAACAGCTTAAAGCACCACTGGCTAGCAGAGCATCATGTAAACTAGGTGAATTACTATTAATAGCTAAATGTATATTGGCTATTTGAGGCTTTATTTTAGTGATTGTTTTTTTTAAATCACTTAAAGCGGTTGAGGTTTTATCGTGACCAATTAATGCAAAATCAAAATGTGTATTTTCATCTTGTGCAGACTGTTCAAGCACTTCATCTAATTGTGTTTTAGTGTCGACTTTAGTTACTTTCATATCCCAATTAGATAAAATGTCGTATGTTGCCGCTCGGCTATGTGAATGCGGTTCATAATATAAAATAGACTTATCTGCTAGCCTTAAGTGCTCTAATTCACCTGTTACAGGTAAGGTGTTCATGCCACATTCAAAGTTAAACCAAAATGTTGAACCATGATTTTTATTAGAACTAAAACCTATATCCCCCTTCATTTCATGAGCAAGTCTTTGGCAAATAACTAAACCTAAACCGGTTCCTCCATGTAGTCTGGTGATACTTTGATCTGCTTGAGTAAAGGCTTTAAATATTGTTTTTTGTTGTACATTGCTCATACCAATACCACTGTCAGCAACGGTTATTTTTATTGCAGCTCGTTTGGCGTTAATTATGTTGAAGGTAACATCGATAAGCACAGAGCCATGTTGAGTAAATTTAATAGCATTGCTGACTAAGTTACTCATAATTTGTTTAATGCGCATGGCATCGCCTAACAAGGAGTCAGGCAGTGAGTTATCAATTTTTATTGATAACTCTAATTCTTTTTTATGAGCACTAGGTGCTAATAGCACTAAGCTCTCATCGATAGATTCTCTTAATGAAAAGGGAATACTTTCTATTACCATTTTTCCTGCTTCAAGTTTTGAAAAATCCAGAATATCATTAATAATGGCGAGTAAATTATTGGCAGATCTATCGATTGTTTGTAAGTAATCTCGTTGAGAGTCGCTTAGTGGTGTTTTAAGTACTTGTCGAGTAAAGCCAATTACCCCATTTAAGGGGGTACGTAATTCATGGCTCATATTAGCTAAAAATTCCGACTTTATTTTATTAGCATCTTGAGATTTTTTCTTGGCAATGCTTAACTCAACATTTTGAATTTCATACTGTTCTAAACTTTCACGTAAATCAATGGTTGCTTGATCAATACTACTTTGCATTTCATTTTGGTAATTACCCAATGATTGCGCCATGGCATTAATACCTAGTTTTAAAAAATTAAGTTCGCCAATTAACAGTTGCCCAGTTACGCGACTTTCAAGCTTTCCCTCTCTAATTCGATCAATAGCATTCACCATGGAGTTGATCGGCTTAGTTACGTTTTGAATCAGCTTCAGTGCTAAAAGACTACTCAGTAAAACAGCAAGAAAAGCGAGGCTAAAGGCAATAATATATTGGCTTTGTTGTTTGAGCTTAATCCAGCTTTTATCGACATGTATAGCAATGTAGCCCAAAGGTGTTAAAACATTATTACTATCAAATTTTTCGTCAAGGATAGGCGTTCTGAAAATAATAAAATCGTCAAAGTGCTCTCCTTGAGTATAGGAAGGAGGGGCTTCTTCTGGTTTTAAGCGCATTAAATTTGTATCACCATGATAAGCGCTGGTTACTAATATTTGGTTATCTAAAGTAAAGACAGTAATACTTTTAATAAGACTTGATTGGCTTCGGTGTACCGCGCTGATGATAGCGCGAATTTTTTCGCGGTTGTTGTTAACATATGCTTCTTTAGTGGTAATGGCTAAAGGTTCAATAATACTTTGGGAGCGTAAAGTTAAAAATTCGTTTAATTCACTACTACGGTTATATGAAAAATAGCTGGCAAGTCCAAAGCTAATAAATGCTATAGGAACAATCGTTAGTAATATAACCCAGTCTTTGAGGCGTAATTTATGCATTATGAATAGTGTTTAATATTTGCTCGTTTTACCCTAAACCCGTAACTTCAGGTGGAACGAGTATAAAACTAGTGTAAAATGATCATCCTGATAAGCCTATAATGTCATATGCTTAATAAAATTACACTTTTTAGTTGAGTTCTGCTTTAGCTACTGATGTAAGCCCAAATAAAGAAAATTCCTAGGTATTCAATAATGGCAAACTTTTTCCAAGTAAATAATAAAAAGTCAGTTAAAGCCCAAGAGAGAAAAAAACTAACCGTTAAGGTTGAAAGATTAGACTCAAATGGCTGTGGCGTTGCCTACTACCAGAGTAAACCCGTTTTTATTCCTGGCTCTTTACCGAACGAAAGCGTCGATATTAAGATTGTTGAACAAAAAAATAAATATGCGTTAGCTAAACTTTTAACAATCAATAAAGCTAGCCAACATAGGGTTGTGGCAAAATGCCAGCATTTTACTCTGTGTGGTGGTTGCGATATACAGCAGCTAGAATATTCACAGCAGCTTGATTTTAAGAAAAATAAAATTATATCGCTTTTTTCTCGCGCTGGTGTAGCAGACACTATTGTTGCTAAATTACCTTGGCAAAGCCCCGTTACCAGTTCGCCATGGGAATACCGTCGAAAAGCAAGAATAGGTGTGCAATTTGATAAGAACGCCCACGCGACGATCGGTTTTAGGCAAAAATCGACTAATCAGCTTGTTGCTGTTAAGTCGTGCCCTGTGCTTGTTGAGCCGGCGGCTAATATATTTCCCTTATTAAAAACATTGATTAATAAACTGAGTGTGAAAAAAGCGATTGGTCATATTGAAGTTATTAGCACAGAAGATTTAGATGATAATGAGCTAGTCCCCGTTGATATAAATAGTGCTACGAAGCCAGTAAAAAAGTTAACACTCATCATCCGCCAAATTAGAGCGATAAATGAACATGACCATCAATTGTGGCAAGAATATGCTGAAAAGAATAGCTGGGAAATTTATTTCCAAACTAATGATAGTAATAACGAAAATGTTAATAAAAGTTCAGGTAACTTGGTTGATAGTTTACGTTATCGCTTAGTTAATGGTATTCAAATTAATTTTTCAAGTACAGATTTTATACAGATAAATCAGCAGGTAAATTTGGCCATGGTTGAACAGGCGCTTGATTGGTTGTCGCCGCAAAAAAATGACAATATATTAGATTTATTTTGTGGTCTTGGAAACTTCAGTTTACCGCTAGCGCAACAAGCTAAGTTAGTTATTGGCGTTGAAGGTGTACAAAGTATGGTTAATAAAGCGAGTGCTAATGCTAAGTTTAACCAGATAAATAATTGCCATTTTTTTCAAGCAGATTTAAATAGTGAATGGTTGTCTAATATTTGGGCGAAAAATGAATTTAATAAGGTGCTATTAGATCCTGCTAGAGCAGGAGCAGAGTTAGCTGTAGAGCAAGTGATTCAACTTAATATTCCCACAGTTTTATATGTTAGTTGTGATCCTACTACGTTGGCTAGAGATAGTCAGGTGCTAATTTCAAAAGGGTATAAAATTGAAAAAATAGGGTTAATCGATATGTTTTCTCAAACAAAGCATGTTGAGACTATGGTATTGTTTAGTCGGTAAGTAAACTAAATTACACTTAGTTATTGCTCAATGGCAATACTTCACGGCGCAAAAGTTGTTCTTGGCATTGAGAGCAGGAGTGCCGTGGTATAATTTAGCGAAATTGGTCTTAAATCGTGGTTTTCATAAAGGAAAGAAAATGGTTTCGGTGCGTAAATCTCATCAGGTTGTTAGTGTAAATTTTAAACATTGGCTAACAGAGCAATCTTTACCAGAAGAAAAACAACAAGCATTGGAACAGTTGTGGGAGCAAGTTTCGCCATTCTTTCAACAACATGAAGCTAGTCTTTTAAAAGCAAGGGAAATGGTAGAGATACTTTCTAGTTTAAATTTAGATGCTGATTCTTTATTAGCAGCTTTTTTAGCGCCTCTACTAGAAGAGAATTTAATTACGCAAGATTTTGTTAAAGAACACTGTAGTAAAGATGTTGCAATGCTTTGCCAAGGTGTTGAGAAAATGGAAGCTATCAAAGGCTTAAGGCAACAAAGTAGTGTAAGTAATATTGATAATATTCGCCGTATGTTATTGGCCATGGTTGAAGATGTACGTGCGGTAGTTATTAAATTAGCTGAACGTTTGTGTGACTTACGAGAACAAAAGCACAGTGATGAAGAAAGTCGCGTATTAACAGCTAAAGATAGCGCTAATATATATGCACCTTTGGCCAACCGCTTAGGTATTGGTCAATTAAAGTGGGAATTAGAAGATATTTCATTTCGTTACCTTCATCCACAAGTTTATAAAAAAATTGCCAAATTATTAGATGAAACACGCCTTGAACGTGAACAATATATGCATGATTTTGTTGGGAATTTAAGTGCTCAATTAAAAGCGTTAGAAATCAAGGGAGAGGTTTACGGTCGTCCAAAACATATTTATAGCATCTGGAAAAAAATGCAACAAAAAGCATTAGATTTCGATCAGTTGTTTGATGTGCGAGCTGTGCGAGTTGTCGTTGAAAGAATACAAGACTGTTATTCTGCTTTAGGTGTTGTTCATACTCAGTGGCAACATTTATCTCAAGAATTTTCAGACTACGTTGCAACGCCTAAGTCTAATGGTTACCAATCGATTCATACTGTTGTACTTGGCCCTGAAGGTAAATCAGTAGAGGTACAAATAAGAACGCAGCAAATGGATGATGATGCCGAGTTAGGTGTAGCAGCACATTGGCGTTATAAAGAAGGCTCGATAACAGGAAAAAGTAATAGCTTTGATGACAAGATAGGCT
Organism: Colwellia sp. 6_MG-2023; assembly: GCF_030547765.1. Lineage (NCBI taxonomy): Bacteria > Pseudomonadati > Pseudomonadota > Gammaproteobacteria > Alteromonadales > Colwelliaceae > Colwellia > Colwellia sp. 6_MG-2023. Next base: position 48,340 of record NZ_JAUOPP010000003.1, on the reverse strand, counting down.
GGTTACGCAAAATTTTACAGTGGCAAGATGATGTCTCGGAAAATGGAGAGCTGCTAGATGAACTTCGCAGCCAGGTTTTTGAAGATAGAATTTATGTCTTTACACCTTCTGGTGATGTGATTGATTTACCTATGGGTTCAACCCCATTAGATTTTGCCTATTATATTCACTCTAATGTTGGTCATTGTTGTATTGGGGCTAAAGTCTTTGGAAAAATCGTTCCTTTTACTCATCAGTTGAAAACGGGTGATCAGGTTGAAGTGTTAACAAATAATCACCCTAATCCAAGTCGTGATTGGTTAAACCCTAATTTAAATTATATTCATTCATCAAGAGCTCGAGCCAAAGTACAACATTTTTTTAAATTACAAGATCGCGATAAGCATTTAGCTCAAGGTAAGGAGTTACTTGATACAGAATTAGCAAAGTTAACTAACTTAACCATTAGCCAAGGGCAATTGAAAGAAGCGGTGGCGCATTTCAATGTAAAAACCATTGATGATCTATATGCTGCTATTGGTTCAGGTAATGCACGTTTACAGCAAGTTATTAATTACTTTAAACAACTTGAAGAAAAGTTTAATCCAGCACCTGAGATTGATCCGCAAAGTTTAGTGAAAGAGCCTCAGGCAGGGCATAGTACTGCTGGCGACGATAATGGTATTACTGTGTCGGGCGTCGGTAATTTGCTCACACACATGGCAAAATGTTGTTCCCCTGTACCAGGTGACATGATTTCAGGCTTTATTACTCAAGGGCGAGGTATTTCAGTTCACCGGCAAGATTGTGAACAACTCGCTAATTCGTTAAATCAGCAGCCGGAGCGTATTGTAGAGCTTCAATGGGGCGTTGATGATAAGCAAAATTATCAAGCGAGTGTGCTTATTATCGCTAGTGATCGTCAAGGGTTATTTCGAGATATATCAACGATTATTGCGAATGAAAAGGTGAGTATTGTTGGTATCGAAAGTCATAGCGATAGCGCTAAACAAACCATGAGTATGAAAATTAAAATAGAAGTCACCAGTAGCGAGCTACTTACTAGAGTGCTAGATAAAGTAAGGCAACTTGATGATGTTGTGGAAGTTAAAAGATTATAAAACTTGTTGTCAAAATTAAAAATAAGAGAACATACATGCTAAATGTTAATATTGAAAGCGAAGCTTCAATTGAAAAATTACGTTGGATCATGTCCCAATTACGTGATCCTGACACAGGCTGTCCGTGGGATATAAAGCAAAATTTTGCCTCTATTACCGCGCACACTATAGAAGAAGCATATGAAGTGGTTGATGCAATAGAGCAAAATGACTTTGTTGAGCTTAATAAAGAGTTAGGTGATTTATTGTTCCAAGTTATTTTTTATAGTCAGCTTGGACAGGAACAACAACTTTTTAATTTTGATACCGTGGTTGAGGCTATCTGTGAGAAGCTTATTCGCCGTCATCCTCACGTTTTTAGTAGTGCTGATTTAACGAGTGACGCACAAATAAAAGCTAACTGGGAAAATGAAAAAGCCAAAGAACGTCAAGCAAAAAATAACCAAGAAAACTTGAGTATTCTTGCTGATATACCTAAAAGCTTACCCGCTCTATCACAAGCAGCAAAGATCCAAAAAAGATGTTCGCATGTCGGCTTTGATTGGGATAATGTGAAGGATGTTTTTGCAAAAATTGAAGAAGAAGTACTCGAAGTTAAAGCAGAGCTCGAAGCAGAAAATCTTAATAAAAAAGCATTAGGGGAAGAAATAGGGGATTTAATGTTTGCCGTAGTGAACTTATGTCGTCATGCAAAAGAAGATCCTGAAACATTGCTGCGTAAGGCAAATCAAAAGTTTACTAAACGCTTTCATGGGGTTGAAGCACAAGTACAGCAATCGGAACGAGATTTTTCAGCGCATAGTTTAGCGCAATTAGAGCAGTATTGGCAGCAAGTGAAGCTGAATGAGAAATAGCAGATAATATTATGACTAAACTTTTACTCTCCACTATGGCTTTAGGAAAACGTTTACAAGTTGACAATAGTTATGTAACTGTTGGTTTAACTAACCCTAAAAGTCCCAGCAATGTTGGTGCTGTTATGCGTGCTGCAGGTTGCTATTGTGTTGACCAAGTATTGTATACAGGACAGCGGTATGCGAATGCAGCTAAATATAATGGCTCAAAACATAATACCGATACTAAAAATGCTCATGAAAAAATTCCTTTAAAGGCCGCAAGAAATTTTGAAAATATTGAAGCCTTGAGCGCTGAACTACCAGAAAATACCAAAATTATTTGTGTAGATCTCGTTGAAGGAGCGACACCATTGCCTCATTTTCAACACCCAGATCAAGCGATTTATATCTTTGGTCCTGAAGATGGTACTATTAGTCAAAGCGTCATAAATAATGCTGATGGTGTTGTATATGTACCCACGGTGGGCTGTATGAACTTAGCGGCCTCAGTGAACGTATTGTTATATGATAGATTAGCTAAATCCTTAGTGAATAGTAATCAGATAGATAGTGATAATGCATTAATAAAGAAAAGTCGCGACACCAATAATAAAGTTAAAGTTAACTTGAAACACGAATAATGGAGTGAGTTTTGCGTCAAAACCAAGAATCGCTAACTCAAACAGCAGAAATAAAGTCTAGAATAACGGCCCAAGGTTGTCCTGTGACTATTGCTAAACGAAACAAAATTATGGTTTTGCTATGGAAAACTATGGGCGTTTTTTGTGTTGGTTTAGCCATATTAGGTGCGATCTTACCAATTCTACCAACAACTGTTTTTTTGATTATGGCAACAGCTTGTTTTGCTAAATCGTCACCAAGAATGCAACAAAAATTACTTGATAACAAAACATTTGGACCACTAATTCGAGAATGGCAGAAAAGTCGAAGTATACCTAGAAAAGCAAAAAGAATTGCCTTGCTTATGATTATACTATCGGTGGCTTGGTCTTCTTATTTACTACAAGACTTGATGTTATCGTTTTTGGTTATTCTCCTAGTTATTTGGCCTTTCATTTTTTTATGCCGTTTACCTATTAGTAAATAGCCCTATTTTATCACCATATTGTAGTCCCTTAAGAAAGCGGGACAAATAATGAGGTATGTGTAAGATTCTGAATTAAGTTCAGAATGAAGACGGTGTAAGATGACGATTTTTTTAATGTAACGATGGCCGTTTATGGGATATTGATTCCTTTCAGGATGACGCCCATTTCGTCATTCCGTAAGTGTTTTGATACGGAATCTCATGTCTGTAGTTAAACCACCGTCGAATTTTTGAATCCTTAACACTACACAGCAAACTATTGAAATTCTGAATCTAATTAGGCAGAAAGTGCTTTATTGACAATATTGGCCAAATGTTTAGGCAGTGCTACTTGCAAGGCAATATTATGGGCTTTTTCAGACATTTTTCCCCAGGTTAATTGCACAATACGAATTATTTTAGCTTCATTATCTTGTTCAATATATTGTGTAGCAAATTCATCAAAGTAATGAACTAGAAAAACTAAGCAGGCAACATCTTCCAATGTTTGGCTATCAGCATTGAGTTGGCTATCTTCTTTACTTTTTAAGTTTTCTTTACAAATTATAGAGGCTGTTTGTTTCGCTTGTAAATCACTGTAACCTTGCTCGATCATAAGGCTCGCAGTTAGTTCACCATGAAACTTCCCTAACGCGATTCGCCATTTATAATACCCAGCTTTACCTGGTTCATACTCATTACGTTTTAAATGCCAACGCTTAATATGCTGAGCTCGAACTGCTATTTGTAATAATTCACTTGCTTGTGGCCAATGTTCATTTAGACAAGCGGTCATTCGTTGGCCATAAAGCAATTCTTTTGGGTGCTTTTCGTTATTTAGTAGGGTGAAATTACTATCTTGGCGGTTAATATCGTCAATAGCTGATAACACGCGCTCTAATTTATTTGTCATAGGTTACTTAGGTTAAAAAGTGATACTCATATAATAACGATTAATGAACGACAAAAAAATGCTTATTTTAACTTGCGCTCTCTTTGAGGCAGAATAAATTTAATATAATTGTAAATTACAGTTATTATTGTTGTTGTCTTGTATTTTAAGTATAATGTTTTCCCGTCCTGCTTTACTTCTTTTTAACGTGCTTTTTAGTGTTTTCTTAACGAAAATAATCACTATGGATGAGCATTTTATAGTTAAAAAAGTAATGCAAAAAAAATTCTGTATTTCCCTTACATCGGTGTAGACATGACAACTAGATATATTTTTGTTACTGGCGGCGTAGTTTCGTCTCTTGGTAAAGGTATTGCCGCAGCATCCTTAGCTGCAATCCTTGAAGCGCGTGGTTTAAAAGTAACCATGTTGAAACTTGACCCTTATATTAATGTCGATCCCGGCACTATGAGTCCTATCCAGCATGGTGAAGTTTTTGTGACTGAAGATGGTGCAGAAACCGATCTGGATTTAGGTCATTACGAACGCTTTATTCGTACCAAAATGACTAAGCTAAATAATTTTACGGCGGGTCGTATTTACCAAGATATTCTAGCACGCGAGCGTAAAGGCGAATTTTTAGGTGCAACTATTCAAGTTATTCCACATATTACGAATGACATAAAGCGTCGTGTAATAGAAGGGGCGGAAGGTTACGATGTTGCCATGGTTGAAGTTGGCGGTACTGTTGGTGATATTGAATCACAACCGTTCCTAGAAGCTATTCGTCAACTCGCAACGGAAGTAGGTCGTGAACGTGCAATGTTTATGCATCTTACCTTAGTTCCTTACCTAGCTGCTGCGGGCGAAATTAAAACTAAACCGACTCAACATTCAGTAAAAGATTTACGCTCAATTGGTATTTTCCCTGATATTTTAGTTTGTCGTTCAGATCGACCTTTACCAAATGGGGAACGTGCGAAAATTGCTTTATTCTGTAATGTTGAAGAAAAAGCGGTTGTGTCAATGCGTGATGTTGACAGTATTTATAAAATTCCTGCGTTATTAAAATCTCAAGGAACAGATCAGTTAGTGACTAAACGTTTTGGCTTAGAGCTACCTGAAGCAGATCTAACTGAGTGGGAAGAAGTACTTTATCATGAAGCGAACCCTAAAGGTGAAATTACGGTTGGTATGGTCGGAAAGTACATTGAACTTCCTGATGCTTATAAATCTGTCAATGAAGCATTAAAACACGCAGGTTTGAAAAACCAAGTAACGGTTAATATTAAGTATATTGATTCACAAGATGTTGAAGTTAAAGGTACTGACTTATTAAAAGATTTAGATGCTATTTTAGTACCTGGTGGTTTCGGTGAACGTGGCGTAGAAGGTAAAATTTTAACGGCACAATATGCACGTGTAAATAAAATACCTTATTTAGGTATTTGCTTAGGTATGCAAGTTGCTTTAATTGAATTTGCACGAAATGTTGCAGGTTTGACTGACGCCCATAGTACTGAGTTTAATGCTGATTCGCCGCATCCAGTGGTTGGTTTGATCAGTGAATGGCTTGACGAAGAAGGGCAAGTTGAGTACCGCAGTGAAGAGTCTGATTTAGGCGGAACTATGCGTTTGGGCTCACAATTGTGTCACCTAGTGAAAGGTACCAAGGTGTGCGACGTATATGGCAGTGAAACAATTTATGAAAGACACCGTCACCGTTATGAGGTAAATAATAACTACCGAGAACAGTTAAGCAAAGCTGGCTTAATATTTTCGGGGTTATCAACTGATAAAAGTTTAGTTGAGGTGATTGAAATAGCAGATCATCCATGGTTTATTGCCGGGCAGTTCCATCCTGAGTTTAATTCAACTCCGCGTGATGGGCACCCTTTATTTGAAAGCTTTATTACCGCTTCTTTTGACTATCAAAAGCAGCAATTAAGTTAATTCAAAATAATTATAAACCGTAGCTATAGGCTGCGGTTTTTGTTTTTTAAGTTTGAGAAGGAAATATAATGTCAAATATAAGTAAAATAATAGCACGCGAAATTATGGACTCTCGTGGTAACCCAACTGTTGAAGCAGATGTTTATTTAGAATCGGGTGCTTGGGGACGTGCAGCAGCACCTTCTGGCGCATCAACCGGTTCACGTGAAGCATTAGAGCTACGTGACGGTGATAAATCTCGTTACTTAGGTAAAGGTGTCCTTAACGCCGTTGCTGCCATTAAAAATGATATTACACCTGCTTTAGTTGGCCAAAACGCACTTGAGCAAGCTAATATCGATAAAATCATGATCGATTTAGATGGCACTGAAAATAAAGAGAAATTTGGTGCAAATGCTATTTTAGCTGTGTCACTAGCTGTTGCTAAAGCTGCTGCAGCTGATAAAGGTGTTCAGTTGTTCGAACATATTGCTGACTTAAATGGTACCCCAGGTGTTTATAGCTTGCCTGTACCTATGATGAATATCATTAATGGTGGTGAGCATGCAGATAACAATGTTGATATTCAAGAGTTTATGGTACAGCCTGTCGGTGCTAAAAATTTCTCTGAAGCACTAAGAATGGGCGCTGAAATTTTTCATGCCTTGAAAAAAGTATTATCAAGCAAAGGTTTGAATACTGCTGTTGGTGATGAAGGTGGTTTTGCCCCTGACTTAGCCTCTAATGCTGACGCTTTAGCGGTAATTAAAGAAGCAGTTGCTGCTGCTGGCTACAAGTTAGGCTCAGATGTTACATTAGCGATGGATTGTGCTGCATCGGAATTTTACGATAGTGAAAAAGGTATTTATGACCTTAAAGGTGAAGGCAAGCAATTCACTTCAAATGAGTTCTCTGATTTCTTAGGTGAGCTTTGTAAAGAATACCCAATTGTTTCAATTGAAGATGGTTTAGATGAGTCTGATTGGGATGGTTTTAAATACCAAACTGATTTACTTGGCGATAAAGTACAAATTGTTGGTGATGATTTATTCGTGACTAACACTAAGATCTTTAAACGAGGTATTGAGACAGGTGTTGCTAACTCAATTTTAATCAAGTTTAACCAAATTGGTTCATTAACTGAAACGTTAGCTGCAATTCAAATGGCTAAAAGTGCTGGTTATACTGCTGTTATTTCTCATCGCTCAGGTGAAACAGAAGATGCAACTATTGCTGATTTAGCGGTAGGTACAGCAGCAGGTCAAATTAAAACAGGATCTTTATGCCGTTCAGATCGTGTTTCTAAATATAACCAATTATTACGTATTGAAGAATTTTTAGGTGATAAGGCTGTTTATAATGGTCTTAGTGAAATTAAAGGTCAATAACCATTTGTGTTATTCATTTTGAATAAAGATTTATAAACAGAGTGTTTATATCACCGTAATATATTTCAAGTGTCTTTGATTAAAAAACCGAGCTTTAAAGCTCGGTTTTTTTATCTGGCGTTGTATTTTTTATCGACAATCAAGTATGCTAAGAGATAACGAATTATCTGAATAATACAAATATAACTACTTGATTTATTAATTGATGTCGCAAACTTCTCTTTGGCAAACTGACCAGCAAAGTAATGACTTTGCAGAAATATGTAATGCGCTTTATGAGCGAGAGTTACGCCTGCTTGCACATGGTGAATTTACGTCTGTACAATCGGTACAAGGGCGTTTAAAGAGTTTAAGTTATTACATTAAGCGCACAGCCAATTTAATGACCCAAGTTAATGCACAGGGAATTAGTCCGTTAACATTAGATATTCAAAATGCGAGTTGGTCAGCAAAACAAGCCAGTAAGTTGTCGTTATCAGGACAGACAGCACCAGAAGTTTCTTCATGGTATTTAACACAAAAATTAACCTTAGGGTTAGTGGTGCCAATATTTATTGGGGGACATGTAATATTAGATTCTATTGATAAGATTGATGTCGAAAATAAACGACTTCGCAGTAATGTAGCTGGCTGGATTTCTCTTAGTAGCGATAGTTTAGCGGATAACTTTCCTGTAAATAATACCAAAATTAAGCTACTAAAACCGAATAAAAAGATTATGTTAGCGGCTTGCGCCGGACACTGTTGGAAAAATAAAACGTATAGTAGCGTGTCACAGCCGATCATACCAAGTTTACGTGAATTGTTACTTTCTTGTGCGATTAACTGGAAAGACTTCAAACAACCATTAGCGTTATAAATAAGAAGCCCATATAATAGTAAATCTTCTTGTCATTATTTATTTTATTAAGGGATTATGAGGGCATTTACAGTACTATTATTAATTGTGTTGGCTTTACTGCAATATCGACTTTGGTTCGGTAAAAACAGTGTGTCTGATTATTTATCTTTGCAAGAAGATGTTAAAGCTCAGCAACTAGTAAATGCCAAACTTCAACAACGAAATAAATTATTATATGCAGATACAGATGATCTCAAGTTAGGTACAGAAGCAATCGAAGAGCGTGCTAGAAATGAACTTGGTATGATTAAGGAAAATGAAACGTTTTTTCGTGTTGTTCCTAGTAAGAATAGTGAAGTAAATGACAATACCAACAAAGAGTTATATTAGTTGTGAATAATGCTATTCCATTCGTTGAAAATCAACAGTTTGTTGTCGTTGTTCCTGCTGCCGGTGTTGGCAAACGGATGTTGGCATCATGTCCTAAACAATATCTTACAATCAATGAACAAACTATTTTAAGTCATACAATTAAACGTCTACTTAGCCATAAAAATATAGCAAAAGTGATCGTAGCTATAAGTGATGATGATGGCTATTTTGTCAAAACAGCATTATCAGATAACCCTAACATTATAAAAGTTAGTGGTGGTGAAGAGAGAGTCGATTCTGTTTTAAGTGGTTTACAGGCGATTGATGAATTGGATTGGGTATTGGTACATGATGCAGCCCGACCTTGTATTACTCATGACGATATCGATAAACTTATTTTACAATGCCTTGAACATAATACAGGTGGAATCTTAGCAGCCCCTGTTGTTGATACCATGAAGCGTGCTAGCAGCAATGATTCTGGTCAAGCAGGTGTTGATAAAACAATTGATCGCAGTAGTTTGTGGCATGCTTTTACACCACAAATGTTTAAAGCCCAAGAATTAAAAGAAGCAATAATACAAGCTAAAGAAAAAGGGCTAGTAATTACGGACGAAGCTTCTGCTATTGAGTTTGTAGGCTTACCTTGTTTACTTATTCCAGGTAGAAGAGACAATATAAAAATAACGCGCCCAGAAGATTTAATCTTAGCTAGTTTTTATTTAAATCAGCAAAAAATTGAACATGAAAAGGATAAAAAATGCGTATAGGTCATGGTTTTGATGTACATAAATTTGGTGGCTCAGGACCCTTAATGCTTGCAGGAGTTGCCATTCCTTTTGATAAAGGTTTTATTGCGCATTCCGATGGTGATGTTGCTATACATGCGCTTTGCGATGCTATTTTAGGAGCACTTTGTTTAGGAGATATCGGGAATCATTTTCCTGATACTGATGGACAATATGAAAATATTTCTAGCAGAATTTTGCTACGTCATGTCGTGGCTTTAATGAATGAACAAGGTTATGAAGTTGGCAATGGTGATATAACCATTGTTGCTCAAGCACCTAAAATAGCACCTTATTTAATGGCAATGCGCGAGTGTCTAAGTGAAGACTTAAATTGTTCGTTAGGGCAAATTAATGTCAAGGCAACTACAACGGAAAAGCTAGGATATGCCGGTAGAAAAGAAGGCATTGCGGTTCATTGTGTTATATTGCTGACACCTCTTTCTCATTCCATTTCAGTGACAACAGAAATTTAATTTTACTGCTCCTTACGACTAATTCAGAGATAAATAATGTTACAAGAACTTGCCTATTTGCACCACAAACCTGAGTCTAAAGGTTTATTAAGAGTCAACCAAAGTGATTTTAAAGTGTTTGAACTACTGCCTTTTTTACCTTGCGGTGAAGGCGAGCACTTATTTATTCATATTAGAAAAACCGGTGCAAACACTGTTTTTGTTGCCCGAGAATTAGCTAAATATTTTAAGGTAAAAGAACAATTAGTGTCTTATGCAGGTTTAAAAGATCGCTTTGCTGTAACAGAACAATGGTTCGGTATTCATGTACCTGGTAAGCAAACATATGATTTATCAGATCTCGTTATTGAAGGTGTTGAAGTACTCAGTTACAAAAGACATAACAAAAAACTACGTACAGGCGCATTAACTGGTAATCGTTTTGAGTTAATATTACGTGACGTTACCGAACTTAAAACGTTGTATGAACGTTGGCAAAAAATTATAGAGCAGGGTGTGCCTAATTATTTTGGTGAACAGCGTTTTGGCATTGACGGTGGTAACATTGAACATGCATTAGGTTTGTTTTCAGGCACAAAAGTAAAAGATAAAAAGAAACGGGGGATGTATTTATCAGCAGCACGATCATATATTTTTAATGCGATAGTTAATCAACGTATTAAAAATAATACCTTCTCAGAATTACAATTAGGTGATGTATTAATGCTTGCCGGTTCTCAATCTGTGTTTCGCCCTAAAGAGATTGATGCTGTTCTTAAACAACGCTTAATTGAAAAAGATGTGGATATTACTGCAGCAATGTGGGGAGCTGGTGATCTAATGACAGCTGCTGAACCCGGTATACTTGAACAAGAAATCGCTGATAAGAACAGTGAATTTGCTAATGGCTTACCACGTTTTGGCTTAAAACAAGAGCGTCGACGTATTCGGTTAGTTGTTGATAATGCAGACATTGAGCTCTTAACAAATGACAGCTTGATTGAAGAAGCATTACCTGCTGTAAAAATTAGCTTCTCATTGGCTGCTGGTTCATATGCAACGACAGTGCTTCGAGAGTTAATTGATTATCAAGATTGCACTCAACGTGTTAATACACAGGCGAACGGTAATATAGAGTGAAATAATTAATGAGAATTTTATTAAGTAATGATGATGGTGTTCATGCATTGGGTATTAAAGTGCTACAACAAGAGCTAATAAAGTACTTTGATGTCACGGTTGTTGCACCGGATAGAAACTGCAGTGGAGCAAGTAATTCTTTAACTTTATTAAACCCTCTTAGAGCAGAAGTGTTAGAAAATGGTTTTATTTCTGTTAATGGCACGCCCACTGATTCAGTTCATTTAGGTGTTAGCCAACTTGCATCATCGTCATTTGATTTAGTTGTGGCTGGCATTAATAATGGCCCGAATTTAGGTGATGATACAATATATTCGGGTACTGTTGCTGCGGCGACTGAAGGTCGACATATGGGGTTACCTGCCATTGCTATATCGCTGCTAGGCAAAGATGAAAAGTATTATCAAACCGCGGCAATAATTACCGCGAGAATTATTAAGCGTATTCAAGAGCATCCTTTAGCTGCGGATCAAATTCTTAATATCAATGTGCCTGACGTGGCAATTGATGACATAAGAGGGATAAAAGTCACCCGTCTTGGTCATAGACATAAAGCTGAACAGATGCAGAAAATGAAAGACCCATGGCAAAGAGATATTTATTGGTATGGCAGGTTAGGTAAAGAGCTTGATGGTGGTGAAGGTACAGATTTTCATGCAGTAGCGAATAGTTATGTTTCAGTAACACCGCTCACTGTTGATATAACAGCACATAACAGTATAGATAGTATGAAAGAATGGATAGGTGAAGTAAGGTTATGATGAGTCATAAAAAAAATGCTAGGGCAGGCAGTAGAACAAAAAGAAGTGGAGAATTACTTGCACAAAAGTTGCAGGCTGAAGGCATAACAAATCCGCAGGTATTACATGCTATAGCAAGTTCACCTCGTCATATTTTCTTACCAGAAATATTGGCTCATAAAGCTTACGATAATACAGCCTTACCTATTGGACAAGGGCAAACTATATCTCAGCCTTATATAGTTGCAAAAATGTCAGAGCTATTATTGAATGATTATAAGCCTAAAAACATTCTAGAAATAGGTACCGGCTCAGGTTACCAAACTTCTATTTTAGCGCAACTAACAGATAAAGTTTTTTCGGTAGAGCGAATTAAGGCTTTACAGTTTCAAGCTAAGCGCTGTTTAAGATCGATAGATTTACATAATATTTCATTAAAGCATGGAGACGGTTGGCAAGGCTGGGCAAGTAAAGCTCCCTTTGATGCCATTATTGTAACCGCTGGTGCAGCTCGTGTGCCACAAGCATTACTTGATCAGCTGGTTGATGGTGGACGTTTAGTTATTCCTGTAGGCGATAAAACTCAAATACTGAAAACCATTACTCGCCATGGTGATAGTTATAGCGAAGAGCAAGTTGAAGTCGTTCGATTTGTACCGCTAGTCGCTGGAGAGTTATTGTAATGAAAATATTTACGGCGGTTTATGATTGGACGCTAAAATGGGCTGAGCATAAGTTTGCGCCACGGATGTTAGCACTGTTAACTTTTGCTGAATCGGTATTCTTTCCTATTCCGCCTGATGTTCTACTTGCACCTATGGTATTAGCTAAACCTGAAAAAGCATGGCGACTAGCCAGCCTGACAACGATTTCGTCTATTTTAGGAGGAGCTGTTGGTTATTTGCTTGGTTATATGATGTTTGAACCATGGATACAACCACTTATTACTGAATTTGGTTATCAAGCACGATTTGATACCGCAATAACTTGGTTTAATGAATGGGGTGTATGGGTAGTGTTTATTGCTGGCTTCTCACCTATACCTTATAAGTTATTTACAGTAAGTGCTGGCTTTTTACATATGGCATTTTTACCTTTTCTACTTGCTTCAGCTATTGGACGAGGGATGCGATTTTTCCTTGTTGCTGGATTAATTCAGTGGGGAGGAGAGGCTATTACACATAAATTACGTAAATGGATAGACATGATAGGTTGGACTGTTGTTGCACTAATTATCATTGCGTATTTAGTCTTGAAATAATTGTTCGTTTAACCATGATAGCGATTCAAATTAAAAATAATACAACGCCTAAAACACTTTTAAAATTATTGTGTTGTATTTTTTTAGTTCTGAATCTTTTGGCGTGCTCTTCTCGGGAAAAACCCGCTCCTGTAGTAACTGTCTATGGCAGTATTCCCTTAACTAAGCAAGCTCAAAATACTATCAATAGTACTGAATATGTAGTGCAGCCGGGAGAAACATTATATTCAATTGCATGGCGAGCAAATTCTGATGTTCGGCAAATAGCTAAATTGAATAATATTCCAGCTCCTTATAATATTTTTCCAAATCAAAAATTAATTTTAGTGGCGAATAAACAGACAAAAAGTGTAAAAGCTAGTAAGAATAAGCAGTACAGTAAAAGTCCGACTAAAAGCTCTACTCAAAAGAACAATACTGTAGTGAAAAAGAGTGTTGCATCTTCGAAAAAGCAGGCGTATGGTAAAAATATAAGTGATAAGAAAATAATAGAAAATAGTCAACCGAAAGATAATTTTTCTCAAAAAATTCGTCGTTGGCAATGGCCTGTTAAAGGAAAAATCATTGCCTATTTTTCTGCGAAAGAAAAAGGCAATAAAGGGATCGATATTACTGCTCGACGCGGTACTAAAATTAAGGCGACGGCAAGTGGTAAAGTTGTTTACTCGGGGAGCGCATTAAGAGGTTATGGCAAGTTAGTTATTATAAAGCACAATGATGATTATCTTAGTGCCTATGCCCATAATGATAAAATACTGGTAAAAGAACAGCAGCAAGTAAAGGCTGGAGATACTATAGCAACGATGGGAGATACTGATACAGAAAGGGTTATGCTTCATTTTGAAATACGTTTTCGTGGAAAGTCAGTTGATCCCTTAAAGTATTTGCCGAAGCGATAAGAAGTGTATTCTATTGAGGTATTAATCATAGTAAATCATTGATTAAAAAGAATACTGTTTGATTAAATAAATTGGAGTTAGTGTGAATATATAATAGTTAATAATAAGCTTGCGAGATAAGGGAGAACACCATGGTAAAAGAAAAAAAACAAACGACCGTGCTTAAAGACAAAGTACAAAAATCGTCAGGTGTTGATGCAACACAAATTTATTTAAGTGAAATAGGGTTTTCACCATTACTAAGCGCAGAAGAAGAAGTTTATTTCTCGCGCCTATCCCTAAAAGGTGATGAAGCATCACGTAAGCGTATGATAGAAAGCAATTTACGTTTAGTTGTTAAAATAGCTCGACGCTATAATAACCGTGGTTTACCTTTACTTGATTTAATTGAAGAAGGTAATTTAGGTTTAATTCGTGCTGTTGAAAAATTTGATCCTGAGCGAGGCTTTCGCTTCTCTACTTATGCTACTTGGTGGATTCGTCAAACGATAGAACGAGCGATAATGAATCAAACACGTACCATTCGCTTACCCATTCATGTCGTTAAAGAATTAAATATTTATCTACGAACTTCACGAGAACTTATTCAAAAGTTAGACCATGAACCAACCGCTGAAGATATAGCCAATACACTAGATAAACCGGTTGCAGATGTCACTAAAATGCTGCGTTTGAATGAACGTATAGCATCAGTAGATACACCTTTTTCAGGTGACTCAGATAAAGTATTACTCGACGTTATTCCTGATAGCAAAAGTAATGGTCCAGAAGGAGACTTACAGTCGGAAGATCTGAGTAATAACATAGTGAACTGGTTAAATGAGTTAAACTCCAAACAAAAAGAAGTAATTGCTAGACGTTTTGGTTTAATGGGCTATGAAGCTGAAACATTAGAAAATGTCGGCATTGAGATAGGTTTAACTCGTGAACGAGTTCGTCAAATTCAAGTGGAAGGACTGAAACGCCTTCGCGATATCTTAAGTCAGCAAAACTTATCGATTGAAGCGTTATTTGAAAATCAATAATTTAAAATGTAGTCAAAAAAATAATTAAATAATTAAATAATTAAATAATTAAATAATTAAATAATTAAATTATTAAAATAATAAAAAGCAGGCTGTAAAGAATAACTTTACAGCCTTTACATGATAACTTTGTATTACTTATTTCATTAGTATAATAACACTATAATGAAATAGCTGTGTCTAGCTTATCCTACCATATAGAATTAGTTTATTAATGAGTTAACTTTGTATGCTTCTCAAATTTTACAGTACAATGTAAACCTGAAGTATTTGCTAATTTTAGTGGTATTGTTAATGGCACTACTCTTTTAAGCCGCTAACGATTATAGTGTTGTCTTAACCGTTTCCTTATTGCTCGTGTGGTAGTGGCAGTAGCTGCTGAACAAATATTGTTCAATATTTGTTTTATTGATTTTACTGTAGAAATAAATAACAATTAATTGTTTATTTTGCTCAAGTTATTTTATTTTAAGCCGATACTATAATTGAAGATATTCGTCTAAACTTATCACAGGCGGCATCCACTCTATAAAAGGGAAAACTATGAACAATAAATTATTATCAAAATCACTGGTGTTTACTGCAATTTCTTTTATTGCAACAACGGTTAATGCACAAAGTGTTGATTTTCCGGTTAGTTTTAGAACAATTTCTGATGTTGAGATTCAACAAGTACAAGCGCTAAGTTTCGGCGCAACAATGTTTTCAGCCAATGGTGGTACATGTTCAATGGATGCATCTGGGACAACTATAAATGATGCGGACGCTGCTATTCTACGAGGAACACCTGTATCAGGTAGCCTTGCAGGTGCTGTGACAGGTACAGGTTGTATTGATACTGCAGCAGGTATATCTGGAAACCAAATAGGTATTTATCGAGTGATAGGCATTTCTGGTTCTGATGTTCAAATTACTGTCAATGAAGTAACTGGTAGTGACTTTACTTATACTCCGGATTCTGGCTGTATCAGTAATTATGATGGCGCTACCGCTGGCGATACCTGTCAATCTTTCTTTGTTTCCTCTCCGACAACTACCGCTTTAGCTGATGCGACAGATGGTGCTGATGCTAATGTTACTGAGGGCGAATTACGTATAGTGATTGGTGGTAAAATTACTATTAACACGGATTTAACCGCTGATACTAACTATTCGCAAGACTTTACAATTGATGCAATATATTAAGATAGTATCTTAAGGTACTATATTTAACGACGATGAAAAGCCATGTTATTATTCACATGGCTTTTTTTTGTCCGTTTTGTATTTGTTTGGTATTTAATGAGTTTTTATATGTTAGTAAAAGTAAAATATATATGTGTGTTAATCGTAATATTATTAACGATTGCCACTTTTAATGTTAATGCTATTAGTTTAACAAGTAATAGAATTTATCTTGATAATAATAATCGAGTTGCTTCATTTATTGTTTTAAATCGCAGTTTAACGGCTGAAGAATGCCGCTTGTCTTTTCGCTATTTTGAATTTGATAATGCTGCGGTAATGGGGAAAGAGTTAACCGATACATTACCGAGTAATAATACCAGTAAAACAGTTAAATTTTCGCCACGTCGATTTTCAATTGCTGCAGGTAAATCTCAAGCTATTCGCTTATCGTTAAGGCGCAGTGCAGACACAGATAAAGCTGAATATCACAGTTACTTAAGTGTTAGTTGTGGAAAAATTTCCCCTCCGACACCAAATTTAGTCAATGTTGCTCCGCGACTTGTACATAATGTTCCTATTGTTGCTCGCACAGCTAAATTGAATGCTCAAGCAAGCTTTACTAATGTAAAGCTATTAGATAATGGAAAAGTATCTTTTAGATTGAATCGGGAAGGAAATCGTTCAATCTACGGAGACTTAGAGGTTTTAAATAAGCGAACTGGCAAAAAAGTTAACGGGTTAAAGTCTATTTCAATCTATACTCAGTCAAGTTATCGAGATTTTGAATTTTCAGTACCTGTTAACCTTGCTGAAAGTGATATTTCGCTACGTTTTACCGAAGTAGAAAAATATGGCGGCTCTTTAACCGTTACACATAATGATTAAAATGTTACAACAATAATACAAGCAATTCTTGCTTAGCTAGAAGAGTTGCTTGCTGATATAGATTTCCACCTTTAATTATAATCTTAATTAATAAACTGTTGTTTAATTAATGGCATATAAAATGCTTTATGAATTATTCATGGATATTTTATCTTCGTAAAATCATTTTGCTATAATATCAATATATATGTATGAAACTTACGAGGCTTGAATAAAAAATAATTAATAACAATGGGTTAATATGAATAAAAAGAAATTAATACCTTATGAAGTACTGTTTTCAGTGCGTCATCTTTTTGTCATTTTTATTTTTTTATCTTGGAGCAGTGTAAGTTCTAGTGCTCAATTACATAAATTGGTTATTAATGATGAATTTTTATTGCTTGATACCTATTTAGATAAAGATCAAATATCTTCTTCGATAGATGCTTACTCTATAGATGGTAAATTACTTTTAGCGGTTCAGCCATTATTTGATGTATTAACATTAAGAAACTCGATTACAGGCAAAGAATTAAATGTATGGAAAGAGAACAAATTATATAGTTTTGAATTAATAGATAAAACTAAGATCAATGCTGATGGTTACTGGCTTGATGATGGTTATTATTTATTTATCGACAGTAAAACTCTCAGTGATTTATTTAATGTTGAAATTAGCTATAACGAGAGCAACCTAAAATTACATATAACTACTTCCGATTATAAATTTCCTAAACAGCAATTAGCAAAATTGTCTTTACAGCGTACTTTATCTCGCAACGGTAATAAAGTTAACTATTCTGATTTACTTGATGAAGACATTATTGAAGATGAATATCGTTTATTTACTATACCTCATGGCAGCTTTTCGAGTAATTTGAATCTTGATAGTGATGATAACACTTCGCTTAATTATTCATTGCAAACAGTTTCTGATTTTTTATATCACTCTGCAAATATCACTATTACTGATACCAACAAACAAGATCTTACTGGATCGGTACGCTTTTCAAGATATAAAACCAAGCCAAATGAGATGATTTTTGATGCTTTTGATAGTTATTCCTTTGGTGATATTAGTACTACAGGTAGGAATTTAACAACATCAACGCGATCTGGGCTAGGTGCTGTGTTCTCGCGAGCACCAGAAGCATATCGCAATAGGAACGTTGGTATAACGTTAGAAGAAACAGCAATTCCTGGCTGGAGTGCTGAACTTTATCGTAATGGACAGTTTATTGAGCTAAAAGTAGTGCCTGCTGATGGTAATTTGATCTTTGATGACGTCGAAACGCAATATGGTAATAATCGTTACGAAATTAAGCTTTATGGTCCTTTCGGGGAAGAAAAAATAATAACCCGTTATTATAATATTGATAGTAATGCTTTATCAGCAGGACAAATGGCTTATAGTTTTTATGGGGTTGATCGTACTAAAAGGGTTATTAATGATCAAAGCGACACTGATTTTTCACTTACGGATTCTGGTTTTACTTTTGACTATGGCATAAGTGATAATTGGTTACTTGGTTTAAGTGCTGTTCAATCGACGACTAACTTTAATGGGAAAAAACAAAGTTTTGTTACTTTAAAAAATGCTTTTGTTCTGCCTGGATATTTATTTGAAAATGAAATTTCAGCACAAAACGAGGCAGGTTATTCACAAATATCAACGCTTACAGGTAATGCTTATGGCAGAGATACCTTTTCTGTTGTTTATCAATCAGCAGATGATTTTAGAAGTAGCAGGATTAATTCAGCTGATAGCCGTTGGCACAATATTTATGCTAATTATGCCGGTTCTCTTCCATCTTTAGGCTCTCTTGGCTATGGCATAGGGGTCGGTTATAACACCATTAAAGATGATAGTTCTGTCGATAATATTTTGGGAAAAGAAGATAACCATTGGCAATTTAATCAACGATTATCAAAATCATTTGGTGGTGTCAGTGTGACTAATACTTTGTATTATAACCGTTATGAACAGCTAGAATTTGAAACAATTACTGAAGAAGATAAAATAAACAATGCGCGTGTATTACTTGAAGACTGGTCTGGTAACTTAGGTCTTGGTGGTTCACTGACGAATAATTTAAGATTGAATGCAGGTATACAGTATAAGCCCGATAATGATAGCGATATCATTCAAAGTGGTAATATTACTTTAAGTTGGTTTAACAATAGATTCTATCATAGCCTTCGAGGTATTTATTATTTAGCTGACACCAATAATAAATGGCAACTTGGTTACAACATGAGTTGGGATAACAATTACTTTTCGAGTAATTTATCTAGTACTTATAATGCGGAAGATGAATGGACTATTGGTTTAGGATTTAATTTGTTTTTTGGGTATGATCATCACAATAAGACAATGAGAATATCGAACGATTTATCCTCGGGCTCTGCTTCTATTAATACCTATAGTTATTTAGATAGAAACCCAAATGGTTGGAGGGATGAATCTGACTGGGATTTAGAAGGGGTTTCTTTTACAGGTAATAGTGCCTGGAAAAATATAAAAAGTGGTGAGAATGGCAGAGTAGTCGTGCCAGGGGTAAGTACAAATACACCTTTTAAATTTAATGCTAGTTGGGAGTATGGCACCAGTACACTACAGAAAGATTATGTCATATATACTCATCCGGGCGCTTATGTTGATGTTAATATCCCGTTTTATATTACTACTGATATTTCAGGTTTTGTGTATGTAACGAATAGTGAAAACGAAGATCGACCTTTAGCAGGAGCGATTTTATATATACAAAATAGTTTTGGTGAAATAGTTAAAGAAGTAAATACAGATCAAGATGGCTTTTATGAAGCGAGAAACCTTAAGCCAGGACGTTATCAAGTTGCCATTCTACCAGAGTATTTAGATAAAAGTGGCTTCACTGCGAACAATGTTGGTTTTGAATTTACAACGAGTAGTAAAGGTGGGTTTGTTGAGCTTGATGATATAAAGTTAACACTTTCAGATAGTAATGGACAAAGAAAAGCGCAAAATTTACGACTATTACGCTTGAATGTTAATAATTCAGGGCAACAAGTTTGGCTAGATAAAGACGATCCGCTTAGTCGACAAATTTATAGTTTACCTGCTCGTACTAATTTTCAAGTGCAACAACGTTATTCTCAACCTGACAAACTTCCTGTTGCACCCAAACGCAGGGATTACATAGCCATAAATCCCGTGCAGCGAAATGAACTTCCAATAAAGCCTATAGAAAGAACTGAGAGCATAGTTAAAATGCAAGAAAGAGAACACTTGCCAGAAGCGCTAACTCGCACGTTATCATCGATTAAGGCGAAGGAGTTAAATAATAATTTAACTCGCTTAAATGGAAGCGTAACTCCTGAAAAAATTGTTGACAATAATGATACTATAGGCACAGAGTTTGTGATACAGCTAGCTGCTCACAATTATAGAGCAAATGCATTAGCTGCGGCTAAGCAGTTCAATAGTTCAATCCCATTATATATTGCTGAAAAGGAAATTAATGGGGTGAAAAAATACTGTATAATTAGCCAAGCCTATAGTGACTATCAAACAGCAAAAGCGCGATTGGCTACTAATAATGTAATCGGGTGGGTAACATCCAATAATGCTTATTTTAATGTGCAAAAATTAAGTGATTAAAAGTAAAGGCTTTTACTGTATTGACACTGTCAATGATATCAAAGGGGAGAGGGAGGTATTATGAAAATTAAATTAACACTGATAGTCATTTTCTGCTTGTTTTTCACTTTTTTTCACAGCAGTACTAAAGCTGATGCATATATTATTGAAAGGAGTCGGATTAATTTTGGTTCGTTAATTTATATCTCTGGTGGTTGTGTCATGGCCTATGACACAAAATTAATCACTAATGTAATAGGCTCTAATATTTGTATCTCTGAAGAAGGGCAATTAGGCAAGTACCGTATTTATGCCGACCCTCATACTGAAATAGCCATTACTGTCAAGTCACACAATGATAATGGCAGTGGCATTATTTATGTGCCTGATGGTGAAGTAACGAATGATATAGAAAGTAAATTAATAATCGCTGATACCGGTATAACGATTAATAGCGAAACATCAGGGATTATTGATATAAACCTAGGCGGAAGGATCAGAATTAACGGTATATTAAATTCAAATAATACTTATTCTGAAAACTTCAGTATTGAGTTTAATGAGATTTAATTGTTATATAAAGCTATTTTACTGTTAATTAATTTAAAGGCACATTTTATGCATTATTTATTTGAACTGAACCTGAAACATAAAGAAAGTGCTATGTTTTTGACTTTTACTTACTAGGTATTGTTATGAAATTTTACGTATGTTTACTTTTGATAGGGCTATTAACTGCCTGTACGTCATTTTCACAGAATGATTTTTATCATACTTTTAGAACAGAAAAGCCAGAAAAAATAGAAAAGACAAAAGTGGTTAAGCATAAACCCATTGATAGTGAAAATTTAGAAAATCATAGCTTAAATGCAATTGTACAAGGCCTAGCTTTTCAAATGTTAGATAACAGTGTTTTTGTTAGTCATAAAACACCTATTGCCATGGCTTCTTTTGTTAATTTAAATGATTTAGAAAGTACTAGCTGGCTAGGAAATTTAATATCAGAGAGTTTTATATATGAATTTCAACGTCATGGTTTAATTGTTGTAGATTTTAAAACGACCGGTTTTTTTAGAGTTACTAGTGAAGGGGATTTTGTTTTTAGCCGCGATTGGAAAGAATT
The DNA here is from genome assembly GCF_030547765.1 of Colwellia sp. 6_MG-2023. Classification (NCBI taxonomy): domain Bacteria; kingdom Pseudomonadati; phylum Pseudomonadota; class Gammaproteobacteria; order Alteromonadales; family Colwelliaceae; genus Colwellia; species Colwellia sp. 6_MG-2023. The sequence goes on along the minus strand of NZ_JAUOPP010000003.1, from coordinate 26,808 downwards.
ACCGGACAATCAAATTATAGATTATGTAGTTACAGGTACTTTATTGGAACAAAAAGATGGTTTTATTGTTAATGCTCGAATGATCGGTATGATATCTCATGTGGTTGTTGCAACAGCTCAGACTTTTATTCCTCGATGGGCTATAGGTGAAATGTTATCTAAAGATAACCTTGTAGAAGATGATATGAAAGTAGAGAAGTCTGCTGATAAAGAAAATGATAAAGCATCTTGGATTGAGATTACTAACTAACGTAAAATAATTAGCCTTATTATACCGTGCTATAAAATAAGTATTGTTTAATAAGCAATGTTCAATGAGCGCTGTTTAATAAATATCGTTTACTATAAAAATCTTCTAATTTATTAAAATGCTAACCATATTAGACAGTGCACTATTAAAGCTGTAAAGTTTAGCTTCAACATTCCTGTGTCATCACAAAAATATGATTGCTGACTTATCTCATTTAGTGAAGATAAGTCAGCAGTTCAGTCTTTTTCAATATATTAAAGCTTTGTTTTTAAGTCGAATAGCAAGTCTAATGCTTGTTTAGGCGATAAGTCATTCACATCAGTATTACGTAAAGTATCTATTGCAGGGTGTTCATCTGCGACCAAGGCTAATTGTTGAAAATTGTCTGATTGTGGAGGCAAAATAGAAGCAACTTCCTGATTCTCTAACTCGAGCAGTCTTTGCTTAGCCCGTTTGATAACCATTTTAGGAACTCCGGCAAGTTGAGCAACTTGTAAACCAAAGCTTTTACTTGCCGGGCCTTCTTGCACTGCATGCATGAAAATAATGCTATCGTCATGCTCCATTGCATCTAAATGTACATTGGCTAGCGTTGGTATTTCTTGGGCAAGTAAAGTTAATTCGAAATAGTGGGTAGCAAATAAAGTAAATGCTTTTGTTTTTAACGCTAACATTTCAGCACAAGCCCATGCTAAAGAAAGACCATCATAAGTACTAGTGCCACGCCCAATTTCGTCAAGTAAAACTAAGCTTTTCTCGGTAGCATTATGAAGAATATTAGCGGTTTCAGTCATTTCAACCATAAAAGTTGAGCGACCACTCGCTAAATCATCAGAGGCACCGATACGGGTAAATATTCTATCAACTAAGCCAATTTTAGCTGAATTGGCTGGAACAAAGCAGCCAATATGCGCAAGTAACACAATTAATGCAGTTTGACGCATATAAGTTGACTTACCGCCCATATTAGGGCCTGTAATTATTAACATCTTACGTTGTTCTGTTAATAGGATTGGGTTAGCAATAAAGGTGTTATTAGTCATTTGTTCCACTACTGGATGTCGACCTGCATCTATTTCAATTCCAGTAGCATTGACTAAGGTAGGTTTTACATAATTTAGGGTAATAGAACGCTCAGCAAAGTTAGTTAATACGTCAAATTCAGCAATAGCTTGACTGAGTGTTTGTAATCTTGCTAATTCAGGTAGTACGAGATCGAATAATTCTTGGTAAAGGCGTTTCTCTAATGCTAAAAATTTACCTTGAGCACTTAGTACTTTATGTTCATGCTCTTTTAATTCTTCAGTAATAAAACGTTCATTATTTTTTAATGTTTGGCGGCGTATATAATCGTCAGGTACGTCATTTGCCGCCGTTCTACTCATTTCAATAAAGAACCCATGAACTTTGTTATAGCCTACTTTTAAAGAATGGATACCAGTACGTTCTTTTTCTCTTTGTTCTAATTGTGCTAGAAACTCAGTCGCACCATCACTTAAATCACGTAAGACATCGAGTTCTTCATGATAACCAGGTGCTATAACACCGCCATCTCGAATAAGGACAGGTGGATTATCGACAAGTGCTTTTTCCAGTAGCTCTTGAATACTAGGGATTGGTGCCATTAATTTAGCTAATGTGTTTACATAACCAGTATTGGCGCTTGCTGATAAGTAGTTTTGTAGTTCGGGTAAAGATTGTAAGGTATTACGTAATCGAGCAAAGTCACGCGGTCTTGCTGAGCCTAATGCTATGCGAGAGACAATACGTTCAATATCACCAAAGCCTTTTAAAATGGGTTTTGCATCAATATGTAAGTCAGTTGAAATTATTTGTTCAATGGCATTTTGTCTATCAGATAAAATACTTAAATCACGCAATGGAAAATGTAACCAACGTTTTAATAAACGAGATCCCATAGGGGTAGCAGCATAATCTAATATCGCAGCCAGAGCATTATCCACACCACCTTGTAAGTTTTGTGTTAGCTCTAAATTTCGTCTTGTTGTTGCATCAAGGACGACACCCGAAGTCGCAGATTCGCAAATTATTGCACGAATATGTGGTAATGCGGTTCGTTGTGTATCTTTCACGTATTGAAATAAACACCCTGCAGCAGATAAACCTAATAATTTATCATCAACACCAAACCCAGTTAGCTCTTTTGTTCCAAACTGTTTATTAAGTAAAGCCACTGATGTTTCAAGATCAAACTCCCATTCTGGACGTCGGCGTAATCCTTTATATTGATCAACATGTTGCAGTGATGAAAGCGTTTCTGAGTAAAGTAATTCAGCAGGTGAAAGGCGTTGTAATTCTGCCTGTAATTGTTCACTTGTTTGCGGCTCTGTAATGACAAAACGGCCACTAGTCATATCTAAATAAGCTAAACCGAAACTTGGATCGGAAGCTTTTTTAGACTTAGCGTTATTTTCAGTAATAGCAACAATTAAGTTGTCTTGCCTATCAGATAAAAGCGCTTCATCACTCACTGTACCTGGCGTTATAATTCTGACTACTTTACGTTCTACTGGGCCTTTACTTGTTGCAGGGTCACCAATTTGTTCACATATAGCAACGGACTCTCCCAGTTGAACTAGTTTAGCTAAATAATTTTCTACCGCATGGTAAGGAACGCCTGCCATTGGAATAGCGTTCCCGCCTGTTTTACCGCGTGCTGTCAATGAAATATCTAATAAGTCAGCGGCTTTTTTTGCATCATCAAAGAATAGTTCGTAGAAATCACCCATACGATAAAAAATCAGAATATTAGGGAATTCTGCTTTTATTGTTAGGTATTGACGCATCATAGGGGTGTGTGAAGAAAGGTCTTGCGTTGTTGTGGTCATTTAAATGCTGCAACTCATAGAATCAATAAGGTTGGTGAAAGAGGATTATGCCATATTTAACAAATAAAATTATGAATTATTTTTATAAAAACTTTAAATTTAGCTTAGCTATAAAACTACTGTGTAAACAGTGGTAAATCAAATTAATAACTTTTTTAAGTCAAAAATTAAAAAGTTATTAATGTTGTTTTTAATCTTTTATATCAATAGGTTAAAAGTATAGGTTTTTATTTTTTTTAATTTAAATAAAATAAATTATAAAAAAACTTGATACTGTACGACCATACAGTATACTTGCTCTATCAAAACGACGTACCAGACGTTATTAGTGGAGTAAATTATGAAAGACGATAAAGAAAAAGCATTAGCAGCAGCCCTAGGCCAAATCGAAAGACAATTTGGTAAAGGTTCAATAATGAAGCTTGGCGACAATACTACAATGGATGTAGAAACTATTTCAACTGGTTCGTTAGGTCTAGATATTGCCCTAGGCGCCGGTGGTTTACCTATGGGAAGAGTTGTTGAAGTTTATGGTCCAGAATCAAGTGGTAAAACAACATTAACTTTAGAGGTTATTGCTGAAGCGCAGCGTAATAATAAAGTTTGTGCTTTTATTGATGCTGAGCATGCACTTGACCCTATTTATGCTGAGAAGCTTGGTGTTAACATTGATGAATTACTTATTTCACAACCTGATACCGGTGAGCAAGCACTTGAAATTGTTGATATGTTAACTCGCTCTGGTGCTATCGACGTTATTGTAGTTGACTCTGTAGCTGCTCTTACACCTAAAGCTGAGATTGAAGGTGACATGGGTGATTCACATATGGGATTACAAGCGCGTATGTTATCGCAAGCTATGCGTAAGTTAACGGGTAATTTGAAAAAATCTAATACCATGCTTATCTTCATTAACCAAATTCGTATGAAAATTGGTGTTATGTTCGGTAGCCCTGAAACAACTACTGGTGGTAATGCACTTAAATTTTATGCCTCGGTTCGATTAGATATACGCCGTATTGGTGCGGTTAAAAATGGTGATGAAATTATTGGTAATGAAACGCGTGTCAAAGTTGTAAAAAATAAAATTGCTCCACCTTTTAAACAAGCTGAATTCCAAATACTGTATGGTTTAGGTATTAACAGCTTAGGTGAATTAATTGATTTAGGCGTTAAAAATGGTTTTGTTGAAAAAGCAGGTGCTTGGTATAGTTGCAATGGCGAACGTATTGGACAAGGTAAAGCTAATGCCACTAAATATCTTGAAGAAAACCCAGAGATGGCAAAAGATGTTGACTCTAAATTAAGAAACCTATTATTGAGTAAGAATACTGATGCCAAAAAGGATGAAAGCGAAACTCTAGATGTAACAGAAGAGTAAGAGTATTTTGTAAATTAAATCTACTTTGAGATACTTCGTTATAAAAATATCTATTTCCCACAAGAAATCAAATATAAAATAGGTTATTCAAGTAATTGAATAACCTATTTTAGTTAGGGCCTTAACAAAATAAGAGCTTTTAATTATCTATACTGAAAGTAATACTGTTGGTCTATTGTACTAATATTGCTCATGACGGGATATCTTCAGTGATAAACAGTTTAATTATCAACTTTATACCATTTCAAATTCATCCGTTAAGTGGCTTTTTCCATTAACCTCATCAGTAACTTGTATGATTATTTTACTGTGATAATGATCCTTACTCTTAATGTAAGGTTGTTTCTAGACAGCCATACTAATCTTAATACTTTATGCTCACCCTAAGTTTTTAGAGACCGTAGCAAAGCTTTTGCTGTTAAATTTACTGCTTATCTAGCTGTTTAGCTTAATTATACCAATCGGACTAATTAATTGATCACTTAACGAGAATTAAAAGGCTTAGAGGCACAAGTTATACGTTCCAAACATAACTTAAGTACCGACATCCATGTCGGCAAGGCATTGATTGCAGAGAATGGTTATTCTCGGTAACTGCTCCTGCGTTACCCTAATAACCCACATCCATGTGGGAACCTTGTCAAAATCAATAACGCGGCATATAAGCCTTATAAACTCGCCTTTCGGGAGCTCATTAGCAAACTGATAACCGCACAAAATGAATGAAATATAGAATGACTATAATTAACTCATTGTGTTTGTTCTAAGCTCGCTAATGTAGCTCTAAGTTGGTCAATTTAATAATCCGTTTGGTATTACATATACCCAGTTACCTATTGATTAAAATACTATTAATCAAGTCTTAGTCTATTTTACGGCTAAATATAAAGTCACCATTTTAAGTAATCGCTTTAGCTCGAATTGATAGCGTTATTTTTTGTTGGTATAGAGTAATTATTTGCTACAACTGCAGTGCGACAACTGTTTCTTTTAAGATTTCTTTACTGAAAATATAAAGATAAAAAGAAAATTTATATTTAAATTGTTTTTATTTTATTCCTTTATATCAGCTACTTATTCTTGTTGTTTTGTTTTGTTTTCTTTTGGCATAGCTTTTGCCCTATAACCTATATATTTAATTAGCAACTGTAATAATAAATATCAAAAAATTTTGTTAGTCATTAACGAATATAGAATTGGCTGCATAATAATATTTAATAATGACGGTAACTAATGAGCTTAATCGTTACCGTAAATAAAAATCGTTTGTTGATTGTAATGCAATCAACAGACAATTATCTCGCTTAAAAATAGAATTAGGAGTTTTATATGTCAGAGCCTATTACCCGTTATAAAAATTTTATCAATGGTCAATTTACTGCGTTAACAGGGGCGGAAATAGAAAATTATAACCCTTCAAATCAAAGGTTGCTATCGACTATTCCGCAATCAAATGAACAGGAAGTTAATCATGCACTTGACTGTGCTAAAGATGCGCAATTAGCTTGGGGCTTGAGGCCAGCGATTGAACGTGCAGGCTTCCTTCATAAGATTGCTCAAGGTATACGTAAGAACGCTTCCGAGTTGGCTTTATGTATTACTAAGGAGCAAGGAAAAGTACTTTCGTTGGCAGAGGTTGAAGTTAACTTTACAGCAGATTATCTAGATTATATGGCCGAGTGGGCAAGACGTATTGAAGGCGAGGTGATAAACAGTGATCGTGCTGGAGAAAATATCTTCTTATTCCGCAAGCCGTTAGGTGTTGTGGCTGGCATTCTACCTTGGAACTTTCCTTTTTTCTTAATAGCAAGAAAAATGGCTCCAGCACTAATTATGGGGAATACTATTGTAATTAAGCCAAGTGAAGAAACACCTAATAACTGTTATGAATTTGCAAAAATTGTTGCAGAGTCTGGTTTACCGGCAGGTGTTTTTAATGTGGTCGGTGGTGATGGTGGTGGCGTTGGACATCAACTAACGAGTGATAAACGAGTCGATATGATCAGCTTTACGGGTAGTGTTGATACAGGAAGTCGAATCATGGCTACTGCATCACAAAATATTACTAAGCTTAACTTAGAACTTGGTGGTAAGGCACCCGCTATTGTACTTGATGATGCTGATATTGATTTAGCAGTAAAAGCTATTACTGCTTCAAGAGTCATTAATACTGGACAAGTGTGTAACTGTGCAGAACGCGTTTATGTACAACCTAATGTTGCGGATGAATTTATTAGTAAGTTAAAAGTATCGATGGAACAAGTGACCTTTGGCGATCCTTTATTACAAGACAACCTTGATATGGGCCCATTGGTTAATAAAATAGGTCTTGATAAGGTAGCGAAAATGGTAGAAACAGCTAAAATTCAAGGCGCAGAAGTAATCACCGGTGGTCACATTGCTGACCTTGGGGCAGGTTATCATTACAAACCAACAGTTTTAGCAAACTGTAGTAATGATATGGAAATTATGAATAAGGAAATATTTGCTCCTGTATTACCAATTCAAATCGTTAGTGATTTATCTGAAGCAATTACAATCGCTAATGCAAGCGATTATGGTTTAACGTCTTCTTTATATACCCGTGATATTAGTAAAGCGATGCAAGCGGTTAATCAGCTTAGTTATGGTGAAACGTATATTAATAGAGAAAACTTTGAGGCTATGCAAGGGTTTCATGCCGGCACTCGTAAGTCAGGCATTGGTGGTGCTGATGGTAAACATGGGTTATACGAATATTCACATACACACGTTGTTTACATTCAAGCCTAAGTAAATAGAGCATAATTTGGTATTGAATGATCAATTTTTTCAGTACCATAATTATGCTCACTAGATACTTGTGATAACTAATGGAGTGTATATGGATAAATTTGAAGGTATTTTACAGCGTTCTTCAGTGTCATTTTCTATTATTGATTCATTGGAGCAGTTTCCACAATGGATGGCGCTGTACCGCTATCGTAATGATTTGAGTGACCATATCTATGTCCAAAAATCACCTTTGATAGATAGATTAAATTGGCATTCAACTTCGTTAGTTACCAATATTAAACAATCTCAAGTACGAGTATTTCATGCATTAATGGCTAATAGTGAAAGTGGTACACTTATATTTGATTATGATATCCAGCAACAATTTAATCAAATTGATGATAACGAAAATACGGTAGTTATTTTAGATAAACATCAATTAATGGACAGTATGGAGTTCGTCGTAAAACAAATAGATGAACTTAACAAGGATCAACAACAACGAAATATTTATGTAATTCATCCTGCTGAGTTACCTTTAGGCACTCAACTTTGTTTATACAGAGGTTTGTAAATTAACAGTAAACATCTAACCCAGCATTTATTTCTCAAGGAATAACATCACCTTAAAAAATTCCCACCTAATGTTCAAACTTTTTAATTACACATGATTTTTAAGTAAGGTGGGTATTAGGGGGGCCGGAGAGAATGGTTATTCTCGGTAACTGCTTCAATGTTAACCTAATATACGCTATTCATATGTAACCCCTTTTTAAATCAAGAATGTGACATAAAACGTTCTAAGCTAGTTCTTTAGGTAAAACTGAGTAAATCACATCCCACGCAACACCTTTTTACTAAGGAAGAAATCTTAGTAAAAAGGTGTGCCTTGATTATGAATCGCTAAGACTTTCTAAAACGAGCCTCGTCAAATGGCACAGGCATATTTATAACATTACTTTTTAGCCTATCTTAGTCTTCAAATTTTAATGACTTTTCTGTTCAATATTTTAAAAGTGGCATTTAGAAGCGTTTAGTGTCGCATCTCTGTGCTACACCTGTGTACTTCTACATAAATCCTCTAAAAAGTACGTTTTAATTAATTGTATATAAATCAATTATTTAATTGTTTGTTTTGGTTTGAATCTCTTTGGCATGTTATTTGAAGTATTAATTTGCCAATAAAAAAAACTTAAATGGAGAGTTGATAATAATGAAATCTATAATATTAAAAATGAAATATCTTAGTTGTTGCATCGGGGTGGCAGGGCTAGTTCCTATTTATTCAGCTTCAGCAGCGAACTTAACAACACTTAATAAAAAAATTGAAAATTATAAAACGGTTACTCATAAACGATTAGTGGAGGCTGCGCCAGAGGACTGGTTGTTACCTAAGGGGAATTATGAAGGCTGGATGCACAGCAAACTGAAAGAAATAAACTCTAAAAATGTAAGCAAACTTAAACCCGTTTGGACTTATTCGACTAATTTGGATTCAGGTCATGAAGCTCCAGCTCAAGTGAACAATGGCGTTATGTTCGTGTCAACACCGTATAATAATGTATTGGCTTTAAATGCTAAAACAGGACAATTGTATTGGCGTTACAAACACGATAATCCGTACGATTTAAGTGTTATGCATAATACTAGCCGAGGCGTGGCATTGTGGGGCGATAAAGTGTATGTAGCTGGTTTAGATGGCACGCTTAACGCTTTAGATGCAAAAACCGGTGAGCGTTTATGTCAAAGTCAAATTGGTGATTGGAGCATTGGGGCGTACATAACGTCAGCTCCAACGCCAATTAAAGGCAAAATTCTTGTTGGACCTTCTGGTGGTGAGTATGGCGTACGTGGTTTCTTAGAAGCTATGGATGCTGAAACTTGTGAAACTGCTTGGAAAACATACAGTGTACCTGGTCCAGGTGAGCCAGGTCATGAAACTTGGAAAAAAGAAGGAAAACGTCCAGATGCATGGAAATATGGCGGTGGCAGTATGTGGATGCCAGGTAACTATGATGCCGATGCGGACATCCTTTATTGGGGCGTAGGAAACGGTTCACCTTGGTTAGGCGATCAACGTCCTGGAGATAATTTATATGTAGCATCTTCGATTTCAATGAACCCAGATAATGGCAAGATTGTGGGACATTATCAGTACCATTACAATGATTCTTGGGATTGGGCCGCGATGAATGCTCCTATGCTTATCGATAACGTTAAAGATGGTAATAAAAAGGTTAAAGCTTTAGTTTCTCCTCAACGTAATGGTTATATGTATTGGTTAGAAAGAGATGAGAAAGGTAAAATTGATTATCTAGAAGGTAAACCTTTCGTAGAAAATAATGCATTCAAATCATTAGATCCAAAAACTGGCCGTCCGACCTATGATTATGCTCATGTCCCTGTTACAGGAAAACGTGTTTCTTACTGTCCAAGTCTATGGGGTGGTAAAAACTGGCCTTACGAATCTTATAACCCAGATACGGGTATGATTTATGTTCCATCAAACGATAATCTTTGTAATTCATTTATAGGTAAATTCCAAGATGATGTTGAACCTGCTTCAGGTCAATTTTGGGCCGGCATCGATATTCCTGAGTTAGATGTATATTTGGCTGATAAGAAAAAAGGTGTAGGCCAGATGCAAGCTTGGGATGTTAATAAGCGCGAAAAAGTATGGCAGCATGATTATGGGAAAACAATGAACTGGGGTCCAGTTTTATCTACTGCAGGAAATATAGTATTTAGCGCAGGTACTAATGATCGGATGTTAAGAGCTTTTGATGCTAAAACTGGCGAAGTACTGTGGGAATTTCCTTTAAATTCAACGGCTATAGCACCACCTGTTGCTTATGAAGTTGATGGCAAACAGTACATTGCAATAACGGCTGGCTATGGTGTTGATCCACAATGGACTAATGGTGTATTAGCAGCAAAAGATGAAAGTGGTGAGTGGATAGCAGATGTGCCAGAAGGGGGCGTAATCTGGGTATTTGCACTACCTGACGCATAGTGTTTATTAGGAGAGGCTCTAGTCTCTCCTAACTTTTTTGAAATCAAAATTTAAAAATTTATTTAGCCTGCTGAAGTTCGAGGTATGAAGTGAAAGAAAAAAATAATGATAAACATGATGATATAGAACAGCCAACATGTTGTGGTTGTTCTCAAGTCGATCAAGTTCAAGAGACAGATAGCAAGAGGCGCGATTTTTTCAAATATCTTGCTCTTGCAATACCAACAGTAAGCCTTTTTAAAGGCAATACTGCGATAGCTGCAATGAATAAAAAGTCTCCTGAAAGTAAATTACCTCCACAAATAGGTGATCGTTTTACTTATCATAGTAAGCGTTTACGGGGGCCGTTAATAAAGATGTCTGATTTAGTTGAATTAGGTAAGCAAGTATTAGTAGTGCCCGTTGATCCGAATACGGGTGAAGTACGTGACTCTTCTCGTTATAACCAAATTCTTCTTCAAAAGTTGTCAAAAGAATCTTTATCAGCGGAAACACAGCGCTTATCTGCTGATGGCGTTGTTGCTTATTCTGCAATATGTACTCATAACGGTTGTCCAGTTACTGGATGGGTCAAAGAAGATGAGAACTATATGTGCCCATGTCATCAATCAGTTTTTGATCCTAAAAATAATGGCGGCGTTGTGTCTGGACCAGCCCCAAGGAAGTTACCCGCATTAGCACTAACGGTTGAGAACAATGAGCTTGTCGTTGCCGCAGAATTTAATAGTTGGATTGGGTTTGGCAAGCCGCGACGATAAATTAGCAACTTGAATCAATAGTAGCCAATGTAATGCTACTTAATAGATAACTTAAGAGAGTCAATTATGAAAAAAATAGGTATGAGTTTAATTGTTGTTTCGCAATTGTGTTTAGGACTTGTTACATCAACTACTGCGATAGCTGCAGCAAAACCAATATCTGGTGTAAGTTGCAACGACGGATTTTTTGTAAGAACTCCTGATAAACATATTCATTGGATTAATGAAGAGACTGAGGATCATGTGGAAGTTTACGATCAAAGTGATGATATATATGCTATGGCTCAATGTGGAACTGGTGTTGTGACTGTGTTTGAAAAAATCATTGATGGTAATCAGCAGTATAATGCGATTTACAGCCCAAATTGCATGGATATTGGCAGTGAGAAAGGTCTATCGTCACAGATTTATCAAGGTAAAGAAAAAATAAATCGAATTGATTCTAAAGACGGTAAATTGGAAATAAGATTTGTAAACAAAACTTATTTAAGAGGCGAGTCTTGTGATTCAGTTCATGCTGACTAATAAACTGAAAAGTTTACCTTTAGGGCTAGCCACAGCGGTTAAACAGTTAATCTGTCTAACCGTTACCTTTTTATTTTTACTGAGTTGTGCTGATACTAACAATACAGCTCAGGAAAAAATAGAGGATGACCGAGTGATGCTCAGGGCATTACTAGGCAAATTAGAACAATCTTATCCTCTATTACCTACTGTGGTTGACAAACCAACATCCTCACCGCTGTTTACCTTAGGCAAAGAATTATTTTTTAGTCGATCACTTAGTGGCAATAAAGATGTTGCCTGTGCAAGTTGTCATCACCCTTATTTAGCGGGAGGGGATAAACTCAGTTTGCCTGTAGGAGAAGCTGCTTATGATCCTGAGTTACTTGGTCCTGGGAGATGGCATGACTGGCAGTCTTCAGCCGATCCTCATGCTGATGGTGCACCTAATGTCGCGCGCCATTCTCAAAGTACATTTAATGCTTCATTGTACAATCGTGCGATGTTTTACGATGGGCGTGTTTTTGTCTTAGATAAAGAGTCTAAGAGTGGTGGTGAAGGTCAAAGCCATCGCACACCTGATAGTAATTTATGGCAAGGAGATACTTTCGCTGGAAATGATCTGCTTGCTAGTCAAACCCGTTTTCCCATTGTTTCAAATGACGAAATGCGAGGTTACAGTTTTGCTACTTCACAAACCCACGAAGGAATTCGTGAAGCACTTGTCGAAAGAATGAAACAAAATGATAAAAACCAATCTTGGTTAGCCTTATTCCGAGACGCGTTTAGCGTACCTAATGGTAATGCTGATTCGTTAATTACTTTTAATAACATTGAAAAGGCCATTTCTTATTATCAATCTACTCAAGTGTTGATAGATAACAACTGGTATGCCTATGTTAAAGGAAGTGAAGATGCGTTGACTAACTTAGAAGTGGAAGGTGCATTGTTGTTTTTTAATAAAGCAAAACAAGGTGGCGCTAATTGTGTCTCTTGTCATACACCACCTTTTTTCTCTGATGAAGAATTCCATAATATTGCTGCACCACAGTTAGGCAAGGGAAAGCAGCCAAACGGTGAAGATTACGGTCGTCGTAATGTGAGTCAAAATGATAGTGATAGGTTCGCATTTAGAACACCTAGCTTACTGAATGTGACAGCTACAGAGCCCTATACACATTCAGGTGCGTTTACTGATTTATCTGATGTCATCGCACACCACATAGATCCTGTAAGTTCCATAGAAAATTATGACTTTAGTTTTTCGAATAACCCACAAATGAAATATGTCAGTGAGCTTAATTCACAGGCTAAAGCGCATTCTCAAAAACCCCTTGAGCTTTTACTTGAGCAGCAAAAAAGTGGAGTGAGTAAACTTCCCAGTAAAGTAAATATTGATAGTCATCAAAGAGAAGCTATAGCAGCATTCCTTAGTGCACTCACTGATCCTTGCTTAAATGACCAAGATTGTCTCGCTGTTTGGGTACCTAATGAAAATGACACTGCTCCCGATTCTTTGCGGTTAAACGCAAAAATAGGCGATTTCTCCCCCCCGCCTAAGCCTGTAGCAAGTGTTAATAAAACCTTAGTAAATCATGCTAAAAGTAGCATTAAATCATCAGGACTTGTAAAGGCTGTCATTCTTGAGTCTCATCGATTTGGTTGTAAGATTTCTAAACCAAGTAAGATCGAAAATAAACCGCATAAATTTGATGAGGTGGGCTTAATTTCAGGGCTCACTCAGCGTCACCATATATCGTGGCCACTTTATAATTTACAATCTGCACAACGTTTAGTTTTTAGTGGTGGAGTCGCTGCTGGGGATGTTGATGGTGATTGTTGGCCAGATATTTTTCAGCCAACAGGAGATAATTCTGCTGACGCCTTATATCGTAATAATAGAGACGGTAGTTTTACGAATATCTCAAAAGAGTGGGGAATCACTTCTAAAGAGTTATCTAATGGTGTTGCTATGGTAGATATTGATGGTGATAACGATTTAGATATTATTACCTCAAATTTGATTCACCCTAGTTTATCTTCTGTCGCAGGAGAGTTAGGTGGTGACGAACATAGTCAAAATCCAACTTTATATATAAATCATAACAATCAGAAGTTTATCCCCATGAAAAACTCTGGGATTGCTGCACAATTAACCAGTTGGTCATTTGCTTTTGCTGATTATGATTTAGACGGTGATTTAGACGCACTTACAACGCATTGGCGAGGACCGGGTTTAGGTGGCCAGCAACCTAATCATTTATGGGAGAATATCAGTACCGATGAAACTTTAACATTTGTACCAGCCGATAAAGGCGCAAACTTAATGGATATGATTGGTAATACCGATTTTACATTTACAGGTGCATTCTCAGACATAGATAATGATGGTTATCTAGATTTATTAATGGCAGCAGATTTTGAAACGAGTCAAGTATATAAAAATAATCGCAACGGCAGCTTTACAAATACCACCCATCTTTCGCAGATCACAGACGACAATGGAATGGGAAGCGCTATTGCTGACTACGATAATGACGGTGATTTTGATTGGTTTGTCAGTAGTGTGTCTGATCCTAATGGCGTGGCTGAAGGAAATTGGGGGACAGAGGGGAATCGTTTATACAATAACCAAGGTGGTAAATTCATTGATGTGACTGATGAGGCCGGTGTTGCGGAAGGCTTATGGGCATGGGGAGCTTGTTTTGCCGATTTTAATAATGATCAGTGGCCAGATATCTTTCATGTGAATGGCTTTGATCTCGATAGTGAACTCCGTAAGCATTTGGGGAGTCCATTTGCCTATATGAAATTAAAGCGTGCTATGCAAGAGTTTGCCAATACACCAAGTAAACTATTTATCTCTAATAAAGATGGTAGCTTTACCGAACAAAGTGCTGATCTAGGGATTACTGATACATTATCTGGTCGAGGGGTTGCTTGCTTAGATTATGACAGAGATGGTGATGTTGATATTCTTGTTAGTAACCATCAAGATCGTTTATTGCTTTATAAGAATAATGCCTCTTCAGTTACTGGTTATGGGTTTATCCATTTATCCTTGCAAGGTCTCGGTAAAAACACACAAGCTATCGGTGCAAAAGTCTATGTTACAGCCAATGGTGTAACGCAATTACAAGAGATTCGTTCTGGAGGTAGTTTTATTTCAAGCTCCCCATCAGAGTTACATTTTGGGTTAGCTGATTCTGATATCGTTGATGAGATCCGTATCGTGTGGCCTGGACTTGAGCGATTTGAAAGCGTAATAAATTCTATACCTATTAATAAATTTTATACTATTAAACAGGCAGGTAAGGGTAAAGATGAAAATAAAGTTACTGACTCAGAGTAATAGTGATTCCTTCATGAGAGACGGGTGTCATCGGTGAATAAACAATCATAAGCTAGTGATAAGTTTGTATAAAAAAATCTCAAGCAATTAGCGTCGAGTTTTTTGAAAGAAGCTATTATCTTAGTACCTGGATATAACCATGAAGTACTAAGGTCTGATTAGTTACGTTAAAACTAAATTAAAAAGCGACACTTGTTGCATTAAATGCGACGCACTATGCTACTGGTGTCGCATAAGGAGTCGCACGTTTACATAAGTTTCGTTAAGTCAAATGATATAATGAAAGCAACATAATGATGATATATTTAAGAGGTTAGTTAGTATATTCGTCTAAAACTACTGAAGTTAAGAGAGAGAAGAGTTACTTATTTCTAGTAGTTTTATATCTGGCTTGGTATTTGCTATTCTAGCTAAGGCATTTACATGAGTCAGGAGAATAATAATGATACCTAAATATCCGGCCAATAGAAAAGTTGAAGATGTTGTTGCTTATGTCACGGGAGATTTCAAGCAAAGAGCGATTAAACCTGAATCTATGATCATTGAATCGTGGCAACGATGCTATAGCGATTATCAGCTTAATCCCGACTCTGAGAATGAAAGGGTTGTACTTACTTCACATGAATTAAATAACCACCAACAGTTAATGGGAGACTATTTTAAAATTGCAGTTGATGGTGTCAATAGTTTTGGTCGTGCATTAAATCAAGCCGGCTTAGCTGTATTGCTTGCGGATAGTCAAGGAGTGACCGTAGCCAAGCAATTACCTACCGCAGGAATAGAACTTTTTGAATCAAGAGGGTTTGTATTAGGATCTTGTTGGAATGAGAAAATATCAGGTACTAATGCCATAGGTATGTCATTAATAGAAAAGCAACCTTTAATTGTGCATGGCCAAGAACACTATAATAGGAATAGCGGTCAACTTAGTTGTTCAGTGGCACCTATTTTTGACTCATTAGGTAATTTTATGGGATGCCTTAATGCATCTTGTTTAAGTGCAAGCGGAGGAAAAGAAACACAGTTTTTAACGCTTAAATTGGTCACTATGTATGCCAGAATGATTGAAAATAGTTATTTTTACCACTTTCATCGTAATAATATTATTGTAGCAATAAAATCTACTAATAATTTTGGTGAAGAAGGGCAAGAGTGTCTAATTGCCTTCAGTGAAAGAGGGAATATCATTGGTGCAAACCGAAACTCGTTTGCCCAATATGCGATGCTATTTTCAGGCGAGTTGATTGGGAAAAAAGTAGAGGTATTATTAAACTTATCGATTGAACAGTTACAAAGTAGCACTAATGGCGGATTAACGGATTCTTTAATCACAATAGGCGATAGTGAAGAACAATTTAAACTACAAATTAATTTTCCTATGCGATTACTCAGTAAAAGTAATCATTCTGTTAAAGCTAAAAGTGAAACAAAAAAAACACATCATGGTCACCCTTCGCTAGCGCAACTTCAAGGCAATGATCAAGGTGTTGTTAGTAGTATTAGTCGGATCAAAAAAATCATAAATCAAGATATTCCTATTCTTCTTCAAGGAGAAACTGGCACAGGTAAAGAAGCCTTTGCAAGAGCAATTCATGATGAGAGTGATCGAGCGAATGGCCCCTTCATAGCACTTAATTGTGCAGCAATTCCAGAATCATTGATAGAGAGTGAGTTATTTGGCTATCAAAATGGTACTTTCACTGGTGCGCGTAAAAATGGTATGAAAGGTAAACTTAGCCAAGCTAATGGAGGTACAATATTCCTTGATGAAATTGGCGATATGCCAATTCAATTGCAAACTCGACTTCTACGTACGCTTGCTGAAAAGGAAGTGCTACCCTTAGGTGCGGAAGTTCCTGAAATATTAGATGTTAAAGTGATTTCAGCGACTCATCAGAACCTACAAGAACAAATAAAAAATAAAGCTTTTAGGGAAGATTTCTTTTATCGCTTAAATGGAATGTCTTTGAAATTACCTCCATTAAGAGAGCGTAGTGATAAAGATGACGTTATTACGTCAGTATTAAAGTCAGAAAACACATCATTTGATGATGTTCAATTTGAGCGTCAAGCCTATCAATTTCTGTTAGATTATTCATGGCCAGGTAATATTCGACAACTGAAAAACGTACTTAAATATGCTTTAGCTATAAAAGAGGGTTCAACAATTACAATCAATGATTTCCCCGATGATATCATTAATGGCTGCTCTATTATTAATCCTGTACCTGCAAATGACGATAATCAAAGTAGTTCTACTGTGAGTTGCAATGATCAAGATGCAAATATTTTACTCAATTCACTACGTCTGCATAAGTGGAATGTTACAGGTGTTGCAGAGGAATTAGGTATTTGTCGATCAACTATTTATCGAAAAATGAAAAAATTTAATATCGTTCAACCGAATGATATTTTTTAGGACAGGTAAATTATTAAAAATAATAGTTAGCAATAAAATAAGCTTAGGTAATACTATTTTGTTGTTAACTAATTATTCTGTATAGCGTTGTACTACCTTAAACCTGAGTTGATAATTCATAAAGCAAAACCTCACTTCTCTTCATAAATATGATTACTTCAAGCTCTATTTACCGCGATATCTTATCTTTATAACTCGCTATTACCCGCGCTATTCCTTTGATCTTTGGTTGCTTCTCTATACACAGTTGTTGCAATTCGCATATAGCCCGCTACATCTGTACTAATAAAAATGTCAATTTACAGCTGTAGAAGTCAATTTAAAACAAATAAAAAATAAAAAATATACTTTTTAATCAATGATTAATGTTTTATTTTTACGTTTTTATTCAACTGTTTTTTTATTTGGCATAAGCATTGCGATATGAAGTCAGTATTAAAAAATCATTAGAATAAAAAAGGGGAATACAATGAAAAAAACAATGATCGCCGCTAATGTGGCAGCTTTATTAGCATTGAGTGTTACGGCTACTCAAGTTCAAGCTGTAGAGTTTATGGATGGTAAACTTAAGATTAATGGCGCTGCTATGCAATCTTGGCAATCAGCTATAGAAGTTGATGGTGCTGCAAGAGCTCCAGAAGATCAAGATAGCGGATTCCATCGTTTACGTTATGCACTAACGTTTAATGCACAAGTGACAGACCATATTTCAGTGTTCGCTGAATTAGCAGAAGAGCCAAATGATAATCCCAACTTTGCTCAAGATTTAGCTTGGATCCAATTTGAAAAAGATGGTATGGGTCTTAGAGTTGGTAATGTCATTTCTACTACTCAAAACTTCATTGAATATTCTGATGGTGCTGCTGTTCAAAGTAACCCATTAATCGGTAACAGCCCTGTAGATATGATTACAGCAGAAGAAGGTCTTTGGCTTTACGGTTTATCAGACAATTACACTTGGGATGCTGTTTTAAGTAAGCCTAGCTTTGTTACAGATTTCAGTAAAGATTCGGGTTACAACTTTGGTTTACGTGGCACTGTTGGACTTGGTAATGGCTTCTCAATAGGTGGGGGTATATTTCTTACTAATGCTGATTTAGATTGTGGAAGTGGTAATTGTACTGATCCTGGTGGTGCTCCAATTGGCTCACTTATTGGGGTTGGTGATGGCGATAACTATGAATTTGGAACCGATACTGATGGTGTATCTGGTACACCAGGTCGTGGTAGTCACTTTGCTATTGTCCCTGGTATCAATGCTACTATTTGGCAATTAGACGCTCAGTATGAAACGGATAACTTCAAATTAAATGCCTATTATGGTCAAGCTCAAGATGATTACAGCTGGGCTGATTCTAGTATTGCTGGATACCGTCCAGTATCTGCAAACTTTACCGAACAAGATTCTGAAGTTAGTTTCATGAGTGTTAAAGCTAAATATAATATTAACAATACTGTTTACCTTGCAGCACGTTATTCACAGTCGACTAATGAGTCAACTGGAATTTCAGGTGACGACACCTTAGATCGTATTCAACTAGGTTTAGGTTACACAATCGAAGAAAATGTATTGTTAAAGTTAGAATATGTTAAACAAACAGAAGAAGCATTTTCTGGTGGTCAAGCTACCGATGGTACTGGTGAAGCTGAATGGGACGGCATAGTGGCTGAACTGTCTGTAACTTTCTAAATTATACAGCTTTAATTTAGCGTATAGCTTTTAAGTAACCCTCTTGTTATGTATAGAAGCATTGCTTGAGGGTTATTAACATCAATGAGAATGAGATTATTATGAAAGAAATAACCGCAACATCTTTAAGTATCGCCCTTGTCGGCGCATTAGCAACTTGGCTCGCATTTGGCCCACTATCTGGATACATTTTAATTTGGGCAATTTTTATCTCTTGGGCCGGTTTTTCTGCCCTTGGTGGACATAATGAGGCCTTAAAAGACACGATAGTCTGTGGTGTTTTTGGCGTCGTAATTGGTTGGATTGCCGCTTATATTGTTTTAACTATTCCTTTAGGTGAGACCTTAGGTATGCCACTTTGGAGTGCTATTGTTGTAGCTGTTACAGCTTTTACTGTTGTATTTGCATCAAACCTTCAAATTTTCGGGGCTGTACCTGCTTCAGTTTTATCATATGCAGCAACGTTTGCTTATCTTCTACAAACTAGCGATAAAATGTCTATTGCCACTTTAACTAATATCAATTTTGACAACCCATTATTACTTATATCTTTATCTGTTGTTTTCGGAGGTCTATTTGGCAAGCTGTCAGTAATAGGTGCCGGCATTATGACTAAAGAAGCATGATGAAGGATATAATTATGTTACAACGATTTCCGCTATCACTCCTTTGTATTGCTTGTTTGTCAGTAGTGAGTTCTACTGTACTTGCGGCAACAGATAAAACTGAAATACCTGATTTAAGTCAAAGGGCTATAGATCCTGAGGTTATTGTTGTGACTGGTACTCATCAGCAAGCAGATCTCCTTACTTTAGCTGGTAATATTACTCGCATTTCAAGTGAAGATATTGCCTCAGTTAGCTCTGTACACCCCAGTGATATATTAAACAGAGCAACAGGCGTACACGTTCAAACCAACAACGGTATGGAATCCTTACCTTCCTTACGTTCTCCCGTTTTAACTGGCCCTGGAGCTGCGGGTGCCTTTTTATTTCTTGAAGATGGCATTGCTACTCGAGCAGCAGGTTTTGCGAATAACAATGGTTTATCCGAGTTAAACCTTGCTCAAGCAAAAGAAATTGAAATAATTCGCGGTCCTGCTAGTGCAACTTATGGTTCCAATGCAGTACATGGTGTAATTAACGCTTTAACAAATGCGCCAAGTGATAAAAGTAATATTACGGTGCTCGGTGGCCCAAATGATAGTTATCAATTGCAAGGCAGTGGTGGCATTGAAATGGGTAAACATGGCGTTAGTGGTAATATTCAAGCGGTTAACGATGGCGGATATAGAGAAAACAGTGACTTTGAATCATTGAAGCTTGGATTACGCTATGACTATCATCAGGGAAAAGACCAACTTAGAACGACTATTTCAGGCTTTACCCTTGATCAAAAAACAGCAGGTTTTATTTCATCTGCTGATAATGGTGACGGTTGTTACGCATCAACTCATGCAGCAGAAACGTTATACAAAGATTCTAATGCAATGAAAAAGAATTGTGATAGTGATGCCTATCGTAAATGGACATCGTTACGTTTAGCAACAAACTGGCAGCGAGAGTTAACTGACGAGACAAGCTTAAGTATTACGCCTTATTTTCGTGTTAATGAGATGGAGTTTAGTCAGCATTATTTACCTTCAAGAGCGATTGAAGAAAACAGTCATAACAGTATAGGGTTAGTCAGTCATTATAATTGGCAAGTGAACCAAGAGTTATCTTTAACTATGGGAGTTGATATTGACTGGACCAATGGTGAGCTGACTGAAACTCAAGAGATACCCGATAGTTATAGTTTCGGTAAAGCACGTCAACAAGGCTTACATTATGATTATGAAGTACAAGCAACAACCATAGCTCCTTATATTCAAGGTGACTGGCAGCTAAATGATAACTTTATGTTAACCGGTAGCTTAAGGTTTGATAACACGAAATATGACTATGAAAATTTGATAGCTGATGGAACAACTAAAGCTGATGGCAGTCCATGTCTTGATGATAATGAGTCACCTATAGGTTGCTTATTCCAACGGCCGAGTGACAATATTGATAGCTTTGATAATACCAGTGCAAAATTAGGTTTTAATTACCGTATAAATAACGATGTAGCCTTATTTGCCGATTGGTCACAAGGATTTAGAGCACCGCAAACCACCGATTTATATCGTTTGCAAAATCAACAGGTGATTGGAGAGGTTGATTCTGAACAGATTGACAGTACTGAAATAGGTATTCGTGGTGTTTCAGCTAAGTTAACCTATGAAGTAGTAGGTTATTACATGACTAAGAAAAACTTCTTCTTTCGTGATGATAATGGCTTGAATGTTACTGATGGTAAAACCTCTCATCAAGGTATTGAACTAGGGTTGGATTATAATATTTCTGACCGTATTAACATTGCTGTTAATTATACTTATGCACAACATGAATATGAATTTGATCGCGAAAGTAGTGGTGTTGTTCATGGTAATGAGGTTGATACAGCACCTAAACACCTTGGTAATGTAAGACTTTCTTGGGAACCAACTTTATTGAGTAAAATCGAATTAGAGTGGTTACACATGGGGAAATACTACTTAGATCCAGCAAATGAACATGAATATGCAGGCCATGATTTATTTCAGTTAAGAGGCTCCATACAATTAAATAATAAAGTTCGTTTGTTTGCTCGAATAGAAAACCTTACTGATGAAAAGTA
Organism: Colwellia sp. 6_MG-2023; assembly: GCF_030547765.1. Classification (NCBI taxonomy): domain Bacteria; kingdom Pseudomonadati; phylum Pseudomonadota; class Gammaproteobacteria; order Alteromonadales; family Colwelliaceae; genus Colwellia; species Colwellia sp. 6_MG-2023. The sequence continues at coordinate 5,138 of NZ_JAUOPP010000003.1, read as the reverse complement.
TGCTAGTCGTGCTGATTATGCTTATGACGCCTACCGTTTTTTTGGTGGTCAACCCCGCGCCCTTCATCTAGGCATCTCTAGCACTTTTTAATAATACAAAGTTTAAAATAATAAATATAAACGTTTAACAAAGCCGGCTAACTTTATCAGTCGGCTTTTTTATTTCGCTTATAGCTATTAGCCTATTTAGCCATCTAAACGTTTAGATGTTGACATATCTAGCAATCTAAGTAGTATTGTAAGTATAGTTTTTCTATACTTTGTTTGCTTTTTCTTCGTCATAGGTGCGTTATGCCAATTAAAATTCCAGATCAATTACCTGCATTATCAGTGTTAGATAAAGAAAATATTTTTGTTATGTCTGAACATAGGGCCATTTCTCAAGAAATACGCCCAATGCAAGTCGCTATTTTGAATTTAATGCCAAATAAAATTGAAACAGAAGTGCAAATACTGCGCATGTTGTCGAATACTCCATTACAAATAAATATAGAGTTTATTCGTATTAATGCCAATGAATCGAAAAATACCCCAACAGAGCATTTAGATACCTTTTACCATTTATTTGATGATGTAAAACATAAACAATATGATGGTTTAATTATTACTGGAGCGCCGTTAGCTTTACTTGATTATTCACAAGTTACTTTTTGGGATAAAATATGTGAAGTCTTTGATTGGGCAGAAAAAAATGTTACTTCAACAATGTTTTCTTGTTGGGCTGCACATGCCGCGCTGTACCATCACTATGGTTTGAATCGCCATTTAAGAAAAAACAAATTATCGGGAATTTTTAATCACAAAGCACTTGATGAAAAAGAACCTTTAACGCGTGGCTTTGATGAAAATTTTAATGTGCCGCATTCTCGCTATGGCTACATTGATAAATCAGATTATGAAAGTATTTCACAAATAAAAGTCTTAGCAGAATCTGAAGAAGCTGGAGTTTATTTAGCTGCGAGTAAAAATAAGCAACAAGTTTATTTAACAGGCCATCCTGAATATGATACCTCTACTTTACACGAAGAATTTTTACGTGATAGCTTAAATGATAGTGGCACGGCGATACCTAAAAATTATTATAAAGACGATAACCAAAATAATCCTCCTATTGGTTCTTGGCGAAGTCATGGTAGTCTATTATTTACTAATTGGCTTAATTATTATGTTTATCAAATTACCCCATATAAATTGGATGCTTCTAATATCAAAGCAATACATCCAGATACCGTCATTTAAGTTTTGTAGATATCCCAAATTTGATTTAAAGATTTATCCATAGGAAACCGATACACCATGAAAAAACATCCTTCATTCGCTTTATTCGAACAGCAATTGGCTAAAAATATTCTAATTCTTGATGGTGCTATGGGAACAATGATCCAAGCCTATAAGTTTGAAGAACAAGATTTTAGAGCAGAGCGATTTGCTGATTGGCATACGGATGTTAAAGGCAATAATGATATGTTAGTGCTTACTCAGCCTGATATCATAAAAGCGATTCACCTTGAATATCTTGAAGCCGGTGCAGATATTCTTGAAACCAATACATTTAACGCCACTACGATTGCTATGGCCGATTATGATATGGAAGAGTACAGCGCTGAAATTAACTTTGCAGCGGCTAAAATTGCCCGTGCAGCAGCAGATGAATACACCAAAAAAAACCCTGAACGTCCTCGTTTTGTTGCCGGTGTTTTAGGTCCAACAAACCGTACCTGTTCAATTTCACCGGATGTGAATGATCCTGCATTTCGTAACGTTACTTTTGATGAATTAAAAGAAGCATACATAGAATCAACTAAAGCCTTAATTGAAGGTGGCAGTGACATTATTCTTATCGAAACCATTTTCGATACCTTAAACGCTAAAGCCGCCATTTTTGCTGTTGAAGTAGTTTTTGAAGAGTTAGGTGTGCGTTTACCGGTAATGATTTCAGGCACAATCACCGATGCCTCTGGTCGTACATTATCCGGTCAAACGACCGAAGCGTTTTATAACTCTTTACGTCACGCTAAGCCGATTTCATTTGGTTTAAATTGTGCTTTAGGACCTGTTGAATTACGTCAATATGTTGCTGAACTAAGCCGAATCTCTGATTTCGCGGTTTCTGCACATCCGAATGCAGGTTTACCTAATGCTTTTGGTGAATACGACTTTAGCGTTGAAGACATGAATACCCATGTTGCTGAATGGGCTGAAGCGGGTTTCTTAAATATTATTGGTGGTTGTTGTGGTACAACACCTGCCCATATTAAAGGTATGGCTGAAGCGGTTGCGAATATTGCACCGCGTAAAATAGAGGCACGTAAAATTGCTTGTCGCTTATCTGGTTTAGAAGCGTTAACCATCGAAAAAGATTCGTTATTTGTTAACGTGGGCGAAAGAGCTAACGTTACTGGCTCTGCCGTGTTTAAACGTTTAATCACCGAAGAAAAATACGATGAAGCCATTGCTGTAGCACTACAACAAGTAGAAAACGGCGCGCAAATTATTGATATCAACATGGATGAAGGCATGTTGGACTCAAAAGCTGCGATGGTACGTTACTTAAACCTCATTGCCGGTGAGCCTGATATTGCCAAAGTACCAATCATGCTTGATTCATCTAAATGGGATATTTTAGAAGAAGGCTTAAAGTGTATACAAGGCAAAGGCATAGTTAACTCTATCAGCTTAAAAGAAGGGGAAGATAACTTCCGCGAGCAAGCTGAATTATTAAGACGTTACGGTGCTGCTGTTATTGTTATGGCGTTTGATGAAGAAGGTCAAGCCGACACGCGCGCACGTAAATACGAAATTTGTCATCGAGCTTATCATATTTTGGTTGATGAAATTGGTTTCCCCGCAGAAGATATTATTTTTGATCCTAATATTTTTGCGGTAGCTACCGGAATTGATGAGCATAACAACTACGCGGTTGATTTCATTGAAGCGGTTAAAGATATTAAAGATAATTTACCTTATGCTATGATTTCAGGTGGTGTATCAAATGTATCGTTTTCATTCCGTGGTAATAACCCTGTTCGCGAAGCTATTCATGCAGTATTTCTTTATTACGCCATTAAAAACGGTATGGATATGGGGATTGTAAATGCAGGCCAACTCGCCATTTATTCTGACCTACCCAAAGATTTAAAAGACGCGGTAGAAGACGTTATCAGCAATAGTGATGATGGTGCCACTGAGCGTTTACTTGATGTTGCTGAAAACTATCGTGGTCAAGCGGGCAGCCAAAACAATAAAGCCGATTTGTCATGGCGTGAATTGCCTGTAGTAAAACGTATTGAGCATTCGCTAGTAAAAGGCATTAATGAATTTATCATTGAAGATACTGAAGAGGCACGATTAGCTGCCGAACGACCTATCGATGTGATTGAAGGTCCGTTAATGGACGGCATGAATGTGGTAGGCGATTTATTTGGTGCCGGCGAAATGTTCTTACCACAAGTGGTTAAGTCTGCTCGTGTAATGAAACAAGCGGTTGCGCATTTGAATCCCTTTATTGAAGCAGAAAAAACCGAGGTTAAGTCAAACGGTAAAGTATTATTAGCTACCGTTAAAGGCGATGTACATGACATCGGTAAAAACATTGTTGGTGTTGTGCTTCAGTGTAATAACTATGACATTATTGACTTAGGCGTGATGGTTTCTTGTGAAGATATTTTACGTGTAGCCAAAGAAGAAAAAGTCGACATTATTGGTTTATCAGGCTTGATCACACCGTCTCTTGATGAAATGGTGCATGTAGCTAAAGAAATGAAACGTCAAGACTTTGAGTTACCATTACTGATTGGTGGTGCAACAACGTCGAAAGCTCATACAGCTGTTAAAATTGAGCCACAATATGAACACCCTGTAGTGTATGTTCCTAATGCTTCACGTTCAGTATCGGTAGTAAGTACGTTACTTTCTGATGAGCTACGACCTGCCTTTATGCAGCGTCAAAAAGAAGAGTATGTGAAAGTTCGTGAACGTCATTATAAAAAGGGTCCACGCTCAAGTTTAATTTCCCTTGAAGATGCTCGTGCTAATGCAGCGCCAATCTCATTTGAAAATTACACGCCGACTAAACCGAAGAACTTAGGTGTTACTGTACTTGATAATATTGATTTAAATATTGTGCGTAACTACATTGATTGGACGCCATTTTTTATGACTTGGCAGTTATCAGGTAAATACCCACTTATTTTAAAACATGAAGTTGTCGGTCATGAAGCTACTAAATTATTTAATGATGCTAATGCATTACTTGATGACGTTATTAACAATAAAAAGTTAACGGCAAAAGCGGTATTTGGTTTATTCCCGGCTTATCGTGAAAAAGATGATGTTGTGTTATTTGCTGATGAAGCACGTGAAACGCCAATTACTAAGTTTCATCAATTACGTCAACAAAGTAAAAAACCAGCAGGACAGTTTAACCGTTGTTTATCTGACTATATTGCCACTAAAGAGTCTGGCATTAATGATTACATAGGCGGTTTTGCTGTTTCATCTGGTTTTGGCTGTGACGAATTGGTGAAAGCATTTGACGCAGAAAATGATGACTACAACAGCATACTCATTAAAGCGGTAGCCGATAGGTTAGCAGAAGCAACTGCCGAATATTTACATGAGCAAGTACGTAAAGAATATTGGGGTTATGCGCCAGACGAAAATTTGGAAAATGACGATCTAATTCGTGAAAAATATCAAGGTATTCGCCCAGCGCCAGGTTACCCTGCATGTCCTGAACATACTGAAAAAGGCTTGTTATGGGAACTACTTGATGTTGAAAATAACATTGGCATGGAACTAACCTCAAGCTTTGCCATGTGGCCAGGTGCAGCGGTAAGTGGTTTCTATTTTGCTCATCCAGATGCCAAATACTTTGCTGTAGCTAAAGTAGCTAAAGACCAAGTTGAAAACTATGCCTCGCGCAAAGAAATGACCATGCCACAAGCTGAACGTTGGCTATCAGCCAATTTAGACTACGAGCCAGAGTAATAAGTTAAATAAACGAGCATGCTATTAATCTTGAATGTTAAACTTTGTTGCACTCTTGTGAAGTATATGTGCTTTATACCAATCTCACTAACTATGTGATCATTTCTACTTGCTAAAATCACCAACTACATCGTTATTTATTTAATAAT